>JBEAPO010000001.1:0-8214 GCA_041164425.1 Actinomycetota bacterium
AACCGTGCGCAGGGGAGCGTTCGTCGTCATCTCAGGAATGCTTCGTGAGCTTGAGCTTGGCGCGCACGTCTGCTGGACCCATGACCGAGACGTTCATGTTCTCGAGAATCTTGCGGGCGCGGTCCACGAGCTGGCCGTTGGTGGCGAGCTGTCCGCGGTCGAGGTACAGGTTGTCTTCGAGGCCGACGCGCACGTTGCCACCCGCGAGAACCGCTTGGGCGACAAAGGGGAGCTGCATGCGGCTGATTGAGAACGCGGAGAACACACAGTCATTCGGCAGCTGATTGACGAGTGCCATGAACGTGTTCGGGTCGTCTGGTGCGCCATAGGCGATGCCCATGCACAACTGGATCATGATCGGGTCATCGAGCAGACCTTCCTTGATCAGGTCCTTGACCATCACGAGGTGACCGGTGTCGAACACTTCGAGTTCCGGACGAACGCCGAGTTGCTGGACGACCTTGGCCATCTTGCGCAACACGCTTGGGGTGTTCGTCATGATGTAGTCGCCACCCGAGGCGAAGTTCATCGTGCCGCAGTCGAGCGTGCAGATCTCTGGGCGCAGGCGAGTGACGTGGTCGAGTCGCTCAGTCGCGCCCGCCATGTCGGTGCCGTCTTCGTTGAGTGGGAACACGTTTTCGTCGCCGCCGAGGACGAGGTCGCCACCCATGCCAGCCGTGAGATTGATGACGACGTCAGTGTCAGAAGAGCGGATGCGGTCGACGACTTCGGCGTACAACTCGGTGTCGCGTGAGCCGCGACCCGTGCGTGGGTCGCGCACGTGGATGTGCACGACGGCGGCTCCTGCCTTGGCTGCCTCGATTGCCGATTCGGCGATTTGTTGTGGGGTGACGGGCACCTTGTCGCTCTTTGCGGTCGTCTCGCCAGACCCCGTCACCGCACAGGTGATGAACGCGTTCCAATTCATGACCAACCCCCTCGTCGCCCTGATATATCAAGCCCAAGAGTAGACGCTGCGAGAAGGGTTCTCCCAAGCCCGACAAGCCTGCGCACTACCGTGAACGCTCTATGCAGCCCCTTGATCGCACCGTGTTGTGGTCGCCGAACCCTGAGCGGGTGAGAGGCGCACAGATCGTCCGGTTTGCCGACGTTGCCCGGGAGCGATTCGGAGTCGAGCCGAAGGATCTCCATGCCTGGTCGGTGTCTTCGCCAGCGCAGTTTTGGACACTCGTCTGGGAGTTCTGCGGGGTGACGGGAGAGCGCGGAGAGCGCGTCTTCGTCGCGCCATTGAGTCCGGAACAACCGTCAACCGCACGGTTCTTTCCCGACGCCACGTTGAGTGTGGTCGAGAACTTGCTCTCGCGATCGGGGTCAGGTGAGGCACTCGTCGCGATCGACGAGCAGGGCACGCGCCGCGTGCGCACGTGGGATGATCTCGCCTCACGGGTCGCATCGCTTGCGTCGGCACTGAGTTTGAGTGGGGTCACGAGCGGGGATCGCATCGCGGCGTGGTTGCCGAACTCGCTCGAGGCCGTCGAGGTGATGCTGGCAGCTGCCTCGATCGGCGCGGTGTTTTCGTCTGCTTCGCCCGACTTTGGAGCCAATGGTGTCGTCGATCGCTTCGGTCAGATCGAACCGGTCGTGTTGTTCGCCATCGACGGCTACCGCTACAACGGGAAGGACTTCGACTGCCTCGACCGACTCGCTGAGATTCGCGAGCGACTCTCGACTGTCAAGACGACCGTAGTTGTTCGTTCACGAGGTGACGTTGTGGCGGCGAACGGACTCGTCGACTACGAGGAGTTCATTTCCTCGGGAAAGAACAATCCCGTCGCGCCGCAACGCTTCGCCTTCGACCATCCGTGGTACGTGCTGTATTCCTCGGGCACGACTGGCGTGCCGAAATGCATCGTGCACCGCACGGGTGGAGTGTTGATTCAACACATGAAGGAACACCAGCTCCACTGCGACGTGCGCGAGGGCGATCGGGTGCTGTATTTCACGACGACCGGCTGGATGATGTGGAACTGGTTGGTATCGGTGCTCGCCAGCGGCGCGACCGCGGTGCTCTTCGACGGTGCGCCCACCGCACCCGCGATGGGTCGCCTATTCGATCTCGTGGACGAAGAGGCGATCACCTTGCTCGGCGTGTCTGCGAAGTACATCGACTCGGTGCGCAAGGCCGAACTCGCGCCAATGTCAACCCATGATCTGTCCAGCCTGCGCACGATCTGCAGCACGGGGTCGCCACTGTCGCCGGAAGGCTTCGAGTGGGTGTATTCATCCGTGAAACGCGACGTGCATCTATCCTCGATCTCCGGTGGCACCGATCTGTGTGGCTGCTTCGTCGGCGGTGATCCGCGGGCCTCCGTGCGCTCGGGGGAGATCCAGGGTCCGATGCTCGGCATGGACGTGGATGTGATCGATGAAGCAAAGGTTTCACTCGTCGCCTCGCCCGATGTCTCTGGCGAACTCGTGTGTCGCAGCCCGTTTCCCTCGATGCCACTCGGTTTTTGGGGTGACGGGAATCCGGGTTGTCCGGATCCGGCATCGCCCGGACCGAAGTATCTCGCCGCGTACTTCGAGCGCTTCGCCGGCATGTGGGCGCAAGGAGACTTCGCGTCATGGACGTCTGCTCACGGCGTCATCATCCACGGTCGCAGTGACACCACACTCAATCCCGGGGGTGTGCGCATCGGCACCGCCGAGATCTATCGCGTCGTTGAGCAGCTGCCCCAAGTGGTGGAGAGCTGTGTGTTCGGCCAGAACTGGGAGAACGACGTGCGCATCGTGCTCCTTGTGCGGCTTGCTTCGGGAATCGAACTCACCGATGCACTGGTTGCCGACATCAAGCAGCGCATCCGCGTCGCCTGCACACCGCGGCATGTGCCGGCACTCGTGGTTGCCGTGGATGATCTGCCACGCACGCGGAGCAACAAGCTCGTCGAGTTGGCCCTCGCCGATGCGGTCAATGGACGACCGGTGCGCAACGCCGAGGCGCTCGCCAATCCCGAGTGCATCGAACGCATCGTGGCCAATCCGCTCCTGCGTCGCTAGGGGTGGTGCCCCGATAGGCTTGGGCGATCCTTCCGGGGTAGCTCAGCTGGCAGAGCAACGGACTGTTAATCCGTGGGTCGTGGGTTCGAGCCCCACCCCCGGAGCGCAATGCTCCACGGGACGCGCGCCATCGCGTCCGACCAGGTGGTGTGTCGGCAATTGGGGCCAGTAGCTCAGTGGTCAGAGCAGGGGACTCATAATCCCTTGGTCGTAGGTTCGATCCCTACCTGGCCCACCGAGTCCGTTTAGCAGGCGGTGACTCTGCGAGGCTGTGTCGATGGCACAGACGCTCACCGAACTCCCTATTGCGCCCGCATGTGGATCTTTCGTCGAGAACTTCGACATCCTCACGGCATCCGACGGTGAAATTGAAACACTCTCGAACTTGCTCGCCGAGCGCGGAGTCGTGTTTCTGCGTGATCAACATCTCACGCCTGAAGACCAGGTTGCGGTCACCGCTCGCTTCGGTGCGGTGTTGCGCGTGCCGTACGTCAAGCACTTGGACGAGCATCCCGACATCATTGCGGTGTTGAAGGAAGCCGATGAAAAGAAGATCTCAACCTTCGGTGGAACGTGGCACAGTGACTTTTCGTTTCTCGACCAACCGCCGAGTTTGACCGTTCTTTATGGTCGTGAGATTCCGCAGTTCGGTGGCGACACGTTGTGGTCGAGCCAGTACGCAGCTTTTGAAGCGTTGTCGCCGCGCATGCAAGAGATGCTGTCTGGTCTGTCCGCGGTGCAGACGGGCTGGCCACACGGCACCAAGGGTCCTGGTCCGAATGCTGCGGTCAGCCGTTCGGTCGTGATGACACGCAATGATCCCACTGCGGATCGTGAGGTGACTCACCCGGTGGTGCGCGTGCACCCCATTACGAAGCGCAAGGCGCTGTTCGTGAACCCCGTTTATACGCAGCGCTTCGAGGGGATGACGGAAGAGGAGTCAAAGCCGCTCTTGTCGTTCCTCTTCGCTCATGCGACGAAACCGGAGTTCACCTGCCGTTTGCACTGGGAGGAGGGCACGCTTGCGCTGTGGGACAACCGTTGCGTACTGCACCTTGCCATCAATGACTACGACGGCTCGCGTCGGTTGCTCCATCGCACGACCGTCGCTGGAGAAACTCCGATTCATCCGTAGCCTTTAGCGGCATGTCGGCTGCGGCGAAACCGGTGTTGTCGCCACTCACGGGGACCGTGCTGTCGTGCCCCAGCGTCGGCGACGTTGTCTCAGGTGGTCGAACACTCATCGTCATCGAGTCGATGAAGATGGAACACGTCGTCGAGGCTCCGGAGAACGTCACAGTGTCACGCGTATGGGTGGCCGTCGGCGAC
Organism: Actinomycetota bacterium; assembly: GCA_041164425.1. Classification (GTDB taxonomy): domain Bacteria; phylum Actinomycetota; class Acidimicrobiia; order Acidimicrobiales; family Ilumatobacteraceae; genus F1-20-MAGs119. The sequence goes on from JBEAPO010000001.1 coordinate 4,348, forward strand.
ACGGTGCGCGAGGGGCAAATGCTCGTCGAAGTCGTTGCAGCGAAGGTCACGAGTGGCGCGAGCGACGCAGATCCCGCGACAACGCCAGGAGATCGAGTGGACGTGGCACGTCTGCGGGCACGCCGCGAACACTTGCAGGATTCATCGCGACCTGAGGCGGTCGCGAAGCGACGAGAGAAGGGTCGCCGCACGGCGCGCGAGAATCTCGACGACTTGTTGGATGCGGGCTCGTTCCAGGAATACGGCGGCTTTGGTGTTGCGGCGCAGCGACAGCGACGCAGCGAAGAGGACTTGATCGCAAACACGCCGGCCGATGGGTTGATCTGTGGAACGGGAACGGTGAACGTCGACGTCGCAGAAGACGGGCGGGCGAACGTGCTCGCAATGAGTTATGACTACACGGTTCTCGCGGGCACGCAGGGGTACGTGAACCACAAGAAGACCGATCGCGTGCTCGAAGTGGCGCGTCGCAACATGTTGCCGGTGGTGCTCTTCGCCGAAGGTGGTGGTGGACGCCCTGGTGACACCGACGCGCCAGTCGTCGCTGGTCTCGATGTCATGTCGTTTGCGTCGTTTGCGTCTATGTCGGGTCTCGTGCCGCTCGTCGGGATCGCATCTGGTTATTGCTTCGCCGGGAATGCGGCGTTGCTCGGCTGTTGCGATGTCGTGATCGCGACCGAGGACTCCAACATCGGGATGGCGGGCCCAGCGATGATCGAAGGCGGAGGTCTCGGGGTGGTTGCTCCGACCGAGATCGGCCCGATCGAGGTGCAGACCAAGAACGGTGTGGTCGACGTGCGTGTCGCCAACGACGTCGAGGCCGTTTCGGTCGCGAAGCAATACCTGTCGTATTTTCAGGGCAGGCGTGCATCGTGGAGTGAGCCAGATGTTGCGTCACTCGCCCACGTCGTGCCCGTAGAGCGCGTGCGGGTCTACGAAGTTCGTCGGGCGATCGAGGGGATCGTGGATCGCGACTCGGTGCTCGAGCTGCGACGCGACTTCGGGGTAGGGATCGTGACGTCTCTCGCGCGCATCGCCGGTCGTCCAGTGGGCATCGTGGCGAACAACCCGGTGCACCTCGGTGGGGCGATCGATGCAGATGCCGCCGACAAGATGGCGCGGTTCATTCAGCTGTGTGATGCCTTCGACCTGCCAATCGTCTCGCTGTGTGACACCCCGGGATTCATGGTCGGGCCGGATGCAGAGCACTCAGCGCAAGTGCGACACTTCGCACGACTGTTCGTCACGGGAGCGAGCGTGACGGTGCCGTGGATGACGGTGGTGTTGCGCAAGGGATATGGACTCGGTGCACAAGCGATGGCGGGCGGAAGTTTTCACGCCAAGGATCTCATCGTGTCGTGGCCGACCGGCGAGTTCGGCGGCATGGGTCTCGAGGGTGCGGTGCGGCTCGGATTCCGCAAGGAGCTTGAGGCCGCTGCAACTCCTGCCGAGCGCGAGGAGCTCGAAGCGAAGTTGATTGCATCCGCGTACGAGCGCGGCGGAGCGTTGTCGATGGCGAGCCACGTCGAGATCGATGACGTCATCGAGCCAACCGAGACGCGCGCACGATTGATCGCGGCGCTCGAAGCAAGTCCGGTTGCTGGTCCGCGCACCGGAAAGAAGCGACCGATGGTGGACACCTGGTGAGTGAGTTTCTCTCGACGTTGCGCAAGGTGACGTTGCATGATCACCTGGACGGGGCGCTTCGCCCCGCAACGATTGTCGAACTTGCTCGCGAGCAGGGCTATCGCGATCTCCCGACGACCGACGTCGCGGCGCTGGCTGATTGGTTCGACCAGGGGATGCCGGGGAACTCGCTCGAAACGTATCTGACGACGTTCACGCACACCGTTTCGCTCATGCAGAACGAAGAGGCGATTCGCCGTGTGACGCGCGAGTGGGTCGAAGACGTCGCAGCCGAGGGCGTGGACCTCGGTGAGGTGCGCGTCGCACCCGAACTGATGACCTCTGGCGGGCTGTCACTCGAGCGCGTCGTGGATGTCATCACCGATGAGCTTGAGGCATCTGGGTCGCGCCTCGGTGTGCGCGTGGGGTTGATTTGTTGTGCGATGCGCACGGAGGACAACTCGCGTGCTGTCGCTCGTCTCGTCGCCGATCGGGTCGGATCGACGGTCATCGCCTTCGACCTTGCAGGGAGCGAAAAAGGTGGACCCGCAGTGCGCCATAAGGACGCGGTCGACCTGGTGCACCAAGCCGGCGGGAACGTGACGTTGCACGCAGGAGAAGGCGATGGAGTGGAGTCGATTCGCCAGGCCGTCGTCGACTGCCGAGCGCATCGCATCGGCCATGGCGTGCGAATCGTTGAGGACATCGACTTTTCGGGACCCGTGCCGCGTTTCGGGGAGGTGGCCCAGTTCGTCCACGAGCGGGGGATTCCCCTCGAGGTCTGCCCGGCGTCGAACCTGCACACCGGTCTGTATCCGAGCCTTGTCTCACATCCCGTATCCGTGCTGGATGACCTCGGTTTCGTGGTGACCATCAACCCCGACAATCGACTGATGAGCCGCACGACGCTGACCCGAGAATTCGAGGGCCTGATGGCAAGTCACGGCTGGGATGAACAACGGGTGAACAGAGTCACTGCCCAGGCGCGTGCCGTGTCATTCCTCGCGTAAAACCCTCGCAATGGGGTGAACTATGCTCGTCTCACCAACAACGCACGTGATCTAGACACGTGAGAGGGAGAAAACAATGAGAAAGAAGACCTTCAAGGGTCTCGCCGTTGGTCTCGTTGCTGTGCTCGGACTTGCCGCATGCGGCAGCGACGATGCATCGACGGACACCACGGAAGCAGTAGCTGCTGCTGAACCAACCGGCTTGGCGTGTGAGGTCACCGACATCGGTGGCGTCGACGACAAGGGCTTCAACCAGATCGCATACGCCGGTCTGCAGCAGGCCGAAGCCGAGCTCGGTGTCGCCATCGACTTGCTCGAGTCGGCATCGGATGCGGACTACGCACCGAACCTTCAGTCGTTCGTCGACAAGGGTTGCAACGTCATCGTGACCGTCGGCTTCTTGCTCGCAGATGCGACCAAGGCAGCAGCCGAGGCCAACCCTGGCGTGCAGTTCGCCATCGTCGACTCGAACACCTCTGCACCGAACGTGCAGGGTCTGACCTTCGCAACCGACCAGCCGTCGTTCCTCGCGGGCTACATGGCTGCAGCAACGACGCAGACCGGCATCGTCGGCACCTTCGGTGGAATCAACATTCCGCCGGTGGCGATCTTCATGCAGGGCTTCGCCAAGGGCGTTGAGTACTACAACGCACAGAAGGGCGCAAGCGTCAAGGTCCTCGGTTGGGACATGGACAAGCAGGACGGCACCTTCGCCGGAAACTTCAACAACTTGGACGACGGCAAGAACATTGCCAAGAGCCAGGCTGACGAAGGCGCAGACATCATCTTCCCAGTGGCTGGTCCAGTGGGTCTCGGTGCGTCTGCATACGCGATGGAGTCGGCTGGCAAGGTCAAGATCATCGGCGTTGACGTCGACATGACCCAGTCCAACCCAGAGCAGGCAGAGGTCTACGTGGCATCCGTTCTGAAGAAGATCGATGCCGCAGTGCTCCAGGCCGTCATGGACGCCCTTGCTGGTATGGGTGGCGGAACCGACTACCTCGGCACGCTGTCCAATGGTGGTGTGGGTGTTGCAATCACCTCGACCATCACGGCTGAGCTGGAGGCCGAACTCGATGCAATCACGACCGGAATCATCGACGGTTCGATCGCAACGAGCTAGTTCGTCCTCGCCTTTTGGCGAGCAGTACGAAGCAATGGGGGTCGCGAAAGCGGCCCCCATTGCGGTTTTCTGGGCCGAATCGTCGTCCTGAATTAGTCTGTGATGGAT
>JBEAPO010000002.1:0-17177 GCA_041164425.1 Actinomycetota bacterium
AGGAACTGACTCTGCAATTCGTCGTCACGTACACGGGTGACGAGTTCAGAGACGCCGCGCGGATGATCGCCGACGGCACCGTTGATGTTCGTCCGATGATCACCGGACGCGTTGGCCTCGACGGCATCGCCGATGCGTTCACGCAACTCGCCACACCCGACAGACACACGAAGGTTCTCGTCGTTCCGTGACTTTGCCCGACATCGGCAAAGTACGTCCGTGGGCCGACCCTGCGGTGTTGTCGATCAATCGACTGCCGATGCACACCACTTTCACATCGCGAAAGCGGTCGCGCGTCTCGTTGAACGGGGAGTGGGCAGTTCGGCGGTGGGCACACCCCGAACTCGTGCCGGCCGACGCGGTGGGAACGGTCGACGACTCGGCGTGGCAACGCATCCCGGTGCCCGGAAACTGGACACTCTTCGACCTCGGTGACTTACCGCACTACACCAACGTCACGATGCCGTGGCCGGGTTTGCCGCCGGCACTGCCCGACGAAATACCCACCGTGGTGTATCGCCGTGCGTTCGATGCACCGAAGATCGAGGCGGGCGAAGCCGCGATCCTGCACGTTGGCGCAGCAGAGAGCGTGCACGCGGTATGGGTCAACGGGGTGTTCATCGGGTACGGCACCGACAGCCGTCTGCCCAGCGAGTACGACGTCACGGCAGCGCTGTGCAAGGGTCGCAACGAAATCGCGATCGTGGTGTGCAGGTATTCGGCACAGAGCCACGTCGAAGACCAGGACCAGTGGTGGATGGCGGGCTTGCATCGCGAAGTGTGGGTCGAAACACGCCCACTCGTGCACGTTGCAAACGTCCGGATCGGTGCAGCACTGAACGACGATGGTTCGGGTTTGCTCGAGGTCTGCACCACCGTCGGGCGAAACGACGGTGCCGCGTTGTCGGACGGTTGGTCGGTGCGGGTCGTGTTGAGCCACGGCGACAAGGTCGTGAAAACGCTCGAGTCGGTGGTTGCGTCCGACGTGCGGCCCTACATCTTCACCGGACACGACGCGGTGGTGCGGGCGCGCGTGACACGAGTGAAGCCGTGGTCGGCGGAGACACCGCACCTCTATGACATCGAAGTCGAGCTTGTCGACCCGCAGGGCCGTGTCGTGGACAGCGTTCCGGTACGCACGGGCTTCCGCCGCATCGAAATTCGCGAGGGGAACTTCCTCGTGAACGGCAAACGCGTGATGATTCAGGGCGTCAACCGCCACGACCATCATCCCGAGCGCGGCAAGGCGGTGACGGTCGACGACATGCGTGCCGATGTGCTGGCGATGAAACGGCACAACGTGAACGCCGTTCGCTGTTCGCACTACCCGAACGACCCGCGGTTCCTCGACGTGTGCGACGAGATCGGGCTGTACGTGGTGGACGAGGCGAACGTCGAGAGCCACGCGTGGAACACCAGTCTGTGCCATGACCCGCGGTATCGCGACACGATCATGTCGCGCGTGACTCGCATGGTCGAGCGCGACAGAAACCACTCGTGCATCGTGATGTGGTCGCTCGGCAACGAGTCGGGCTACGGCGACGTGCACGATGCCGCGGCAGCGTGGATTCGTTCGGCCGACCCGTCGCGCCACGTTCACTACGAGCCGGCGATCTTCCACACGAACTGGTTCGACGGCGGTAAGGGCGCGACCGATGTCGTGTGTCCGATGTATGCGCCCATCGATGCCATCGTCTTCTACGGAAAGTCACCGAAGCGTGATCGGCCGTTGATCATGTGCGAGTACAGCCATGCAATGGGGAACTCGAACGGTTCGCTCGCCGACTATTGGCGGGCCTTCGACGAGACGCCGGGTTTGCAGGGTGGGTTCGTGTGGGAATGGAAGGACCACGGGATCTCTCAAGAACTCGACGATGGCCGCAAGCGGTTCGCGTTCGGCGGCCAGTTCGGTGACGCGCCGAACGACGGCAACTTCGTTGCTGACGGTCTGATGCACAGCGACCTCACACCGCATCCGGCGATGCGCGAGCTTGCGTGGGTACATCGGCCCGTCGCCGTTTCACTTGTGGCACAGGGGGGAGTCAGGCGACTTCGTGTACGCAACCGCCAGTCGTTCCGCGATCTGCGGCATCTGCGTTGCACATGGGAACTCGTGGTCGACGGTCAGGTGCGGCGTCGCGGAACTCTGTCGACACCATCGGTGGCCGCTGGAGAGTCGGTGGTTGTTCCCGTTCCGACCTCGGTACCGGCGACCGGTGACGTGCGGCTGACGCTACGTTGGTTCCTGCGTCGCGATGAACCGTGGGCGTCGAATGGACACCTCGTTGCGTGGGACCAGGTCGTTCTCCGACGACCTTCTGTTGCAAAGACCAAGCGGCCGAAGCGGAGGGCTGTCGATACTCCGGTACCCGAATTGCTCGGTTCGATCGAACCGCAGGTGACGATTTGGCGCGCGGCGGTCGACAACGACGGCTTCAAGAACATGCCCGAGATCGTCGGTTTCGGCGGGTCGTTGCGCCGCTGGCAGTTGCAGGGCATCGACGCGCGCGATGCCGACTTGGTGAAGCACAAAACTGAACGCTTCGTGAACGCCGACGCGAGCGTTTCTTTCCGTCACGTCATCGACGTCCCCAAAGACCTCGACGATCTGCCGCGCGTGGGGGTCACTTTTCCCGTGCCGGCACGGTTCACGCGAGTGCGTTGGGTGGGCGAAGGACCGCACGAGTGCTATCCCGACCGCCGGTCGTCGGCAATGTACGGCACGTGGGAGGCCGATCCCGACGAGTTGCCGTACCTCGTGCCACAAGAGTTCGGTCTGCGTACGAATTGCACGCAGTTGGAACTCCTCGATCCACGTTCGGGTGAAGCATTGTGCATTCGAACCGAGTGTGACTCGTTCCAATTCTCTGCCACGTGGCACACGGCGGCCGATCTGTTCGAAGCACGTGACCGCACAGAACTGGTGCGTCGCGACCACTTGACGGTCCATCTCGATGCGGCGCACCGAGGGCTCGGCACCGCGAGTTGCGGCCCGGACACGTTGCCGGTGTACCGCATCGCGCCCGGCCGTTACTTGTTGGAATATCGCCTGTTCACTCGGTGATAACTTCGCCCCGCAATGGGCACCAGGGAAGACGACGTCATCGCACAACTCACGGGTCCGGGCGGATCCTTCGAAATTTCCACGGTCCCCGTTCACGGTGTTCCCCTGCGTGTGTTCGCCACCGCGCCGGCCTCACTGCGCGACCTATGGCTGATCGGAGCGGCTCGCGGCGACGTTCCCTACCTCATCTACGGCGACGACGTCATCACCTTCGGTCGGGCGCACGAGATGGTTCGTTCATTGGCGCGCTGGTTGACCGACCACGGCGTGCACCAAGGCGACCGCGTCGCCATCGGCATGCGCAATTACCCCGAGTGGGCAATCGCCTACTGGGCCATTCAATGCGTCGGTGGCATCAGCGTGAGTCTCAACGCATGGTGGATCGCCGAGGAGCTCAGGTATGCGCTGTCCGATTCGGGCACCACCGTTGTCATCGTCGACGGTGAACGACTCGATCGACTGAGCGACGACCTCTTGCGTGACGTCGGTGTACGTCACGCCGTCGTCGTGCGTGGCGACGCGCGACCGGGTGTCACCCCGTGGGCTGACACGATCGCCGATGCGAATGCCAACCTGCCCGATGTCGATATCGCCCCCGACGATGACGCAACGATTCTCTACACCTCGGGTACGACCGGGTTTCCGAAAGGTGCCGTGGGTAGCAACCGCAACCACGTGACCAACGTGTGGAACGGCCTCTTCCGTGCCGCACAGAACGCCGCGCTTGCCGACCCGAATGCGCCGAAGCCCGCGGTGCGGCGCCAGCCCACCGCGTTGTGGACGTTTCCTTTCTTCCACATCGCAGGCGTCACGGGCGTCAGCGTCGCGCCGGCTACCGGCGGAGCTCTCGTCACGCAATACAAGTGGGACCCCGCCGAAGCATTGCGTCTCATCGAGAAGCACAAGATCACGCAGATCTCGGGAGTGCCCGCCGTCATTCGTTCGTTGCTCGAGCACCCCGCCTACGACAAGCACGATCTGTCGAGCCTGTCGACGATCTCGCAGGGTGGGTCACCCGTGCCACCCGATTCGATCGCGCGTATCCAAAGCGATTTCTCCGGCAAGGTCAGCCCGACCAACGGTTACGGCCTCACGGAAACCACGTCGGCCGTCGTGGGCAACGCTGGCAAGGCCTATTTCGGAAAGAAGGATTCGGTCGGACAGCCGATGATCGGCACCGATATTCGCATCGTCGACGAAAAAGGCGACGATCTGCCAACGGGTGTCATCGGCGAGGTGTGGATCCAGAGCCCGATGAACGTGCGCGGCTATTGGAACAAACCCGAGGCAACGGAAAAGTCGTTCACCGACGGGTGGTTCCACTCGGGTGACGCGGGCTACGTCGACGAGGATGGGTTCCTGTTTGTCGTCGATCGCATCAAGGACATGGTGATCCGCGGGGGAGAGAACGTGTACTGCGCCGAGGTCGAGGCCGCGGTGTTCGAACACGAATCGGTTGCCGACTGTGCCGTGTTCGGTGTCCCGCACCCCACCCTCATGGAAGAAGTCGCGCTCGTCGTCGTGCCGAAGGACGGCCACGGCGCACAGTCCACCGAGTCACTCTTCGCGCACCTAAAGACGCGCCTCTCGGCATTCAAGGTTCCCGCCCATGTGTTCTGGACGAACGACCCGTTGCCTCGCAACGCAACCGGCAAGGTGTTGAAAAAAGACCTCCGCGAGACGTACGCCTCGTCGTAAGTCTCACAAAGCATTACGCCAGCTTGGGACGCCGCAAAGTAGCCTCGGCGCCGTGTCCGCACCGCTTCGTCTCACTTTCGTGAAGTCGGTGACCAACCACCACGACCTGCCACATTTGGCTGCCGAGGTGGCCGTGGTGGGCCGATCGAACGTGGGGAAATCGTCGCTCATCAATGCGCTGGCCAACCACAAGAACTTGGCAAAAGTTTCCAAAACCCCCGGCCGCACACAGCTCGTGAATCTCTTCTCGTTGCCCGACGGAGGTGGCGTTGTCGACCTGCCGGGCTATGGCTACGCGGCGGTGCCGGGCAAGATCCGCGCCGGCTGGGGAAAGATGATCGAGTCGTACCTCATCGAACGCGAGAGCCTCGTCGAGGTGTTGGTGTTGGTCGACGGGGAAGTGGGACCGACGAAGTTGGATGTGCAGATGATCGAGTACCTGCACGCGAACGACGTGCCGATGCAGATCGTCGCGACCAAGCACGACAAGGTGAAGTCGTCGAAGCGCGAGACGCGCAAGCGTGACCTCGCGGCGGGTTGTGGTGTCGCGCAGCGCGACGTGATGTGGGTCAGCGCCGACTCGGGGGTTGGCATTGATTCACTTCGCGGCCACATTCTCGGCGTGCTCAGCGAAGCAGCCTGATCCGTCATGACCGACAAGCGTTCCGGAATCGCGTGGATACTCGTGTCCGCGTTGGCGTACTCGCTCTTCACCGTGATGTCAAAGCGTTTGCTCGACGAAATCGGCCCGACCGACGTTCTCTTCTGGCGGTTTGTGATCGCCACTCCGGTCATCTGGGCCGTGGTGCTGCTTCGTGCGCGTGCTCGTCGCGGGCCGAGTCCACTGCACGTCGAGTGGCGTCCGCGATTCGCGATGGGCCTGCTGTTCGGGCTGTTGGCGTGGTTCGCCTTCGTCGGCGTTGACAAACTGCCGGGTGACCTCTACGTCATCATCATCTACACGTATCCGGCGATGGTTGCGCTGGGTGCCCGGTTGTTGGGCAAGCCCGCGACGCGTCAATTGTGGACCGCACTCGGCATCATCACGGTTGGCATCGCGTTCACCGTGCCCGAGATTTTCGACGGTTCGCAGGATGCTGCGCTGTTCGGTTTCGTCCTCACGCTTTTCAACGCCGCGCTCTACGCGGGTTACATCCTCTACAGCGAACGCATCGTCAACGACACGAAGGGTCATCATCTGGCGGGCGACAGTTTCGTTGCGGCTGCGTGGGGAATGGTCGGCTCGCTCGTAGTCGCGACGGTCGTTGCGCTGGCGTCGGGTGGAGTGGAGGTTCCCGACACGGGTCTCGCCATCGCCTGCATGTTCGGCCTCGGCATCATCAGCACCGTGGTGTCGCAGACGGCGTTCTTCCTCGGCGTCTCGAAGTTGGGCCCCGCTCCCGCGGCTTTGGTTGCTGCCAGCGAGCCGGTGATGGCACTGACGTGGCTGGTGTTGTTGCTCGATGAGTCGATGCGCGCGATTCAGGTGGTGGGTGCGTTACTCGTCATCGCAGGCGTGGTGTGGTCGCAACGGGTGCGACCCGAGCAAGCCGCGTAGTCGTCATCTGTGAACAGCCGAACGCGGCGAGAAGGCACGCGGCACCGGCGATCATGAACGACGTCGCGTAACTACCCGTCGCATCGCGCAACAGGCCGGCACCCCACGCAGCAATTGCCGCACCGACCTGGTGGCCGGCGAAAACCCAGCCGTACACCAGCGGACCGCGATCGTTGCCGAATCGCCGCACGCAGAGTGCAACAGTGGGCGGCACGGTTGCCACCCAGTCGAGTCCGTAGAACACCATGAAACCGGCAAGGCCGAAGCCGCCGTTCGCGAGCGCAGGGTCGAGAACGAGCAGGCTGACACCGCGAAACGCGTAGTACGCGAGAAGCAGTCGCGCGGGGTCGAAGCGGTCGGTGAGTACGCCCGACGCGATGGTTCCGATCACATCGAAACCGCCGATGAGTGCGAGATAGCCAGCAGCCGTTGCGGCCGTGAATGCGTGGTCGTGGGCAGCAGAGAGAAAATGCGTCTGGATCAAACCGTTCGTCGACAGGCCGCACACCATGAACGACCCCCACAACAGCCAGAAGATCTGGTCTTTGCGGGCGGCATTCAACGCAGAGAACGCCGATCTGATCGGGTTCTTCATCGCTTCGGGTGGCTGATAATCGGCCGGTGCTCCGTAGGGGCCCAGGTTCATGTCGGCCGGCGAGTTGCGCAGGAACAGCCCGACGACGGGAATGACTGCGGCGGCGCTGATGGCGATGACTACACCGACCGTTCGCCATCCGTGTGCTTCGGCGATACGCGTGAGAACGGGAAGAAACACCAACTGTCCACTCGCCGTTGCGGCGGTGAGAGCGCCCGTCACCAGGCCACGACGTGCGACGAACCAGCGGGTTGCAACTGTCGATGCGAAGACGGTGGCCATGAAGCCCGAGCCGCTGCCGACGACAATGCCCCACAGAACGTGCAGGTGCCACGGCGCCGACATTTGCGTCGTGAGGAGAGCACCGAGCGAAATCGTCGCGAGAGCGGTCAGCGTCACCCGACGCAGTCCGTAGCGCATCTGCAGCGCGGCCGCGAACGGTCCCATCAGACCGAAGAGCAAGACATTGACGCTGACCGCACTGCCGATGACCGATCGGTTCCAACCGAATTCGTCGCGCAGTGGATCGACGAGGATGCCGGGTGTGCTGCGGAAGCCGGCGGCCCCGAGCAGAGTCAGGAACGCGGTGGCGAACACCACCCATGCGTAGTGGGGCCTGTGTCGGGTCAATTGCGGTACGACTTCACGGTGGCCTCGCACGCATCGCGCGTCACATCGACCACGTCAACAATCTTCGCGCACGGTGATTTGCCCGTCGGGTTGTGGGCCTCGAGTGCCCCGCTGAGCATTCGGTCGACCATCGCTTCGACGAGGCTGTCCTTGTTGGGGAAGTGTCTGTAGAGCGCCGTGGCATCGACGCTGAGTTCGGCTCCGAGAGCCCGCATCGACAACGCGGCGAGGCCGTGGGCGTCGACGTGTTTCATCGCCGCGACGATGAAATCTTCGGGACCGAGCGTCCCCTTTCGACCTGCCACATAGACAGTCTAGGGAGGCCCCGAACTAGTCTCTCGGGGGTGCGCGTCGCGTGGCGCCAGTCGAACAGGGGGAAGACATGACCGGTCTGGGAATGCACTCGGGAATCGCAACCGACGAGGCAATGAACCTTGCGATGTCGGACAAGGCGATTCCTCTTTATGAGGCCGTCAAGCAGTTCATCAAGAACGAGGTCGACCCGATCACCGAAGAGTTCTACGAACTGGGTGAGGGTCGCGCGAACCGTTGGGGTTACGCACCTGGTCAGTTGGAATTGCTGCAGTCGGTGAAAGACAAGGCCAAGGCGAACGGCCTGTGGAACTTCTTTCTTCCTAACGCGGAAACAGGCGAGGGTCTGTCGAATCTCGACTACGCGTACATCGCGATAGAACTTGGCAAGAACCCGCTCGCGTCCGAGTGTCTGAACTGTTCGGCGCCCGACACCGGCAACATGGAAGTCATCGAGCGTGTCGGCACGCCCGCGCAGAAGAAGCAGTGGCTCGAGCCGTTGCTGCGTGGCGAAATTCGCTCGGCTTACGCCATGACCGAACCCGACATCGCATCGTCGGACGCGAAGAACATCGCGTGTCGCGCGGTGCTCGACGGCGACGAGTGGGTCATCAACGGTGAGAAGTACTACATCTCGGGTGCGGGCGACCCGCGTTGCAAGATCATGATCGTGATGGTGCTCACCAGCCCCGACGGCCCGCCGTCGCGCAAGCACTCGCAGATCCTCGTGCCGATGGACACGCCCGGCGTCGAAATTCTCGGTGCGATGCACGTCTTCGGCGAAGACGACGCCCCGCACGGTCACATGCACCTGCGCTTCAACGACGTTCGCGTGCCGAAGGACAACATGCTCCTCGGCGAGGGTCGTGGCTTCGAGATCTCGCAGGTTCGTCTCGGACCCGGCCGCATCCACCACTGCATGCGGTCCATTGGTGCCGCCGAGCGTGCACTCGAACTGATGGTGCGTCGCGGCCTGCATCGCGAGGCGTTCGGCCGTCCGCTCACGCGCCTCGGCAAGAACCCCGAGGTCATCGCCAAGGCTCGCATCGAAATCGAGGCCTGTCGACTGATGGTTCTGCGTGCCGCCAAGGCGATGGACACCATGGGCAATGCCGAGGCTCGCGTGTGGGTCAGTGCCGTGAAGGCAATGGTGCCCGAGCGTGTGTGCAAGATCATCGACGAAGCCATTCAGATGTACGGCGCCACCGGTGTCTCGCAGTGGACGCCGCTCTCGCGGATGTACGCCAGCCAGCGCACCTTGCGTCTCGCCGACGGACCGGACGAAGTGCACTGGGGAGTCGTCGGTCGCTTCGAGATCGCGCGCTACGAGAACGAACCGCCGATCGAAAAGCCGACGGAATACCGGGGAATGTTCGCCGGCCCGGCGTGAGGCTTCACCACACGCTCGCGGGCAGCGGTCCGCGCGCGCTTTTCTTCAACGGATCGGGCGCCACGCTCGACGGTTCTGCGCCGATCATCGATGGTTTGCGCGGTTTCGCGACCGTGCTTGCCCACGACCAGCGTGGCTTGGGTAAGACCGGCATCATCGACGGTCCGTACACGATGGCGCAGTACGCACAAGACGGTGCGGATCTTCTCGACCACATCGGCTGGGACACCTGCATCGTCTTTGGCATCAGCTTCGGTGGCATGGTCGCGCAGGAATTCGCCGTCACGTTTCCCGAACGCGTTGAGAAGTTGGTCCTGTTGTGCACCAGCGCCGGCGGCGATGCCGGGGCCTCGTATCCCTTGCACGAGAACGTCGACCTCGAACCGAAGACACGCAGCGCGAAGATGCGCACCATCTTCGACACGCGCTTCACCGATGAGTTTCTCGCAAGCGACAACTTCGCAGCGGCGATGGCGAAGATGCTCGCCGATCGCGAACTCGTTCCGAAGTCCAACGATGTGTTGCGGGGCGAGGCGATGCAGTTGGAGGCGCGACGCCATCACGACGTTGCGTCGCGACTGGGCAACATCACCTGCCCGACATTGGTCATGGCCGGCCTCTACGACGGCATTGCGCCGGTTGTGAACAGCGAGGCCATCGCTGCACGGATTCCGGGGGCGGAATTGCGCACCTACGAGGGCGGGCACCTCTTCATTGCGCAGGATCCCGGGGCAATGGCCGACATCCGCGGATTCTTGTTGCCTGCGTAAGCGTTATCGGATCCGATAACACCCTGTATGCTGGCGACATGAATGCCGCGGCAATCATCACATCGGCCCGTACCCGGGCCCGCCTTTCCAAGCGTGAACTCGCTCGTCGGGTCGGTACTTCTCCGGCCGCGATCGTCGAATACGAATCCGGTCGGCGGTCGCCGACGGTCGACTCACTCGATCTCATCCTTCGCGCCTGCGGCGTCGACCTCGCGTTGAGTTTCGTCGACCGAGGCGAAACCGAGCGGCTTGCAAAATGTGGCCTCGATCTCGAGGATGTTCTGTCACTTGTCGATGCGGTTCCACACAATTGGGAAAAGTCCACGTTGAATTTCCCCCCGTTTCCAAGGGTTGCGAAGTGATCAGTACGCGAACATTTGCACAACGAGTTGTGGCGGTACACGATGCATTGACAGCCGCGGGAATTCCCTTCGGGTTCGGTGGCGCGCTTGCGCTGGCGTATCACGTGCCCGAGCCTCGAGCGACGAACGACATTGATGTCGATGTGACTCTCGAACTCACTCTCAACTCTGTTCGAACGCTCGAACGTGCCCTTGCGGGCTTGGTCACCTTTACTGAAGAGCAAGTCGAATCAATCCTCCGAGACGGTCAAGCTCGAACATACTGGGACGAATTCGCGGTCGACATCTTCTTCACCGTTCACTATTTCCATGAAGACGCGATGGACAAATTGCTATGGGTTCCGTTCGCGAATCGAACGATCCCGATCATCAGTGCTGCTCACCTTGCAGTCCTGAAAGCGCTTTTCAATCGCCCCAAAGATTGGGTCGACATCCAAGAGATGGCCTACCTCGAGTCATTTCCACGCCTTCGGGTCATGGTTTGGCTTCGTGAATTGCTCGCCGAAGGTGCCGACGACCTTGTCGAGAGAATCGGTTCTCTCAAGTACGTGCGAGAGTCGGATCCGGTTGCGGCGCGACTGTTCAGGGGTCTGCCGGGGCGCCTCGACGAAACGTGATCAGCGGCCGCGGAAAGGTCTGATGCCGTTGGCGGGGACGACGCCGAGACGACCCGCCTGAAAGTCCTCGAACGCCTGTTGCAATTCGGCGCGGGTGTTCATCACGAACGGCCCGTACTGCTCGACAGGTTCACCGATCGGTTCGCCGCCCAACAACAACACGTCGAGTGACTGGTTGTCGGAAGCCGACAACGTAATGGTGTCGCCTGATCCGAACACTGCGAGACGGCCCAGCCCGAACGGTGCGCGTTCGGCACCGACACTGCCCTCACCGGCGAGGCCGTAGGCGAGCGCGTTGTATGCGGGGTTCCACGGCAGCGTCATGCGTGCGCCGGGGGAGAGCGTGGCGTGCGTAACGACGATGGGTGTGTGCGTCGAGCCGGGGCCCTTCACGCCGTCGATCTCGCCGGCGATGATGCGAATGAGGGTTCCCGCGTCGGGCGTGGTCACCAACTTCACGAGGTCGGCCTCGATGTTCTGGTATGCGGGTGGGATCATCTTCTTTTTCGACGGCAGGTTCACCCAAAGCTGAATCCCGTGGAACACCCCACCACGAACCACCATGTCTTCGGGCGGCGTTTCGATGTGCAGAATGCCGCCGCCTGCTGTCATCCATTGGGTGCCGCCATTGGTGATGACGCCACCACCACCGTGCGAGTCCTGGTGGATGAAGGTTCCGTCGATGATGTACGTGACGGTTTCGAATCCACGATGCGGGTGCCAATCGGTGCCGCGTGGTTCGTAGGGCGCGTAGTTCACTTCGCCCATCTGGTCCATCATGATGAACGGGTCGACCTCCGCGCGCGTGGCGCCGTAGAACGTGCGACGAACAGGAAAGCCTTCGCCCTCGTGGCCCGACGGCGCAACGGTGATGCGCTTCACGGGTCGGTCGCGCAACTCGGGATGAGCAGCGATGCTCGTGCCCACGCGGGGAAGGGTCAATGTGTCGGCGGTGACTGCGGGCATTCGAGGCCTCGTTTCGTGTCGGGAAAATAGTTGCGAGCGCAAGTATTTTAGCCCGGTGCTTGTTGGCTCGCCAACCCGTGCCCGTAACGTGGTCACATGCTGCGGCGGTTCGCATTGGTGGCACTCATCACCACCGCTCTTGTTGCCTGTGGCGGGCGCGAGACCGAACCAGGTGTGGAGTCAGCGGCCGCGTGGCAGTGGGTCGAGTGTGGTGGCGTCGAGTGTGCAGACTTCGTCGTTCCGCGTGATCGCCGAGCCGCGTTCTCCGACGGCTTGGGTTTGCGGGCATATCGCAGCGAGTCGCCAGCGGGGTCCAGTCGCCATCTGCCATTGATCATCCATCCGGGCGGCCCCGGCGCCGACGTGCGCGCGGCGGTGTCGCGGGCGCGCGAACTTCTTGCCCCAATCATCGATGACTTCGACATCTATGCACTATCCACCCGTGGCTCGGTTGACGGTGAAGCCTTCGACTGTGGAAGCAGCCTCGACGATCTTCGCATCGTCGACACCGATGCGAACGCGGCGCGGCGTTTCGCCGACGGTTGTATCGCTCGTTCGGGTGACCTTGTGGGTCGAGTCGGCACGCTCGACACAGTCGACGACATGGAGGATTTCCGTCGTGCGCTCGGCCTGCAGCAGGTCCGCTTTTTGGGGTGGAGTTACGGTGCGACTGTTGGTGCCGTGTGGGCGGTGACGCACCCGTCATCGATCCGACGCATCGTCCTCGATGCCCCGAGCGATCCGCGCATGAAACGTTTTGAAGCCGCACGTCGGCAAATGGACGCCGCATCCGGTGCTTTCCTCCGGACGGCCAGTGGTTCAGAGGTCGAGACATCGGGGTTCATGTCGCGTGAGATCGCTCTTGCCCGTGACTACGTGCTGTACGACGGCGGACTCGAGCAAGTTGCGGAATCCTCGACATTGACGCTTGCGGAACTTCGCCTTGGCGAGACGCCCGACGGCAACAACGACGGTGGCATAGAAACGCAGATCGGGGTGCACTGCTCCGACACGTCGCGCAGCGACTCCGAAGATGCGATCGTTCTGGTCGAGCCGACGCCAGCGGTTGGCTTCGGATCCGTCTTCGATCGGGTGTGTCGTGAGCTCCCTGATCCGCCAAGACCGCTCTCGAAACTCGCGGTCGACGATCGCGCCACGGTGGTTGATGCTCTGATTGTCGCGACCTCGGGCGACCACGTTGTTCCGGCTGAAGTCTCGACAACACTCGCCTCGGACATGTCGTGGCGTCGACTCGTCGTCGATGCGCCACGGCACCTCTCGGTGGGTTTCGACGTCAGGGCGACGAAAACTGCAATGGCATTTCTCGCCACCGGCGATTGATCAGTGGTCGAAGCGCCCCGGCGGTGCCGCGTCGGGCTTGCGGGCCCACATCTTCTTGCTGTCGAAATTGAGCTCGTAGTCGGGTTTCAGTTCGATGACCACGCGGCCGGGGGAGTCGAGTAGCTGAAGGAACGCCTGCGCACCCGCCTCGTCGTCCCTGCGGATCGCGCGAGCCAGTTCGGGCAGCATCCAATCACGCGTTGCCCGGTCGTCGTGCACGATGCAGCGCCCGCGAACCGACACCGTTTTGCCGGGGCCGATCGAAGTGCCGACCGATGAGATCATCGCCGCTGCGTAACCCGTGCGACGGATCGCCGGAATGCGCGCACGTGTGCCGGCAGCCGTCAGCCAGATGCTTCCGTTGCGCCAGATGAAACTCATCGCCACACCGAAGGGTTGCCCGGCCTTGTTCGTCCAGATGAAGGTGCACTCGACCTGTTCGTTCAGCAATTGCTCGCGCAGGTCGGGATCAAGTTGGCATTCGGCAAGGTTCTCGGCGTCTTCCACGCCGCCACCGTAGTCATGAAACTTGTGTAGCAAGGTGGTCATACCACGGTAGCATCAGAGTATGAAACTCAGCATCAGCCTTCCCGATGACGACGTCGCGTACCTCGACGAAGCCGTGGAGTCGGGCACCTATGCATCGCGGTCCGCCGCCATAGCTCGAGCACTACGACTCCTCCGTTCCGCGGACTTGGGCGACATGTACGACATTGCGTTCAAGGAGTGGGCAGCCTCTGGCGACGCGGACGACTGGGATGCGACCGCCATCAAGGACTGGAAGTAAGCGTGCTGCGCGGCGAAATTCGAATGGTGAACTTGGAGCCGACTCAACCCGGCGAGGCGGGCAAGGTGAGACCCGCAGTCATTGTGAGCAATGACGTGCAAAACACGCGTGCAGCGATGTCAGAGTTTGGCACCGTCACAATCGCGGCCATCACTTCTAATACGTCACGGATCCTTCCGTTTCATGTGCTGCTGACTGCGAAAGAAACAGGTCTCACGCGGGACAGCAAGGTTCAAGCCGAGCAGATTCGGGCCATTTCCGTCTCGCGGATCGGCAAGCGGATTGGTCGGATCACCGCAGAGAACTCCGTCAGGCTCGACGCGGCATTACGGATTCATCTGGACCTCTGACGAGGTCAGGGTTCGACGATGTTGAAGCCCGGTTCGAATGCGTCGATGTTGCCGAAGATTGTCAACAGTGCCGTCGGGTCGCCGTCGAGAGTGATGTTGCCGGCTGTGATCTGATCCATGAACGTGGTCTCCTGGAGCATCACGCGGATGAACTCGCTGCGCGACGTGGTGACGGTGACGGTTGCGCCGTCGTCGTGACGACCGGGTACAGCAAACAGCGTGCGGTTCGACAGTCCGAGCACCCACTTCTCGTTCACATCGGTGAACACCCAGTTCACGGTGGCGGACTGACCGCCGACCGATTCTGATTTCAGGCGAACCGAAACCGTGTCGAATATCTGCTCGACGGTCATCGCGCCGAGAATGCCCTTGCCGCGCGCGTTGGCGCCGCCCAACTTCACCGGACCGTTGCGCAATTCCTGGGCGCCCTGCAGATAGGCGTTGCGGAACGTCGACGACTCGGCCTGATAGCCGAGTTGTTCCAGCGCGTCAGCCTGTAGTTCACGGGCCGAGGTGTTGCCAGGGTCCGCAAAGACCAGGTGGTTCACCAGTTCGGCAACCCAGCGGTATTCACCGGCATCGAACCATGCGCGCGCCTTCGCAAGCAGCGCATCGGCTCCGCCTGCGAGCTCGACGTAGCGCGTACCCGCGTCGGAAGGTGCGAGCTTGTTCAGGTTCGCCGGGTTGCCGTCGTACCAACTGAGGTAACGCTGGTACACGGCCTTGCAGTTGTGCACGAGGTCCCCGTAATAACCGCGGGTGTGGCCCTGGGCGAGGAATTCGTCGGGCAGCCGCAGTTCGGCCGCGATCTCGGTGGGGACGTAGCCCTTGTTGGCAAGACGCATCGTCTGGTCGTGCATCCACTTGTAGAGGTCGCGCTGCAGGATGAGAAAGTCGCGCACGTTGTCGCTGCCCCAGCGTGGCCAGTGGTGCGATGCGAACATGAGATTCGCCTTGTCGCCGAACAGCTCGATGGCCTCGTTGATGTACTTCGACCACGCCAGCGAATTACGAACCTGCGCGCCACGAATTGGCACGAGGTTGTGCATCGTGTGAGTGCAGTTCTCGGCCGTGCAGAGCCATCCGAAGTCGGGGAAGAAAAAGTTCATCTCGGCCGGTGCTTCTGTTTCCGGCGTCAACTGAAAGACAATGCGGACACCGTCGACGTTCAGTTCTTGTCCGGTGTGTGTGATGTCGTGCGTCGGGGCAATGAGACCGGAAATATCGAAAGGGACCCCCTTGCCTAGGCCTGCATCAACGTGCGCGTCGGGTCCTGGTGGCAGGAAGGGCCCGAACTGGTACGCCGAGCGACGCAGCATTGCCGGGCCCGCGATGATGTTTTCCGATACCGCCTCGTGGAGGAAGCCCTCGGGGGCGATGACAATACAGCGACCCGCATCCACGTCGGCCTGCGAAGTGATGCCGAGAACACCACCGAAGTGATCGGCGTGAGAGTGGGTGTAAATCACCGCCACGACGGGACGTGAGCCGAGGTGCTGGTTCGCCAGGTCGAGCGACGCGCGTGCTGAGTTTCCCGACGTCAGGGGGTCGACGACGATCCATCCCGACTGGCTTTCGATGAAAGTTATGTTCGAGATGTCGTAACCGCGCACCTGCCAGCACTTGGGCGCAACTTCGAACAGCCCATGTCGTTTGTTGAGTTGTGCTTGGCGCCAGAGGCTGGGGTTGACGGTGTCGGGCGCCGACGTGCCGTCTGTGATGAAGTCGTAGCGCGAGATGTCCCACACCATTCGATTGGAGTTCGGGTCAGGGACTCGTCCATCGGGGATCGAGGCTATGAAGCCGCGGTCGACGCGCGTGAAGTCATCGGGATCGAGGTCGAAGCGGACCGCACTATTGACGTGTCGGGTATGTTCGGTTGCGGGCTTTCTCAACTGCGTATTCCCTTCTGGATGGATTCGAAGATTCCGGCCATGTACTTCACCTGGGTCGGAGTGAGATGGTCGAAGAGATTCTCGCGAACGTTCCCTACGTGATCGGGAGCAGTTTTTTGGAGACGGCGAAGGCCGGTGGGGGTGAGGACCGCCAACATGCTGCGGCGGTCTTCTGCGCTGCGTTCGCGCGCGACGAGCCCACCCTTCACCAACCCGTCGAGCCGGCGGGTGAGACCACTCGGAGAGAGTCGTAGGGCATTGGCAAGGTCACACATGCGCATCGATCGGTTCTCGGCTTCGGACAGGTAGACGAGGACCTGGTAATCACCCAAAGTCAAACCGTGCTTCGAGAGGCCGCCCTCGAACGCGGTCATGAGGTCGCCGATACTTTCGATGAAGGCACGCCAGGCGACGGCCTCGGCTTCGTTGAGCCATCGCGGCTGTGGCATACGATCAGCGTAGTTGCGCAAGCAAGATTATTGCGACCGCAAACGTTGGGGCAATTCACGAAACGGGGGACCATGTCGGCGGATCTTGAGAAGCGCATCGCGCGCCTGGAAGCAATCGAAGCGGTGCGTTATGCGTTCCATCGCTACTTCTACGCGATCGACAACAACAACATCGACCTGTTGATCAACGAGGTGTTCACGAAGGACGCCGTACTCGTGATCTCGAACTACCCGCCTGGCAGCGGCCAGAACCTTCTTCTCGATACCGAAGAGAAGATCCGCGCGGTCTACGGCCCGATCAAGGCTGACGGTCACCGTCACAACGCGGCGAACACCTCGGTCTGGGTCAACGACGACATCACCGAAGCGAAGGTGACGAGCTTCTTCGTCACC
>JBEAPO010000003.1:0-5442 GCA_041164425.1 Actinomycetota bacterium
TTCACTGTAGGAGTATCCATCTGGTGCCCGAGGTGGGACTTGAACCCACACGCCCTTTCGAACAACGGATTTTGAGTCCGTCGCGTCTGCCATTCCGCCACTCGGGCCTGAGTATCGGACCAATTCGGCTCGTGCCGAACGATGTATCGTACCGACCCGATCAGAGACCTACGCTGTGGAAGTCATGTTGGCATTCACCTTTCCCGGGCAGGGCTCGCAGCGCCCTGGCATGGGTCGTCCGTGGGTGGACCACGAGAGTTGGGAACTCGTCGCCGAAGCATCGGAAGTCGCCGGACGCGACGTGGGCCAACTGCTCCTCGATGCCGATGCCGACGAATTGAAGGACACCCGCAACGCCCAGCTGACCACGTTCGTGTCGTCGCTCATGGTGCTCGATGCCGTGGAGCGCCTCGGTATCGAGCCGACCTACTGCGCGGGCCACAGCCTCGGGGAATACACCGCACTGACCGCAACTGGAGCGCTCGGATTCGACGACGGCGTGCGCCTCGTGAGCGAACGATCAGCAGCGATGCACGACGCCGGACTCGCCTCACCCGGCACGATGGCAGCGGTCCTCGGACTCGACGATGAAGATGTCGAAGTTGCATGTCGTCGCGCTGACACCGAAGTGTGGGTGGCGAACTTCAACGCCCCGGGACAAGTCGTGATTGCAGGATCCCCAGACGGCGTCACAAAGGCTGGCGAGCACGCTAAAGAACTTGGCGCAAAGCGCATCATGCCCCTCGCCGTGTCTGGCGCGTTCCACACCCCCTATATGACGTCAGCCAGGGATCGACTGCGGGACGCAATCGCCGCAGCTCGACCACGTGACACCGAAGTGCCCGTCGTATCAAACGTTGATGCCCGCGCTCATGCGACCGGCGAAGAGTGGTCGTCTCTCCTTTCGGCCCAGCTCTCCAGCCCCGTGCGATGGAAACACGTGCTGCTTGAGTTGTCGCAGCTCGGCATCACCGGATTCATCGAACTTGGACCAGGTGGTGTCCTCACCGGAATGGTCAAGAGAACCATCGAGGACTCGCGCCACATCAGCGTCGCCACGCCCGACGACCTTGACAAGCTCATCGATTGGCTCGACACGTTTGATCACGCCGCCACGATTCCCGAGACGGCACGACACGAGGGTGAACACCTCTTCGCCGTCGAACGACTCGTCGTTTCCCCGGGTGCCGGGGTGTTCACGCGTCGATTCGACCTAACCAACCAGACCATCGTCGATGTCGGCACGGTGATTGGGCATGTCGGCGAGACCGAGGTGCGCTCACCGTTCGCAGGCATGTTGCAGAGTTTCATTGCAGTCGATGGCGAACGGCTCACACCACACCAACCCGTGGCGTGGTTACGCAGTCGATAACGACGACGCCACCACCGATTAGGGTTTGATCGATGCCGAAGGTTCCCGCAACTGCGCGCGGTGCACGCTTCACCGGCTGGGGACTCTCGCTTCCCGACAAGGTGATCACCAACGACGAGCTCTCCAAGACGATGGAGACGTCGGACGAATGGATTCGTGAGCGCACCGGCATTCATCGACGCCACGTGGGCGGGTCGACGATGTCGCTCAGTGTCGAGAGTGCACGCAAGGCAATGACGATGGCGGGGCTGCAACCATCCGATATCGATGCCCTCGTGCTTGCCACCACCACACCGGACCGCCAAGTACCCGCTACTTCCGCCGCAGTCGCCCGCGAGCTCGGTCTGACGTGTGGCGCATTCGACATCAACGCGGCCTGCTCGGGCTTCGTCTACGCACTCGCCGTTGCCCACGGCCTGATCGCGATCGGATCGCAAAAGGTCCTCCTCGTCGGCACCGACACCCTTTCGCGAATCACCGATTGGACTGACCGCAACACCGCCGTGCTCTTCGCCGACGGATCAGGTGCCGCGGTCTTGGAGGCCGTCGACGGCCCCGGTCACCTTCTTGCATGGGACATCGATGCGGATGGCTCGGCCGAAGATCTCCTGTATGCAGAGATCGGTGGCAACATCCAGATGGACGGAAAGGAGGTGTTCCGTCGCGCGGTGCGCATCATGGTCGACTCCGCGCAGAAGTCGCTCGCGATTGCCGGCGTGAACCCCGACGACATCGCGCTCGTCGTGCCACACCAGGCCAACACGCGCATCATCGACGCAGCGTGTGATCGTCTCGGCATTCCGGCCGAACGAACGGCGGTCGTCCTACACGAGACGGGCAACACGTCGTCGGCATCCATCCCACTTGCACTGTTCGACGCCGCTACGGATGGCGCCATGAGTGGCCGATCGCTGCGCGACGGAGACCTCGTCTTGATGGTCGGATTCGGTGCAGGAATGACCGCGGCAAGCGCAATCATTCGTTGGTCGTCGAAGGGAGCATCGCAATGACGTCCACACCACGAACCGTTCTCGTCACGGGAGGCTCGAAAGGCATCGGGCTCGCCACTGCCCGCGCATTCGCCGCTATCGGCGACAACGTCGCGGTGACGTACAACTCCTCGCCCCCACCAGACGACTTCTTCGCGGTCAAATGCGATGTGACGAATGCAAGCGACGTGGATGCTGCGTTCACGGCCGTCGAGGAAAAGTTCGGTCCAGTCGGGGTGCTCGTCTCGAACGCCGGGATCACCCGAGACGGATTGCTCTTGCGCATGAGTGAGTCGGACTTCGCCGACGTGGTGGATGCGAACCTCACTGCGGCATATCGAGTGTGCAAACGGGCCGCCCAGGGCATGATCCGCGCGCGCAGCGGTCGGATCATCCTCGTGTCGAGCGTGGTCGCCATGCTCGGATCGGCGGGCCAGGCCAATTACTCGGCATCAAAAGCCGGCCTCATCGGACTCGCACGCTCCCTCGCACGGGAACTGGGTTCACGCAACGTCTGTGTGAACGTGGTCGCACCTGGTCCGGTCGACACCGACATGACCGCGGTGCTCGGAGACAAGCGCATGGAAGAGCTTCGTGCCGCAGTCCCGCTCGGGCGAACGGCCCAACCGAGCGAGATCGCCGATGTCATCACCTTCCTCGCCAGCCCATCTGCTGCATACATCACGGGTGCCGTGATTCCTGTAGATGGTGGGCTCGGGATGGGCCACTAACGGCGGCAAACACACCACCCCGACTACTATTGGGTCGTGCTTGGTCGCAAGCACACCATCGCATCACCAAGGAGATCCCGTGAGCCAGGAACTGTTCGATCGATTCAAGAAGTGCGCCGTTGACGTCCTCTCCGTCGACGCCTCCAAGATCACCCCGGAAGCAAGCTTCGGTGACGACCTCGACGCAGACAGCCTCGACCTCGTCGAACTGGTCATGGCCCTCGAGGAAGAGTTCGGCATCGAGGTCCCCGAGAGCGACCTCGAAGGCGTCGACACGGTCGGCAAGGCCTTCGCGCTCGTCACCTCCAAAGTCAAGTAGCACCTTTCGTACATGCGGGGCGCTGGACATCGCGTCGCGATCACCGGCTACGGCGTCGTTGCGCCGTGCGGAATCGGCAAGGAGAACTTCTGGTCGGGTTTGCTCGGTCCAGGATTCAGTGGTGGTCGTTCGATCGAGATCGCAGACTGGGATCCATCCCCGTACTTCGACTCGCCGAAGGATGCTCGACGCAGCGACCGGTGTGAGCAGTTCGCACTTGCCGCGGCACACGAAGCACTGACCCAGTCAGGGAAGCTTCCCTACGACCCCGCGCGTATCGGCACGATCTTCGGTACGGGAATCGGCGGACTGCGCACCCTCGAAGAGCAAGTCATCGTCCGAGTGGAAAAGGGTGAGCGACGGGTGTCGCCTTTCCTCGTTCCGATGATGATGTCGAACGCCTCCGGTGCTGCGATCTCGATGCGCTACGGACTCCAAGGACCCGCCGAGACCATCTGCACCGCCTGTGCGGCATCCACTCACGCCATAGGCGCGGCCGCGCGCCAGATCGCTTGGGGCCAATGCGATTCCGTCGTCACGGGTGGCGCAGAGTCGGCCGCAACCATCACCGCACTCGCCGGATTCGCGAACATGACCGCGCTGTCGACGACCTTGGTGAGCAAACCCTTCGATGCGACGCGCGATGGCTTCATTATGGGCGAGGGCGCCGCGGTCTTCGTGCTCGAGCGCTACGACCTTGCCGTCGAACGAGGCGCCACCATCCTCGCCGAGATCGTCGGTGCGGCGAGCAACGCAGACGCGCACCACATCACCGCCCCGTCACCTGGAGGTGCAGGCGCCGTGCGATGCATGCAGCTCGCGCTCGACGATGCGGGGCTTCAGCCGAGCGACATCAAGCAGATCAACGCTCACGGAACGAGTACTCCGCTCAACGACGCGGCCGAATCGGAGGCGATCGCCAAGTTGTTCGGCGAGTCCCGTCCTCCAGTCGTGTCGATCAAGGGAGTCACCGGTCATCCGCTTGGCGCCGCAGGTGCACTCGAAGCAGCAGCAGTGTTGCTGAGCATGGAGAAGGGTCTCATTCCCCCAACGCGCGGCACGACACAGATCGATCCTGCAATGTCAATCGACGTTGTCATCAATGAGCCGCGACCGTGGACTCCTGGGCCGACGATTTCGAACAACTTCGGATTCGGTGGACACAACGGGTCCGTGATCATCTCACCAGTCGGCTGAGATCAGGCGTCAACCACGACGAACAACAGGTCGCACTCGCAGGCGACCTCGCCACCGACGAGCACTCGACCGGAGCCCTTGCCGGCTCGAGCCGACATCTTTCCCATCGTCGCCTCAAGCGTGAGCGTGTCGCCAGGGCCGGCCTGTCTGCGGAACCGCGCACCGTCGAGTCCGCCGAAGAGCGGCAGCTTGCCCTTGTAGCGATCGTCGGCGAGGATCGCGAGGGCACCGGTTTGTGCAATCGCCTCACACATCAACACTCCGGGCAACGTCGGACGGCCAGGAAAGTGACCTCCAAAAAACCACTCGTCACCCGTGAGCCTCCACGTTGCAGTCGCCGACACACCTGGCTCGAGGCTCGTGATGGCATCGACGAAGAGAAATGGCGGACGATGCGGCAGGAGTGCCGATGGTTCTGGAAACGTCGTCACTTGCCGAGCGCTTCCAGCAACTTGAGCGGTGTGTCTTTCGGCGAGATCTTGTACCACGCGTGCGTGATGACGCCGTTTGCATCGATCAGGAAGGCAGACCGCTCGATACCCATGTACTTGCGACCATACATCGACTTCTCTTTCCACACCTTGTACGCCTTCGCCACGACGTGGTCCTCGTCGCTCAACAGGGGAAATCCGAGTGCGTACTTGTCGTCGAACTTCTTCTGCTTGGCCGGTGAATCGGGGCTGATACCCACGATCGCGGTGCGACCAATCTCTCCGGCGACGTCACGCAACAGGCACGACTGCTGCGTGCAACCAGGCGTGTCGGCCTTCGGGTAGAAGTACACGAGAACCTTCTTCTTGCCGAATGATGACAGCGTCGTGCGCTTGCCGTTCT
>JBEAPO010000004.1:0-10622 GCA_041164425.1 Actinomycetota bacterium
ACTCGGCCCTTGAGAGCCCGCTCGACTCGCTGCGCAACGACCCATTCCTCGAACACCACGCCTTCAAGGCCCACCGCACCGAACACGAAATGCTGCGGTACCTGCGCAACCTCGCAGACAAGGATTTGGCGCTGGACCGCACCATGATCCCTCTCGGGTCGTGCACGATGAAGCTGAACGCGACGTCCGAGATGATCCCGGTCACGTGGCCCGAGTTCGCGGCCTTGCACCCGTTCGCACCCGAGGAAACGCGCGAGGGATCGCTCGAGATGATCGCGCAGTTGGAAGACTGGCTCTGCGAGGCAACCGGCTACGACGCAGTCAGCCTGCAGCCCAACGCGGGAAGCCAGGGTGAATTCGCCGGTCTTCTCGCAATTCGCGCTTATCACCGATCGCGCGGTGATCTCGATCGCGACGTCTGCCTCATTCCGTCGTCGGCGCACGGCACCAATGCCGCGAGTGCCGTCATGGCGGGAATGAAGGTCGTCGTCGTGAAGTGCGACGACGAGGGCAACGTCGACGTCGCCGACCTGCGCCGCAACATCGAGACTGCGGGCGATCGACTCGCCGCGTTGATGATCACCTACCCGTCGACGCACGGCGTCTACGAGGCCGCAGTCGTCGAAATCTGCGGCATGGTGCACGACGCCGGTGGTCAGGTGTACGTCGACGGCGCGAACCTGAATGCCCTGGTCGGCCTCGCAGCCCCCGGCAAGTTCGGGGCAGACGTCAGCCATCTCAATCTCCACAAGACGTTCTGCATTCCCCATGGCGGCGGTGGCCCCGGGGTCGGGCCCGTGGCGGTTCGCGAGCATCTCGCCCCGTTCCTGCCCGCCGTCGTCGAGTTCAACTCGCCGGACCGCAGCACCGACCATCCCGTCGGAGCCGTGTCGGCGGCCCCACACGGCTCGGCGGGCATCCTGCCCATACCGTGGATGTACATCGCAATGATGGGCGGCGACGGCCTACGCCGCGCGACGCAGCGCGCGATCCTGAACGCGAACTACATCGCGGCGAAATTGGGCGATGCCTTCCCGGTGCTCTACCGCGGCGCGAATGGCCGAGTCGCACACGAATGCATTCTCGACCTGCGCCCACTCGGAAAGATCACCGGCGTGTCGATAGACGACGTAGCCAAGCGATTGATCGACCACGGCTTCCACGCACCCACGGTCAGCTTTCCCGTCGCGGGAACGCTGATGGTCGAGCCGACCGAAAGCGAAGAGAAATCCGAACTCGACCGGTTCGTCGAGGCGATGCTGTCGATTCGGGCCGAGATTGCCGACATCGAGGCGGGTCGCACCACCATCGACGATTCGCCGCTGCGCCACGCTCCGCACACAGTGGTGGATGCGACGACCGAATGGAACCGTTCGTATGACAGCCACGTCGGCCTCTACCCCACTGCACGCACCGTCGGCCGGTCGTACTTCCCGCCCGTCTCTCGCATCGACGCCGCCGCGGGCGACCGTAATTTGGTCTGTTCGTGCACACCTCTCGAGGAATACGCAGCCTCGAACGGCGTAGCCTGACGCCATGACACAAGACGGCGACGCGTCCTCCAACCCACTCGCGGGTCTGGAAGACCTGATCGCCGTTCTCTTGAGCATCAACCCCGTCGAACTGGCAACCAAGGTCATAACCGAAGGCGGCAAGACGCTCGATCAGGGGCGTCGCTCGGTCGAACTGCTCTTGCAGACGCTCGAGAACACTGCCGACACGATGAAGAACCTCAACGCAGCTGCGACGCGCATCAATTCGCTTCTCGACGAAATCGAAGGACCACTGCGCGCCGTCATGCCTCAGGTGGGTTTCGCACTCCAGACGATGGCCGCGATGGGCAATCTGATGGGCATCAAGCCCCAAAAGCCTGCTTCCTGACAAAGGGCAGGCTCACCACACGACCGGCAAGCGTCGAACCGCGCACGTCGATCTCCACTTCGTCGCCATCCGCAACATTCGGCGGAAGAAAGGCGATCGCCACACCGTGGCCGAGCACCGGCGAAAAATTCCCGCTCGTCACCACACCCGCGCCGTGCGACGTGCGTACATCGCTCCCCTCACGTGCGGGACGGCGTCCCTCTGTGGCGATGCCCCGCAGTATCCGCGACACGCCCCGGTCCTTCTCCGCTTCGAGCGCGCCGCGACCCTGGAACTCGGCCTTTTTCCAGCCAACGACCCAGTTCAGGTTTGCCTGTAACGGCGTGATGCCGGGCCCGAGTTCATGCCCGTGCAACGGCAGGCCGGCCTCGAGACGAAGCGTGTCACGTGCACCGAGGCCCGCGGGCACAACGCCCGCGGCGAGCAACGCATCCCACACGGTTTTCGCATGCGCGTTGGGTACGGCGATCTCGATGCCATCCTCTCCCGTGTAACCGGTTCCTGCCACAACGCACGGCGCACCACACACGTCAACTTGCTCGACGCGGAACCGCCCGACCGCAGCGGCCGCCGACGAAACGGTCGCCACCATCGCGCGCGCCGCGGGACCCTGCACGGCAATCACCGATCGTGATTCGGTCGTGTCACGACCACCGAGGTACCGAACGACACGTTCGGTGTTCGAAGCGTTTGGCATCACGTCGAACACCTCGTCGTCGACCCACCACACGATGATGTCGTCAATGACCGAGGCGTCCTCAGGATCGAGAAGATGCGTGTACTGCGCACGCCCCGCGGACACTTTGCAGAGATCATTCGTCAACACCCTCTGGAGCCTGTCGAAGGATCCGGCGCCCTCGACCCGCACGGTCCCGAGATGCGACACATCAAACATCACAGCGGCACGCCGGCACGTCATGTGTTCTTCGATCGTCCCGATCGGATACGAAACTGGCATGTCCCAGCCGCCGAACGGCACCATCTTGGCACCAAGTTCGGAGTGAACCGAGTGAAGTGCGGTCCGTCGCAGCGACATCACATGCCGGCGGCGCGACGCTGTTCGGCGTCGGCCTCAACGCGACGGCCGACGGTCACGATGCTCGCATCGACGTCGTCCTTCACGCCGGCAAGCGGCAACACGTTCAATACACCCTGGCCGTTGCGCAGCACATCGATCAGTTCTTCACCATCACACAACACGACCGACGAGCCGCTGATCACGATGTGCGCCGACACGACGTCGGAGCGCAAGTGCTCGCGCATGTAGCGGAACACTTCGCGAACGGATTCCAACTTGATGCCCGCATCGAGCAGGTTCTTCACAACCTTCAACTCAAGAAGATCGCCGTACGAGTACGCACGACGCGACCCGCTACCGGAAGCTGCCGACAACGACGGCACAACAAGATTTGTGCGCGCCCAGTAATCGAGTTGTCGGTACGAGATGCCGACAATCTGCGCGGCCTTCGTGCCGCTAAAACCAATCTGCGCGGCCTTCGTGCCGCTAAAACCAATCTGCGCGGCCTTCGTGCCGCTGAACCCCTCTCCCATGAGGGTGAGTCTACGACGTCGGATCAGAGAAGTCTTCGGGCGAAATCGAATCGAGGAAGTCCCGGAATTCGTCGACCACGGCCTCTTCGCTTTCCTCGTCTTCGGGGGATTCCTCGGGCACCTCGCGGCCCACCTCATCGAGCAGCTCCATCGACGCGAAGATCCCGGCTTCGGCCCGCAAGGCAAGGGCAACGGCATCCGACGGGCGGCCCGATACCCCAACCTCACCGGCGGCGGTCCGCAGGACGAGCTCTGCGAAATAGGTTTCGTTGCGAATCTCGGTCACGATGACACGATCCAACTTCGCCGCAAGCGCATCGATCAGCAGAACCGACAGGTCGTGTGTGAGCGGCCGTGGGGGTTGCGTGCCCTCGAGAGCGGTGTGGATCGCACTCGCTTCGGGTCCGCCGATGTAGATCGTCAGAACACGACGCCGACCCTCGGACTCGCGCAATACCAACACGGGCTGGTTCGACGGCAGTTCGACCCGAAGACCGACCACCTCGACCCGCGCGACGTCATCCATCGCCGACAGGTTACTTACTGACGCGGCTCGATGAATTGGCCGACGGCTTGTTGCACAAGAACGCGACGAAGGTCACCCGCCAGCGACACGAGCTCTGCCAGCATTTCGACCGACTGCGACCGGGCTTCGGGGTTTTTCTGACGCAACAGTGGCATCAGACGCTGCTCGAAGAGCGCAGCCTCTCTTTCTGCCGCAAGGCGCCACGACTTCAAATGGCGGATGTCGATGCCGAGGTCGAGAAATCCCTTGGCCAGCACGGCCACCTCACGCGCCGAGGCCTCGTAGAAAGTGTCTCCCCCGACCTGACGAGAAGACATCAGGCCGAACTGTTCGAGCGACCGCAAGTCCGCCGCGGCGAGGCCACTCAGTTCACAAAGGTCCTCGAGCGAGATCGGACCGCCCGAAGCCGCCGAGATCGGCGCCACGACCGCCGCGACGGGCTTCGCAGGTGGCTTTTGCGGCGTGCGACGTGATGCAGGGTGCAATCGCTCGGACTCTGCGAGGACCACGGGATCGATCTCGATTTCCATGCTCTCGTCGATGGCGCCCGTGTCGTCACTGAGTCCGACGTTCAACTTGTGGATGCGGGCGAGCTCGCGACTCACATCTCCGACGGTCTGGTTACGCAACGCCGGCGGCAACGACGTCGGTGAGGTGGGGTCGCGCGGAATCGCCCCCGATTCATCCAGACGATCCCGAATGACTCGCAACGGCAGATAATTCGTCTCCTGCTCGCGCAGAATGTAACGCAGTCGTTCGACTTCGTCGTCGGTGAACTTGCGGTAGCCCGACGGAGTGCGCTCGGGCTCGATCAACCCCTGGCTCTCGAGGAACCTGATTTTCGAGATCGTCACGTTGGGGAACTCCTCGAGGAGGAGGCCGAGTACCTCGCCGATGCTCTTGTACGCCCGCTCGACCATGCTCACTCCGATCGGTCGAAGAAGACGAGGCGAAACTTGCCAATCTGAACTTCGTCGCCGTGGTAGAGCCGCGTTTCATCCGTGCGCTGTTGATTGACATAAGTGCCGTTCAACGAACCGACGTCGCGAACCGCATACGATCCCTCGCTGAAGACCACCTGTGCGTGGCGTCGCGATACCGTGATGTCGTCGAGGACGATGTCGGAGTTCGGGTGACGACCGATGTTCGTTGTACCCATGCCGAGGGGAAACCTGTCGCCGTACTGCTCACCGGTGCGCGAGACGAGAACCGCCCCGCCGATCGGAAGTTCCGACGTGCGGAACACCACGTCGTCGGCATGGCCCGGTGCATCCTGTAGGGCGTCGACCCGCGTGAGCGTGATCGTGCGATCCGTGGCGCTGTCGAGAACCGCCCCGCAAACACTGCAGAACGCCGCCTGTGGCGGGTTTCTGTGAGCACAGCGATTGCAGTACACGTAGGACACCGGCGACCTACGCCCCCGTCAATGCGCCGTATCCGGCTGCATCGAGCAAGTCGCCGAAATCCGCCTCGTTGCTGATCTCGATCTCACAGATCCAGCCCTCACCGTACGGATCGGAGTTCACGAGTTCAGGTGCCGAACCCAGTGCTTCGTTGACCGCGGTGACCATGCCCGACACCGGCGCGTAGATGTCGGACACCGACTTTGTGCTCTCGACCTCGGAGAATGACTGCCCTTTCGCAACCGACACTCCGACCGAGGGAACCTGAACAAAGACCACGTCACCGAGTGCGTCTTGGGCGTAATCCGTGATGCCGATTCTCACGGTGTTGCCATTCCGGCGGATCCACTCGTGGTCGGAGCTGTAGACGAGATCAGCGGGCACCTGCATGGCTCATACCGTAGTTCGGCGCTTCCGGCCGGCGCGGAGATGCTCTTGCACTTTGGGCACGTATTGAACAGCGGTCAACCAACTCAGGGCCAGGCCAGGCACGACGAGTACCCATCCGACCAATCGGAACAAGGGTTCCAAGGCTATTCCCGATGTGGACAGCGTGAGGGCGGGAACCGCGAACATCAGGATGAAGGTCGCCCACTTGCCCAAGTAGGTGACGGCAAAACGCTCCATGCCAAATGCCGTCGCGATTACCATCATCGAACCGACACCGATCTCGCGTGCGAGAATCAGTACAGCGACCGCGATGTGCACCGCTCCGTCGAGGCCGAGTGCCAAGAGACCGACGATGAACAACAACCGGTCGACCGTTGGATCAAAGAGCGCGCCGAACTGCGAGGTTTGGTTGAAACGACGAGCCACCCATCCGTCAACCCAATCCGTCGCACCCAGACAACCGATGATGACCCCGGCCGCCAACCGCGAATCACGACCAAACAGCGCCCACAAGAACACCGGCAGACACAAAAGGCGAACCAAGGTGATGGCGTTCGGGACCGTCAGAAGACTGCGACGAGAAAACAGTTCCGACACGCCGACAACCCTAGACGGGGCCGCAACTGCAATGGGCGGTTTCTCGCAATGGTTAATCTCGGTCCATGGGGGCAACCGACGCATTTTCTTCTTTCGATCTGGGCGGAAAGTACGCCTTGATCACCGGCGGGGCCTCAGGCCTCGGCGCCGCGACAGCAGAGTTGATGACGAATCGAGGCGCGCGGGTCGCCATCGCCGACATCAACATGGATGCAGCAACGGATCTCGCCCGCCGTCTCGACGGCATCGCCGTGCAGTGCGACGTCACCGACTCGACCCAAGTGCGTGCGAGTGTCGACATGACCGTTCGCGAGTTCGGCGCTCTCGATGTGATGGTGAACAATGCAGGCATCGCGCCGCCGCCCGACAACGAGCGCTTCCAGAAGATGGTCAACAACCAGATGTCCCGCCTCGATCCTTCGATCACGGCAGAACCGCTCGATATCCTCGTCAACCTCTCCGACGCCGTGTGGGACCGCATGATCCGAACTCACCTCTACGGCGTCTTCTACGGCACGCGCGAAGCACTCGCTCACATGACACCGCGGCGCACCGGATCGATCATCAACATCTCGTCGATCCTCGGCATGCGACCTTCCGCATCGGCACCGCATTATTCGGTCGCAAAAGCGGGGATCATCGCCCTCACCAAGGCGACATCCGCCGAGGTCTCTCAGTTCGGTGTTCGCATCAACGCGGTGTGCCCCGGCTACACCGACACTCCCCTTCTCGGCCACTATTCCGAGATGATGCGTTCGGTTATCGTCTCCCAGATCGGCATGGGCCGCATGGGCGTCTCCGACGAGATCGCCCAGGTCATCGCATTTCTCGCCTCGCCAGCCGCGTCGTACTGTACGGGCGAAGTCTTCAGCGCTTCTGGCGGCTACCTCGCATGACGACAATCTTCACCAGAATCATCACCGGTGACCTGCCGGGCACGTTCGTGCACCGTGACGACGATCTCGTCGTTTTCATGACCATCAACCCCATCTCGCCGGGCCATGCCCTCGTCGTGCCCGTCGCCGAAGTCGACCAGTGGACCGACGTCGAACCTCCCACGCGTGCGCGCCTCTTTGACGTTGCGCATGCAGTCGCAGCGGCACAAAAGAAGGCGTTTTTCTGTGAGCGCGTGGCGCTCATCATCGCCGGCTTCGAGGTTCCGCACTGTCACATCCATGTCATCCCCGCCAACGACATGGGTGATGTCTCGTTCGTCAACGCCGCCACACACGTCGACCCCGACGAACTGCGTCGCAACGCCGAGGCCATCAAGGCCAACCTCAAATTCTGACGAGCTAAAAAAGACTGTCGGGCAACTGGCCCGCCACCGGTTCCACGTTGCTCGGGTCGTTGTTGCGCACGGAATTCACTTTCGTCGACACTTCGACGGCGGCGAGTACACCGTCACGTAGGGAGGCCAGCACCGACACCGCCTCGAGCGCATTGCCCTCCAACCACGCCTCGAGTGATTCTCCTTCGAGCACCGCGGGCATCCGGTCGTGAATCTCCGAAAGGTGCGGATTCGCCGCGACGGTGATGATGCACGCCCGTGGATATCCACCGCTGTCACCATCACCCGCGTCCCACAGTCCCGCCACGGCCAGCGGCTGGGCGTCACGACGGGAGATGAAGTACGGGATCTTGCGCTTTGCTTCCTTCGTCGTCAGCCACTCGTAGTACCCCGTCATCGGCACCACGCAGCGATGCGCGGGAACGAGACCCCGGAACGACGGCTTCTCGGTCACCGATTCCGCACGCGCATTGATGAGGGGCGAGGCCGACCCAGGGGTTCGACGCCAAGCCGGCATCAACCCCCACACGAAGGCATCCAGCCGACGACGACCTTCGATGTCGCGAATACCCCCAATTCGGGTCGTCGGAGCGACGTTCCAACTCGGCCGCAGGTCGACGTCGCCAATCTCGGCGTCGAACACCGACGCCAGCGTCGACACGGGGGTCGTGGCAACGAAGCGACCGCACATCACCGACGAGTGTAAGACTTCCCGCATGCGCATCGACCTGCATATCAACCAGGCCCTTGCCCCGTTCGATGATGTCATCGCCTGCGCCGTGCGCGCCGACGCCGCGACCTACGACGCCGTGTGGGTCCTCGACCACCTCGCGTCGATGGAACCCTCCCGCAACAA
This sequence comes from Actinomycetota bacterium, assembly GCA_041164425.1. Taxonomy (GTDB): domain Bacteria; phylum Actinomycetota; class Acidimicrobiia; order Acidimicrobiales; family Ilumatobacteraceae; genus F1-20-MAGs119. The sequence continues at coordinate 8,496 of JBEAPO010000004.1, forward strand.
GGGACAAATGCTCGACCCCCACGTTCTGCTCGGCGCGATCGCCACGCGAACCTCGCGAGTGAACCTCGGCGTGCTCGTCAACAACGCCGCCGTCCGACCCGCAGAAGTCATCGCCGGCGCAACGGCAACACTCGACATCGTCTCGCATGGCCGCGCGGTTCTGGGCCTCGGCGCGGGCGCGGCGCCCGGCACCTACTTCGCTTCCGAACACGAAGCACTGGGCAACCGCCTCGAGGCCTCGCTCGAGGCCCGCCATGACCGACTCCTCGACACACTTTCCCGCGTCAGGGCGATCTGGAACGGCGAGCGCAACGACGGTGTCGTCTTCCCACGTCCCACGAAGATCGTCCCCGTCATCGTCGGGGTGAACAGCGTCGCCCTCGCCCGTCGCGCCGCAGCCGCGGGATGCGGGATCAACGTTCGAGGCGACCACCCGAAGGCCGCCGAGATACTTGCGTGCGCCGACACGACCCTCGGCGACTGCGCCTCGTCGGTGTGGTTCCCCTATGAAAAGACACTTGCCGACGCAACAGATCCACGCATCGCCGAACTCGAACGTCGGGGCGTAGCGCGTGTGATCCTCCTCACGACACACCCTGACGACGTCCTCAACGCTTGATGCGCACCACCATCGTCGGATTTTTCGCAGGGTCCAATATCGCGAACAATCGCTTCATCGCCACACGCGACACGCTCACGCAGCCACTCGTCGATTTTGTTCGTCCAGCCGAAATATAGGAATGAACGTGGACGAAGATCGCACTCCCCTTCCCGACCAAGATCGGTGACGTGTTGTAGTCGGTCGTCAGAGCGAACTCATATGCTCCAGAGGCTGCGATCCGATGGAGCTCTTCGTTCGGCGGCACACACCTCGCCCGACGCACACGCCGGTTGTATGCAGGGTCCGCGACATCCGAGATCCAGCAATCCCGTTCAAGCACTCGTCGGTAGGGCAACGCCGTCGTCGACTTCGCGGCCAAACCGAAACTGCCCGTTATCGCCATCCGTCCGAGCGGCGTTGTACCGTCGCCCTCGCGGCGGTTACGTTTCACGCCGTTGCGACCCACCCGTGCGGCCACGGGCCCGAGGATGACACGCTCCACGTCGCCCACGGTTTCGACCAAGCGCAACGTTGCCGTCGTCGAGGACGCACTCGAGACTTCGACAACGATCGTCTGTGCGGCGGCGATCGACTCCACCGGTGACGCCGCCGAAGCGGCGCCCTGGAAGGCGACGCTCGTCAAAATCGAAAACAAAACAAGCCAGCGCTTCATGCGAAAAAAATGGTCGGGCTGGCGGGATTTGAACCCACGACCTCTTGTCCCCCAGACAAGCGCGCTAACCAAGCTGCGCCACAGCCCGTACGCCCGTGAGGCTACCTGAAGAGATCGACAACCCTCCACGAGAGATAGAGAACGAGTGCGGACAAGAGCAGTTTGAAATGCCATGGGGCCTTCTCGTCGCCGGCGTCGGCGTCGCCCTTGGCGAGAGCCTTCAGGTCGAGGTTCTTCGCGGTGATGCGACCATGGGCGTCTGGCAGGTCGGCGACTTTGCCGCACTTCGGACAACGCCCGTCGTCGGTCATGGAACTGGGCGCGAAATACTTCGCACACTCCTCGCACCACGGCATGACTACTCGGCTCTCCGCCTGACGCGCAGCTTGATGGGAGTTGAGCCGAACTTGAATGCTTCGCGGATCGAGCGCTCGAGATAACGCAGATATGTCGGCGGAAGTTCGCGGTTCACGAAGAGCGTGAACGTCGGCGGGTCGGCTGCACCTTGCAGCGCGTAGAGAACGCGTGCACCAGCGGCGGCGGGTTGCCGCTGCTGGGCCTCGGCGATGACGCGGTTCACGTCGCGGGTGGGAACCCGGCGCTGGTACTGCTCGATCGATTCGGTGAGGATCGGCATCAGGCGGTGAACACCCTTGCCCGACAATGCCGAGATGCGCAGAACCGGTGCATCACCGATGAAGTAGAGCTTGCGACCGATCTCGGTGGCCACTTCCTCGCGTGCTTCGGTGTCGAGCAGGTCCCACTTGTTGAGAACCACGATCAAAGGGCTGCCGGCGGCGTCGATGCGCTCGGCGAGGCGTTGGTCCTGGCTGGTGATGCCCAGCGTGGCGTC
>JBEAPO010000005.1:0-28457 GCA_041164425.1 Actinomycetota bacterium
CCGATGTAGCCCTTCACCAGCGCCGGGTGTGCCGCAAAGTCGGCTTCGCCGAAAGGTTCGACCTCACCCGGGGAGAGTTGCGCCTCGAGGCGCGTCATGTCGACCTCGCGGTCGCCCGGGACGCCGACGGCGAGCGGTGTACGGGTGCCGTCGGGGTTCTTCACCATCACGACGACGTTCTTCAGCGTGTCGGCGCCCGACCATTCGCTACCGTGCGGCGACGAGACGCCCAGCGTCTTGAGGCAATCGACGAGGGTTTCGATTGTCGGTGTGTTCGGAGTGTCGACCACCTGCGAAGCCGGAACGTTCGTGTGGGGCGCGGCCGGAACGCGCACCTGCACGGCCTCGGTGTTCGCCGCATATTTGCAGGCACCGCAGCGAACGAACGTGTCTTCGCCTACCTCACACTCGGCGAGGAACTCTTCGGACTTCGAACCACCCATGGCACCCGACATCGCCGACACAACGACGTAGGGAATGCCGAGGCGATCGAAGATGCGGATGTACGCGTCGCGGTGCGCGGCGTAACTCGTGGCGAGTCCGTCATCGTCGAGGTCGAAGCTGTATGAGTCTTTCATCGTGAACTCGCGTCCGCGCAACAGGCCCGCGCGCGGTCGCGCTTCGTCGCGGTACTTCGTCTGGATCTGGTAGAGCGAAACCGGCAGATCCTTGTAGCTGCTGTAGAGGTCACGCACGAGCAGCGTGAACATCTCTTCGTGGGTCGGGCCGAGGAGGAAATCGGCACCCCGCCGGTCCTTCAGGCGGAACAACGTGTCGCCGTAGTCGTCCCAACGGTTCGTTGCCTCGTAGGGCTCGCGGGGGAGGAGTGCGGGGAAGTGCACCTCTTGGGCGCCGATCGCGCTCATCTCGTCGCGCACCACGCGCTCGATGTTGCGGTGCACCTCCCATCCGAGGGGAAGCCAGGTGTAGCCACCAGGGGCCGCGCGGCGGATGTAGCCCGCCCGGACGAGGAGTTTGTGGCTCGGAACTTCGGCGTCGGCCGGGTCGTCGCGGAGGGTGCGAAGGAACAACTGGGACAGACGCAACATAAGCGGCAAGGGTAACGGGCAGGGTTTACGGCCACGGTGAACAGGTATGGGTTTGGGGCCCCGAGCAAAGGTCTCGGGCTCGCGGTACAATCGGAGCCGACCTTTCGATCTCATAGCGAACCGCTTGACGACAAGGCGTGGGCTCACCCCCACGCCTTTTTTGTTCGGGCGGCTCACCTGTGGGGCCTGAACGGTCGAAAAAGGGCAAGACGATAAGGCAAGCGTGAGCGGACAATGCAGACAAAGGAGGCGGAGCCGATGACCGAGAACAACACCAGCGAATTTGGCTCCGCCGTGGCCAACAAAGTGGCCGATCTGGTTGCGCCGATGGCCGAAGCGCTCGGCCTGCAGATCTACGACATCGACTACAGCGGTGGCACCCTGAAAGTCGTTCTCGACACACCCCCCGGCCAGCCTGCCGGTGTCAACCTCGACGACCTCTCGCTCGTCACGCGCCAACTCGGCCGTGAACTCGATCATTCCGACCCTGTGCCCGGCCGCTACACCCTCGAAGTCACGAGCCCCGGTCTCGAGCGCACTTTGCGCCGGCCCGAGCACTTTGCCCGCGAAATCGGCAAAACCGTGAACGTGCGTCTGTATGCCCCGGTCAACGGTTCGCGCCGTTTGCAAGGCCAACTCGTCGCGGCAACTGCAGCTGTCGTCACCGTGCGCGATGCCGACACCTTGGTCGACACCGAGGTCGCGCTAGCCGACATCGAGCGCGCGCGCACCGTCTTCGAATGGGGCCCTACCGAAAAGCCGGGCAAATCGACCAAGTCCACGTCCGCAAAGAAGTCGGCGAAGAAGTCCGCAAACAAGAAATCGGAAACGAAAGAATCCTCACAAACGGAGGCAAACGCATCATGAGCAATCTCGACATGGCCGAAGCCGTTCGCATGCTGGCGAACGAGAAGGGAATCTCCGTCGACACGCTCCTCCAGGTCCTCGTCGAGGCTCTGGCAACGGCGTACAAGAAGCGTCCCGGCGCAGCCGACGAAGTGATCGTCGAGATCAACCCCGACAACCTCGACATGCGCTTTACCGCCTATGACCTCGATGACGACGGCAACTGGATCAACGAGCGCGATGACACGCCGAAGAAAGACGAACTCGGACGTATTGCTGCGGTCACGTTCCGTCAGGTGATGAGCCAGCGCATTCGAGAGGCCGAGCGCGACCGCAAGTTCGAGGAGTACGCCAACCGCGAAGGCGACATCGTCACCGGCATCATCCAGCAGATCGACAAGCGCTACACGTTGCTCGACCTCGGCAAAGTCGAGGCGTTGCTGCCGCAGGCCGAGCAGGTCCCGTACGAAAAGCCCGAACCGGGCGGGCGTGTGAAGGCCTACATCGTCGAAGTGCGCAAGACCGCGAAGGGTCCGCAGATCGTCGTCAGCCGCACCCACCCCGGTCTCATCAAGCGCCTCTTCGAACTCGAAGTGCCCGAGATCGCCGATGGCGTCGTCGAAATCAAGGCTTGCTCTCGCGAACCCGGCCACCGCACGAAGATCGCCGTCTGGTCGAACGACCACAACGTCGACCCGGTCGGTGCGTGCGTCGGTGCGCGTGGTGGTCGCGTGCGCATGGTCGTCAACGAACTGCGCGGCGAGAAGATCGACATCGTGCCTTACAGCGAAGACCTCGCTGACTTCGTCGCCAAGGCTCTTTCGCCCGCCAAAGTGACAGAGGTGCGCATCAGTGCCGACGGTACCCAGGCCGACGTCATCGTTCCCGACTTCCAGTTGTCGCTCGCGATCGGCAAGGAAGGCCAGAACGCCCGTCTTGCAGCACGACTCACGGGTCTGCGCATCGACATCAAGAGCGAAACGCAAGCTGCAGCCGAAGCGTCGGGCGCAGTCCCGGTGTCGGCGGGCGACTCGGGTTACGCCGAAGGTCAATGGATTCCGAACGATGCCACCGGCGCAATGGAATGCCACGCGGCTGACGGCACCGTCATCAGCGAAAAGGAGTGGGCCGGCGGCGGCGCTGCACCAGTGGAGGCTGCTGAATAGTGGTGGTCCGCGGTCATCGTCCGACACGCACGTGCGTGGGGTGCAGGCGTCGATTCGACGCGGCCGTCCTCGTGCGCTACGTCTTTGTCGATGGCCGTCTCGCGGTCGGTGATTCGTCGAATGGTCGCGGGGCATGGTTGTGCCGTGCCTCTGCATGTGTCGACGCCGCTCTCGATCGTGGAAATCTTCGTCGCGCATTGCGCACATCCATCCCCCTGTCCCGCACCGACCTGCACGAACCGGTCCTGAAAGGCTGAAGTCAAGTTGCCAAAGAACATGCGCGTCCATGAGCTCGCCAAAGAGCTCGGCCTCACCAACAAAGAGGCTGTCGACCTCTGTCTCGTCATGGGTATCGACGTGAAGAGTCACTCGTCGTCGATCATCGAGGCGCAGGCCGACCGCGTTCGACGTCGCGCGGAACGCGACGGTCTCATCCGCGACGAGCAACCCGAAGAGCCGAAGCCCGAGAAGAAGGCTGCTGCAAAGAAGACTCCGGCAAAGAAGGCCGCGGCCAAGACGAACGACGGCACAGACGACGCCGAGAAGCCCGCGAAGAAGGCCGTTGCCAAGAAGGCTGTTGCGAAGAAGGCCGCGGCCAAGAAAACGACTACGACGACTCCCGAACCGACAGCCGACGTCGTTCCTGAACTCGTTGAGGCGCCGGCGGTCGATATCGCGCCGGTCGTTTCGCCCGAACCGGTTGGCGAGGCACCGGTCGAAGCTCCGGTTCCGGACGCCGAAACTCCGGCTCCGACGCCGGCCCCTGCTCCGAGCGAGGCAACGGGTGATCAGGGTCGTAGTGGATTCATCTCAAGTGGTCGTCCCACGCCCACCCCTGCACCACGTGTCGCGCCCCCTGGTATGCCGCCAACTGGAACGCCGCCCCCTGGTATGCCGCCAACTGGTATGCCGCCCACTGGCGCGCCGCGTCCGCCGGCACGACCTCTCGCCCCGGGGGCAACACCTCCGCCCCCGCGCCCCGCCGGTCCTGTGTCGGCCTCGGGTCGTCCCATTCCGCCGCCGCCGTCGGCACGGCCGCTCTCGGCCTCCGGCCGCCCCATTCCGCCGCCCCCGGGTGCCATGCGTCCGGGTGGTCCCGGTGCACGTCCCGGTGGTCCCGGTGCGCGTCCGGGTGGCCCTGGTCGCCCCGGTGGCCCGGGTGCACGTCCCGGTGGTCCCGGTGCCCGTCCGGGTGGCCCTGGTCGCCCCGGTGGCCCGGGTGCGCGTCCCGGTGGTCCCGGTCGTCCGCCGATGGGTGGTCCGCGTCCCGGTGGCTTTGGTGGTCCGCGTCCCGGTGGTCCCGGTGCTGGTGGTCCCGGTCGTCCCGGTGGCCCCGGCGGCCCCGGCGGCAATAGGCCGAACGGCCAGCGTCGTGCACCGCGCAAGAAGTCGCGCGCGCGTCGTCGTCGCGACATGGAAGAGCTGCAACCGCAGCTGATGACCTCGTACACCGCGAGCGATGCTCCGGTCCCTGAGGGAACGATCATCATCGAACGTGGAGTATCGGCCCAAGAGTTCGCGCCGAAATTGAACCGCACCGCGGCCGATGTTGTTCGCTTCCTCTTGCAGCAGGGCGAAATGGTGACCGCAACCATGACGCTCACCGACGACCAGATGGAAGTCTTCGCGCTCGAAGTCGGCGCCGAGATCCTTCTCGTCGATCCGGGTCAGCAGCAAGAGATGGAGCTGCAGGCGTTGTTCGATGACTCCGATGACGACGACCCCGACGCACAGCAGTTGCGGCCTCCGGTCATCACCGTCATGGGCCACGTCGACCACGGCAAGACGACGTTGCTCGACCGTATCCGCTCCGCGAACGTCGTTGCGGGTGAAGCTGGCGGAATCACCCAGCACATCGGTGCCTACCAGGTGGCGAAGGACGGCAAGTTCATCACGTTCATCGACACACCGGGTCACGCCGCGTTCACGAAGATGCGTGCCCGCGGTGCGCAGGTGACCGACGTCGTGGTGCTCGTTGTTGCGGCTGACGATGGTGTCATGCCCCAGACGATCGAAGCCATCAACCATGCGCGTGCGGCCGACGTTCCGATCGTCGTTGCCGTCAACAAGATCGACAAGGAAAACGCCGACCCACAACGCGTGCTCACGCAGCTCGCCGAATACGAACTCGTGCCCGAGGCGTGGGGTGGCGACACCATCGTCGTCGAGATGTCGGCCCAGCAGAATCTCGGTGTCGACGATCTACTCGAGCAATTGAACGTCGTTGCCGAACTCGAAGACCTGACCGCGAACCCCATGGGGCGCGCCAAGGGCGTGGTGCTCGAAGCCAACCTCGACATCGGTCGTGGCCCGGTGGCAACCGTGCTCGTCGACAAGGGCACGCTGCGCGTCGGCGACCCGATCGTTGCCGGTGCGGCCTGGGGTCGCGTGCGCGCCATCATCAATGACCGCGGCGAACAGGTGAAAGAAGCCGGTCCGTCGACACCCGTGCAGGTGCTCGGCTTGTCCGCCGTTCCGGCCGCGGGCGACGAGTTCCGTGTGGCACCCGATGAAAAGACCGCGCGCACCGTGGGCGAGGCCCGCGAACAGCGTTACCGCGCCCTCAGCCAGCGCGGCGATGCTCGCGTGCAACGAGGTGTGCGTCTCGAAGACATCTTCAGCCAGATCCAGGCTGGCGAAGTCGCCACGCTCAACCTCATCATCAAGGCCGACGTGCACGGTTCGCTCGAAGCCGTCACCGAAAGTCTTCGCAAACTCGAGCGTCCCGAAGTGAAGCCCGCTTTCGTGCACCGCGGTGTCGGCGCGATCACCGAGAACGACATCACGCTCGCCGCCGCCACGAACGCGACCCTCATCGGTTTCAACGTGCGTCCCGACCGCAAAGCACGCGACCTCGCCGAGGCTGAAAAGGTCGAGATCCGGACATACGAAATCATCTACAAGCTGCTCGAGGACATCGAGCGCGCGATGGTCGGCATGCTTGCTCCCGAGTTCGAGGAAGTGGTCACCGGCGAGGCCGAGGTGCGCGAAATCTTCCGCGTTCCAAAAATCGGTGCAATCGCCGGTTGCTACGTGCGCAGCGGTGTCGTTACGCGCGGCACCAAGGTACGTTTCCTGCGCGACGGTGTCATCATCTGGAAGGGTTCGATCAGTTCGCTGCGTCGGTTCAAGGACGACGCACGCGAAGTTCGCGAGGGCTTCGAGTGTGGTATCGGTCTATCCGACTTCCAGGACCTGAAGCCTGGCGATCTCATCGAAACCTTCGACGAAAGGCAAATCGTCCGTGAGTGATCTCGAGTTTTTCTTCGATCCGGTGTGCCCATGGGCGTGGATCACGTCTCGGTGGGTCGACGAAGTGAGCAAGCAGCGCAACTACGACGTCACCTGGCGGTTCATTTCGCTGCGAATGATCAACGAGGAAATCGGTTACGGTGCCGACAGCGAGCCGTGGCGCGCGGCGCACGCGGCGGGCAGTCGCGTGTTGCGTGCCGCCGCGTACGCCCGTGAGAAGGCCGGCAACGACGCGGTTGCGGGTCTCTACGAAGCGGTCGGCACCTCGTTGCACAACAGCGGCAACCGCGAGGGCTTCGTCGAGAACACGACGTACTACCTCGTTGACGCACTGTCGCGTGCCGGTCTCGACCCTGATTGGGCGAGCGGTGCCGACAACGAAGATTTCGACGCGATTCTGCGCGAAGAGACGAACCTCGCCTTCTCGCGCACGGGAAAGGGTGTCGGCACACCGATCCTCACCTTCAAGCCCGGCCAAGCGAATGAGGGCAGTTTCTTCGGGCCGGTCATCTCGAAGGCGCCACGAGGAGTCGATGCCCTGAAATTGTGGGACGCAATCGAGACGCTGGCCACAACATCGGGAATGGCGGAACTGAAGCGTTCGCTGCGTTCCGCACCGATATTCGACTGAGAACTCAGACTATTCATTCGGCGTAGTGTCTCCCTCGGGGGGTCGCATGTCTCAGGTCATCGAGAAAGAATTCGCATCGTTGTTGCCGGAGGGTGACGTTCATCCGTACCGCACCGGGGCGTGGCGGCCCCAGACGAAGGAGTGGACGTCGACGGCGATGGCCGTCGAGGGAAGGATCCCCGACGACGTCGCGGGCACGTACCTGCGCAACACAGAGAACCCTTTGGTGCCGGGAGTCGGGCGTTACCACCCCTTCGACGGCGATGGGATGATCCACTCGATCACGTTCGGCAACGGTGAGGCGACCTACCGAAACCGTTTCGTGCGGACGAAAGGTCTCGCAGCCGAGTTGGAACACGGCGGTCCGCTGTGGGCGGGTCTCGCGGAGTCGCCGAAAAAGGCATTGCGTACCGACGGCTGGGGCGCGCGCACGCGCATGAAAGACGCATCGTCGACGGACGTTGTCGTGCATCGCGGCATCGCGTTGTCGAGCTTCTACCAATGCGGCGACTTGTACCGGCTCGACCCGCACACGCTCGACGACATGGGTACCGAGTCGTGGAACGGTGCGTTCCCCGTCGAGGGCGTGTCGGCCCACACCAAGGTCGATGAAGCGACGGGGGAGTTGTTGTTCTTCAACTACTCGACGGCTGCGCCGTACATGCACTACGGCGTCGTGTCGGCCGCGGGTGAACTCGTTCACTACGTCGACGTGCCGTTGCCCGGCCCGCGATTACCACACGACATGTGCTTCACCGAGAACTTCGCGATCTTGAACGACTGTCCGTTGTTCTGGGACGAAGAACTGTTGAAAAAGGACGTGTACGCGAACCGCTACCACCGCGACATGCCGATGCGGCTCGGCATCATTCCGCGCAGGGGTGCGTCATCCGAGGTGAAGTGGTTCGACTGCGATGCCACCTATGTCCTGCATTGGATCAACGCCTTCGAAGACGGCGACGAAGTCGTGGTCGATGGCTACTTCCAGTACGACCCGTCACCGACTCTGCCGCCAGACGCGACTATCGACGAGCGACTGTTCCGCTATCTCGATCTCTACGCGATGCAATCACGTCCGTACCGCTGGCGACTGAACATGCGCACCGGCGCGGTGAAGGAAGGCCCGCTCAGCGACACCATCACCGAGTTCGGCGTCATCAATGGCGCCGTCGGAGGACGCAGATACGACACCACGTATTGCGTGATCCCCACCGAGGGTTGGTTCATGTTCGAGGGATTGATACGTCACGACATTTCGACGGGTCGCGAGGCACGATTCCATTTGCCCGAGGGCGAATACTGCAGTGAGGCTGTGTTTGCACCGCGCATCGGTGCAACCGCCGAGGACGACGGCTACGTCATCACCTTCACGATCGACGTCCCGAACGACCGCAGCGACTGCGCGATCTTCGATGCGCGTGACATCACGGCTGGTCCGGTTGCGCGCGTGCGTCTGCCCGAACGTATCTCCAGCGGCACGCATGCCTGCTGGACGAACGCGGCCTGACCTAGCTCTGCAGGTCGGAGATCACCCGGCGCCAGCGCTCGGGGTCGCTCTTGTATGGCGCGTAGAAACTGACCCGCTGAATTACGTCGTCGTAGCGACGCTTCAATTCCGGAGCGACCTGTTCGGGCGAGCCAACGACGGCGAAGGTGTTCAGGATCTCGTCGTTGATGAGGTTGCCCATCTCGACCCACTTGCCCTGCTTGGACAGCGAGTTGAGTTCCTCTTGCAGGCCACCCCAACCGTGGATGTCGAGCACTCCGCGGTATGCGGGGGTCGAGCCGTAGAAGGCGATCTGCTGGCGCGTGCCCGCAGCCGCCTGGCCCATTTCGGCCTCGTTGTTGCCGGTGACGATGAACGACGGACCGACGATCTCGAATCCGTCCATGGTCTTTCCAGCCTTCGCGCGGCCGCGGGCGAGTGCGGGCAGCGTGACTTCACGCAGGTACTTCTCGGTGGTGAAGCCGTGGCAGATGAAGCCGTCGCACACCTCGCCGGCGACCTCGGTCATCAATTCACCGACGCCGGCGAGGAAGATCTTCGGAGTGCCGAAGCCGGCGAGGTCGGCGCGGTCGGGAGTGAAGAACGGTGTCATCAGGGTGTGGGTGTAGAAGTCGCCACGGAAGTTGAGCGGCGTGCCGTTCTCCCACGTGTCCCAAATCGCGCGGATCGCCACGATCATCTCGCGCATACGCGCGGCGGGGCTGCTCCACTCCATGCTGAAACGCTTGGTGATGTGCGGCTTGATTTGACTGCCGAGGCCAAGAATGAAGCGACCCTTGGAATACGACTGCAGGTCCCAGCCGATGTTGGCGAGCGTCATCGGGTTGCGTGCAAACGCAACGGCGATCGACGTGCCGAGTTCGATGCGCTGGGTGTGCTCGGCCGCCAGCAAGAGGGGAAAGAACGGGTCGTGGTTCGTTTCGGCCGTCCACGCACCGCTGTAACCCGCGGCTTCGGTTTCCTTTGCCGACTCTGCCGACTTCGCCAGATCGAGCGCAACGCCACCGTCAACCTTCATGAGAACCCCCGTGTCAAACGAACGCGACGACTCTAGATGAGGAGCCAGCCCCCGTCCACGGGAAGCGTGACGCCCGTGACGTACGACGACGCTTCGCTTGCGAGGAACAGCACGGCATTTCCGATGTCGTCGGGTGTACCGCGACGGCCGAGCGGGATGTTCGCCGAGCGGATCTTCGTGATCGGGTTCATGAGCCCTGTCGGCTCTGTGTCTGAAGGCCACAACGGCGGCAGTTCGCCCGTGTGCATCTTGCGCAGCGTCTCGACCATGACAGCCCCTGGTGCGATGTTGTTCACCCGGATGTAGTGCGGCGCCAGGTCGACGGCGAGCGATCTCGTGAATTGGATGACGGCGGCTTTCGCGGTGTCGTAACCCGTGCCCATGCACGGCAACAGTCCGTCGACCGATGAGATGTTGATGATCGACCCACCCTTGCCCGCGTCGACCATGTGTCGCGCAGCGGCGCGGCTGGCGTTGTAACAAGTCGTGATGTTGTTGTCCATCGCTCGTCGCCAACTGTCGGGTGACTGCTTCAGGATCGGGCCGACGTCGAAATAACTGCCGGCATTGTTCACGAGGATGTCGACGGTGGGGCCAGCGCCGATGAGTGCATGGGTCTGCGTCTCGTCGGTGAGGTCGGCCACGACCGCTCTTCCGCCGATCGCTTGTGCGATGTCGGTGAGGCCGTTGTCGCGGATGTCGGACACCACGACAGTGGCTCCGGCGGCAGCCAGAGTGCGCGCGATACCCTCGCCGATGCTGCCGGTGCTCACCCCGGTGACGACGGCGTGTTTGCCGTCGAGGCTCCAGAGTTTCTCGATGTGCTCGCGGTTCGTCATGTGTGCCCCCTGTGTCGGCACACAAACTACTTGTTGTCGCGACCCATCTCTTCGCGCAGGAAACGCTCGATCTCGGCGGCTAACGCGTCGCCGCTGGCGGGGGTCTCACCCCGTGCGTCGATCTGACCGGACTTGACTGCTTCGTTCGTTAGGGCCTGATCGAACATGCGCTCGAGTTGGCGCACCATCTCGAGGTGTTCGGGATTCGCCGACACGAGTTGGTCGATGCGTTCACGTTGTTGCTGGGCCTCGGCGACGAGCTCGCTCACGTCGACGACGAGACCCGCCACCATTTGTACGGCCGACAGCAACGCTGCGGCGGCAGCGGGATAGGACAACGCAGCGACGTAGTGGGGGACTTGCGCCCACAAACTGAGTGCGGCGATTCCGTGTTCGGTGAGACCGTGTTCGAGAACCGCCGTCATGCCCGCGGGAACGTCAGCCGAGTTCTTCAGGAACGGAACCTCGGCGAGCACGTGCGCGGAGGGCGAGTGGCACGACAGTTGTGGCGGTCGCGTGTGGGGTGTGGCGAAGGGATACGCCCCGATGGCGAACGCACGCTCGACTCCGTTAGTGACGGCGTACTCGCAGACGGTTTCGACGAAGAGTTCCCAATCGGTGTCGGGTTCGGGCCCCGAGAGAATGAGGATGTCGCGACCGTTCGCGTCGACCCCGTGGTGAATCTCGGGGACCGACCAACGCAAGCGGGTGTTCAGGCCCTCGCGGAGTTCCATGATCGGCCTGCGAGCGCGGTAGTCGATGAACGTGTCGGTATCGAAAGTGGCGACGAGATGCGCGTCGGTGGCCTTCTTCAGCGTCTCAACCGCGGCGTTGGCCGCGCCCGATGCATCGATCCAGCCTGACAGCATCGTGATGAGTGCGGGCCGATCAAGAACCGGCTGCTCTCCGACGTGGTGCAGGGCCGCCATCAGGCCAGTCTTTCGAGCGTTGCCTCGGCTTTGGCGGCCGCGGCAACGACCTGTTGGTTGAACGGTTCGAGTTCTTCGGCGCTGCGCTCGCCAAGTGCACCACCGAGATAGCGGGCGTAAACGCCCTCGAGAATGCAGGCGAGTTTCCAAAACGCAAAGGCGACGTAGAAGTCGATTTTCGAGATGTCGCGACCTGACACCTGTGCGTAGCGCGTCGCAAGTTCACGCCGGTCGTAGAAGCCTTCGAGAGAGGTTTGTGCCCCCGCCCAGGCGCTTTCTTCGTCGCCGGGACCCGTCCAATAGACCATCAACAGCCCGAGGTCGGCGAGCGGGTCGCCGAGAGTGCAGATTTCCCAGTCGAGCACCGCGACGACGTCACCGGCATCGTTCACCATGCAGTTGTCGAGGCGGTAATCGCCGTGGACGATGGTCGCCGGTCCTTGGTCGGGGATGCGCTTCAAGAGTTCGTCGTGCACGCGATCGACGCCGGGCAGTTCGCGTGTCTTTTGTGCGTTCCACTGGCCGTACCAGCGCTTCAACTGGCGGGCGATGTAGCCCTCATGCTTGCCCAGCGTGTCGAGGCCGACCGCATGAAGATCCACGGCGTGAATGGCAGCCATCGTGTCGACGATCGACTCGCTCGCGTGGCGTCGGGCAGGCACGGTGAGCAAACGCTGAGCGGTGTCGGTGTCGCGAATCACGTGCCCGTCGACGAAGGCCATCACGTAGAACGGCGAGTCGTTGACTGCAGGGTCGTCGCAGAACCCGAGTGCCGGCGCAACGGGTACGTTCGACTTGCTGAGTGCCGAGATGATGCGGTGCTCACGGCCCATGTCGTGCGCACTCGCCAGCACATGGCCGAGCGGGGGTCGGCGCAGGACGTACCTGTTTCCGTTGGCGTCGACGACGCCGTACGTGAGATTCGAGTGACCACCAGCGATGACGGTGAAAGAAAACGGAGCCTTGGCACCAGGGACGTTTGCCTCGAGCCAGGCCAACACTGCGGGGGAGAGTCCGGTGGGGAGTTCGTGGGACATGCGAACAGCAAACTAGCCACGATTCGTCGCCGATAGCGTCTCGGGCATGGGTCCGAGCACCGTCATCGACGTCACCGACGCCACTTTCCAGTCAGATGTCATCGAGCGGTCCCGCACGACCCCCGTTGTCGTCGACCTGTGGGCCGAGTGGTGCGGCCCGTGCAAGACCCTCGGGCCGATCCTCGAAAAGGTCGTTGGCGCGACGGGGGGACAGGTCGTGCTTGCGAAAGTCGACGTCGATGCCAACCCGCAGGTGGCTGCGGCGTTCCGCGTGCAGTCGATCCCGGCCGTCTACGCGATCGCAAATGGCCAGGTTGTTGACGCATTCATGGGTGCTGAACCCGAGCACGTGGTCGCTGAATTCGTGTCGCGTCTGTTGCCTTCGGAGGAAAGCCAGACGGTGCGCAAACTCATCGAAGCCGGCGACGAAGAAAGCCTGAAGGTTGCTCTCTCGATGGAGCCCGGCAACCACGACGCGGTCATCGCAATGGCGCAACTGCTCGTGAAGACCGATCGCGCGGCCGAGGCGCTGCAATTGCTCGCGCGCATCCCCGAAACCGACGACGTCCGGCGCGTGGCGGCTGCTGCGCGATTGGCCGCCGATCCCGTCGACGACTTCGATGCACAGCTGACCCAACTGCTCGACCGCGTGAAGGCCGACGAAGCCGCCCGACAGAAGTTTCTCGACATACTTGCGACGATGGGCCCCGACGACCCGCGCACGCCCAAGTATCGGAAGCAACTCACAGCCCGACTGTTCTGACCCCGCTGCGGCCGCCCACTGCCGTGTCCGGCGGTGCAGCGCACACACGGGTGCATGAGCCCGCAATCCATCCCTCAACGCCTACGGGCGCGTGTATCCGCCGCTCTCGACTGGTACGGCCCCGCGCGTGCCGTCGCCACAGCGGGGTCGGTGGTTGCGGTGTGCATCGGTGCGTGGTGGCTGTTGAGGGCGCCGTCGCCGCCCCTCGAGGCGTCGTTACCATTCGCCGGTGCGAGCAACGTCGCGTCGTCGGTCATTGCCGATGGTCCGATGGCAACGCTCGCGCTGCCGGGCGTCGTTCCGGAGGCGTTCGATACCGCGGCTAGTGATATCACGGTGCACGTCATCGGTGCGGTGGTGGCACCCGGTGTGTATACCCTCGCTGCATCGAGTCGCGTCGTCGATGCGGTCGAGGCGGCGGGTGGTGCGACTGCACAGGCTGACCTGTCGTCGTTGAACATGGCACTTCCTCTTGCGGATGCGGATCAGGTGTACGTTCCGCCGCGGTCGTTGTCCACTCCACGATCGTCTCCACCGACTTCGCGACCGCGACGCACGAACCCGACCGTTGTCACGGTGCCACAAGCAATCGCCTCCGCGACGAGTTCCCCGATGCCGACCGGGTCGACTCAGTCACCACTGGCTCCGACAATGATCAGCGTGAACATCAACACAGCCGACGTGGCGTTGCTCGAAACTTTGCCGGGTGTCGGCCCGTCGACAGCGAAGGCAATCATCGCGTATCGCCAGGCGAACGGCCCGTTCGGAAAACCCGAAGATCTTCTCGATGTGCGGGGGATCGGTGACGGCAAGTTCGCCGAGATGAAGCGGTTCGTCACGGTTTCGTGACAACGTCGTGCGAGGATGGTCTGCCGTCAGATTGCGCCAAGCGAGCGCGCGGCAAGAACGAGGCCGAGTACGACTCCGACCCATACGCCGCCGGCGTAGAGCGCAAACTCGGCCGCCCATTCCCTCCAGCCGGCGATGACCCGCTTGCGCACGCGCGCCGCGGACAATTGGCCGATGGTCCACCACAGCGCTGCCGATCCGACGATTGCAAGACCCCACCGCGCGGTACCGGAAACCGCGGGCAGTCCGAAGACGGCCAGCAACGGGATACCGAACGAGACGATGACGTAGCCGAAAGCGCCGAGGGTCGCGCCGTCGGTTGCGAACAAGATCAACGTGCCGATTACGGCGAGGCCCGCTCCGACTCCGACTCCGGCAAAACCACCCTGTCTGCCGAGGCGGCGCTTCAGGTCGACGATGCCGCCCGGTACGACGCGCCGCCGGCGCGGCCGGGAGTCGGGCGCCGTTGACATGAAGCGATCGTACGTCACGCCACTCACCGCATTGTGTGTTGCATTGTTCACTTGTGTGTTTTCCCTCCGTGCGCAGGCCGAATGGGACAGGATCGACCGGGTTCCCGTCGGTGAATACACGGGCCTCGCGACTCTGGTCGGCGACCCGGAGACGCGCGGAGCAGGCGTGTCGGTCGTGTTCCGTATCGAGAAATGGCGCTACGAGGCGGTGTTCTACGGGGCCGACGCGTGGCGAGTCCGCAACCACATGCAGGGAGAATCGGTTCTACTCAGCGCGATGCGCGAACGCTTTGCCGCGACGACTCCGCGCTACAAGTTGGTGCGTCACGTCGCGGGTCGACTCGTCGATGTCGGCCTCGGTGGAGATTGGACGCAAGGGTCGGCGCTGACCCGCGCAACAAACCGCGTGCGACGCCTGATTGCGCGCGGTGCGTCCTCGCTGCCCGCAGCGGAGGGTTCGCTTCTCGTCGGTCTCGTCATTGGTGATGACCGCGCGCAACCACGAGAGATGCGCGAGTCGTTCCGCGACGCGGGACTGTCGCACCTCACCGCGGTGTCCGGACAGAACATCGTGTTCGTTCTCGCGGTCTTCGCGCCGGTCATCACCCGGATGCGTCCGCGTGCGCGTCTCGTTGCGACGCTCGGCGTGCTCGGCGCGTTCACGTTGATGACGCGCGCCGAACCGTCGGTCCTGCGCGCGGCCGGCATGGCCGGTGTGTCGGCGCTGGTATTCGCGGCGGGTGGGCGCGCCACGGCCGGCCGGATTCTCGTCGGGTCGTCGGCGTTGCTGTTGCTCGCCGACCCGTTTCTCGCATGGTCCGTGGGATTCTGGCTGTCGTTTTCGGCAACGACCGGCCTCATCGTTGTCGGGCCACGGTGCGAGTCGTTGTTGCGCCGCATGCGTTGTCCGGGCCTCGTCGTCACGCCACTTGCCGCATCGATTTCTGCGCAATTAGCGACACTTCCGATTCTGTACTTCGTCTTCGGAAGCTTTGCGCCGTGGGGACTGGTCGCGAACCTCCTCGCCGTGCCGGTCGCGGGTGCGGTAATGTTGGCAGGGTTGCCGTTGTGTATCGCCGCGGGTCTCGTCGGCGGGCCGGTTGCCACCGTGCTGTCCGCACCATTGCTGCTGGGTGTGCGGTGGGTCTGGTGGGTTGCGGCGATAGCGGCGCGACTTCCCGACTGATCGACACCCGTGTGCGACACTGGGGCGTGTCAGTCTTGCTCCTCACCGGCGACGACGAATCGCTTCTCGCCGAGGAACTCGGAACGCGTATCCACGAGGCGCTCGGCGGCGCCGACCGTTCACTGGTGCTCGACGATTTCGACGCCGATCGTCCGACAATCGACGAGAGGGAGTCGGTCATTCGGTCGGCCGTTGACGCCGCAGCGACACAGTCGTTGTTCTCCGACTTTCGTGTCGTCGTTCTGCGGCGCATCGATGCCGCTGTCGTCGACTCGTTGCAGCCACTCGTCAACTATCTGGCGAACCCGCTCGACTCGACTCGACTGATCCTCACCTCTAAGGGCAAGCCACCGAAGAGCATCGGTGACGCCATCAAGAAGGCGGGCGGCACGTCGGTGTCGACGTCCGCGGGTGACGCGAAGGAACGTCCGATTTGGTACCGCACCCAGCTCGAGGCGGCGGGTCTGCGCCTCGACCCGGCCGCGATGGCGACTCTCAGTGAACACCTCGGCGAAGACGTGGGGCGATTCCCCGGGATTCTCGACACTCTCATCTCGACCTTCGGCACCTCGAAGAAACTCTCGAAGGACGACGTGCTGCCGTTCGTCGGCGAGGCCGGATCAGTACCGATCTACGAACTCGCCAATGCAATCGATGGTGGTGACGTTCCCGCGGCCCTCGCGGTTCTCCACCGCATGCTCGGGGCGGGGGAGATGCACCCGTTGCAGATCATCAAGGTGCTGCACAATCACTTCACGCGTCTCTTGCGTCTCGAAGGGGCCGACGTGACGACGCCCCGTGAAGCCCTCGACCTGCTGGGAATGAATTCGAAGAGTGACTTTCCTGGCAAGAAAATGCTCGAACAATTGGGACGACTCGGCCCGGACGGCGTCCACAACGCGATCCAACTGATTGCAGAAGCCGACGTTCAGCTTCGCGGTACGCGCGACTGGCCCGCCGAATTGGTGGTCGAGGTGCTGGTGGCGCGCCTCGCGCGCCTCGCGTCACGACGCCCCGCGCGCCGCTAACGACTCACGCCTTGGCGGCGTTGATCTTCTTCATCAGGCGGCTCTTGCGACGAGCGGCCTGGTTCGGGTGAATGATGCCCTTCGTGGCGGCCTTGTCGAGACGCTTCATCGCCAGACGGACGTCTTCTCCGTTTGCATCGCTGCCGATGCTGGCCGTTGCGGTCTTCACGCGGGTGCGGAGTTCGCTCTTGGCGGCCTTGTTGCGCTCTTGGCGCTTGGCGTTGGTGAGGATGCGCTTCTTCTGGCTCTTGATGTTTGCCACGATGTTCGAGGCTAACAGCGGCTCTCCACGGCCCCAACCCCGCCCCGCCCCTAGTATTTGACCACCCCCATGGACCTTTCCCGCATCAGGAATTTTTCGATCATCGCCCATATCGACCATGGGAAGTCCACGCTGTCCGACCGCATCCTGGAACTGACCAAGGCGGTGGACGCCCGCGAGATGCGGGCCCAGTACCTCGACTCCATGGACCTCGAGCGTGAACGGGGCATCACCATCAAGGCGCAGAACGTACGGGTCGACTGGAAAGGTTCGGTTCTCCATCTCATCGACACGCCGGGCCACGTCGACTTCGGCTACGAGGTCAGTCGTTCGCTCGCGGCGTGCGAGGGCGTTGTGCTCGTGGTCGACGCGGCGCAGGGAATCGAGGCGCAGACGTTGGCGAATTGCTATCTCGCACTTGAGAACGACCTCGAGATCGTCGCCGCGTTGAACAAGATCGACCTGCCGGCGGCGAATCCCGACTATTACGCCGACGAAATCGAACGTGTGCTCGGAATTCCCGCGGACCAAATCCTGCGCATCTCGGCAAAGACGGGCGAAGGAGTGCCCGACCTGCTCGACGCGATCGTCGAACGCATCCCCGCGCCGAAGGGAGACCCCGACCTGCCGTTGCAGACCCTCATTTTCGACAGCCAATTCGACCAGTACCGCGGCGTCGTCAGTTCGGTGCGTGTCATGAACGGCGTGCTCGACGCGCGCAGCAAGTTGTTCTTCATGCAGGCCGGTGCAACGCACGAGGCGATCGAGATCGGCGTGCGTCGACCGGTCAACACACCGGTCGATTCCCTCGGGCCGGGCGAAGTGGGTTACCTCATCGCCGGTATTAAGGATGTCGCCGAAGCGCGAAGCGGTGAAACCGTCACCAAGGCCGACCGTCAGGCCGACGAGCCGTTGCCCGGATACCGCGACCCCAAGCCGATGGTGTTCTGTGGGCTCTACCCGATCGACGGCGACGACTTCGAGAATCTCCGCGACAGCCTGCAGAAGCTGAAGCTCAA
This sequence comes from Actinomycetota bacterium, assembly GCA_041164425.1. GTDB lineage: Bacteria > Actinomycetota > Acidimicrobiia > Acidimicrobiales > Ilumatobacteraceae > F1-20-MAGs119. The sequence goes on from JBEAPO010000005.1 coordinate 17,855, forward strand.
TGACGCGTCCATCACCTACGAGCCCGAAAGCTCGGGTGCGCTGGGGTTCGGCTTCCGCTGCGGGTTCCTTGGTCTCTTGCACATGGAGATCGTGAAAGAGCGTCTCGAGCGCGAGTTCAACCTCGCACTCATCGCCACCGCACCTTCGGTCGAGTATCGCGTGCACAAGACCAATGGCGAGGTGCAGTTGATCGACACGCCGATGTCGCTGCCTCCGGTTCAGCAGATCAACTTCATCGAAGAGCCCTACTTCAAGGTCGGCATCGTCACCCCCAAGGACTACACCGGCACGTTGATGGAGCTGTGCCAGTCACGGCGCGGTGAACTGCAGAAGATCGAGTATCTGTCGCCCGAGCGAGTCGAGTTGATCTACTCCATTCCGCTGGCCGAGGTGGTCGTCGACTTCTTCGATCAGATGAAGAGCAGGTCGCAGGGCTACGCCAGCCTCGACTACGAACTCGAGGGCTACCGCGAGTCGAATCTGGTGCGCGTCGATCTCTTGTTGAACGGCCAGGCCGCCGACGCATTCAGCACGATCGTCCACCGTGACCGCGCCTTCGATTACGGCCGCAAGATGTGTGAGAAGTTGAAGGAACTGATTCCGCGTCAGATGTTCGACATCCCCATCCAGGCGGCGATCGGCGGCAAGGTGTTGGCCCGCGAAACGGTCAAGGCGAAGCGCAAGGACGTTCTGGCCAAGTGTTATGGCGGCGACATCACGCGTAAGCGCAAGTTGCTGGAAAAGCAGAAAGAGGGCAAGAAGAAGATGAAGTCGATCGGTCGCGTCGAGGTTCCCGGCGACGTCTTCATCTCGGCCCTCAAGCTCGACGACTGACCAACGATGCCCTCTGCTTTTCGGTCGTTGCGCAACCGCAACGCCAAGTACTTCTTCGCAGGGGTGCTCGTCAGCAACGTCGGCACGTGGATGCAGTTCACCGCGTCGGCATTTCTCTTGTATCGACTAACGGGCAAGGCCACCGACCTCGGGTTGAACGTCATGTTCCAGTTCCTGCCGATGCTGCTGCTCGGGGCGTGGGCGGGTGCCATCGCCGACCGCCACAACAGGCGGAAGATGACGCTCATCACCCAGACCGCGTTGGCGGCGCAGTCGCTGGCTCTCGGGGTGCTCGACCTGACGGGAAACATCAACATTGGCGTGGTCTACGTGCTCAGCCTCGCACTCGGCGTCGTCAATGCCTTCGACAATCCTGCGCGTCGGGGTCTCGTCACCGAACTGGTCGACGTCGAGGACATTCCGAATGCGGTCTCGTTGAACACCGCGGTCATGACGGGTTCGCGCATCTTCGGGCCCGCGCTTGCGGCGGCACTGGTGGGTCCGTTGGGAACGGGTTGGCTGTTCGTCATCAACGGTCTTTCGTTCGCGGCGATCCTGCTCGGGATCCTCGTCATGGACGTCTCGCTGCTGCGTGTTGCACCTCCTGCACCGAGAGGAGGCAAACCCGTTCGCGAGGCGATCGGGTTCATCCGCAACGACCACGTGTTGCGCCCGTTGTTCGTGGTTCTGGTGATCGTCAGCACCTTCGCGTTCAACTACAGCGTGGTGTTGCCGAAGTTGGCCGACGCACGGTGGGGAAGCGAGAACTCGTTCGGCTGGCTGCTGGCCGTCGTCAGCGTCGGCAGCCTGGTCGGAAGCCTGATGACCGCGGGTCGCGAAACTGTTTCGCTGCGCTGGTTCAACTGGAGTGTGTTCGTCCTCGCGGTCAGCAACATCGCACTCGCTTGGGCGCCGAACCTCGCATGCGCGTTCGTTTTCGCGGTTCCGCTCGGCGCTGGTGGCGCGGGATTCATCGCGAGTGTGAACTCGATTTCGCAGGTCATGTCGCCGCCGAGCATGCGGGGCCGTCTGTTGGCCCTCGGTGCCGTTGCATTCCTCGGGTCGACGCCCGTCGGCGGACCCGTGACCGGCTGGATCGCCGACCACGTGAGCCCTGAGTGGTCTCTCGGATACGGCGGTGTGATTGCGCTTCTTTGTTGCGCTTGGATGGCGACGGTGATGAAGCGCCAGCCACAATCGGTTGCATGACGAGCGTCATGTGGTTCCGCCGCGACCTACGCGGCCACGACAACGAGGCACTGGCGGCCGCGTGCGCGGACGGGCCGTGCGTGCCGTTGTTCGTCCTCGACCCCGTTTTTCTCGAGCGTTCGGGCGCGCCGAGGTTGTTGTTTCTCTTCGGGGCGCTCGAGTCGTTGAACGAAACGCTTGGCGGATCCCTCGTCGTGCGCACCGGTAACCCCGTCGAAGTGGTTCCTGCCGTCGCACGTGAGGTCGCGGCAGAGACCGTGTACGTGGCGAAGGACTTTGCGCCGTACGGTCGCCGGCGCGACATGGCGGTTGCGGAAGTGTTGAAGCAATCCGGTGCGCGTTTGCGTGGTGTCGGAAGTCCGTATGCAGTCGAACCCGGTTCGGTGACGAAAGACGACGGTTCGCCCTATGCCGTCTTCACGCCGTTCTACAAACGGTGGGCACCGTTGCTCGCACCGCTCGACGAAAGCGATCCGGTGCACAGCCTGCTGGTGGTGCCGGGTGGGGTCGCAACCGAGTCGCTGCCTTCGCGGCCGTCGCTGATCGTCGACCTACCTGCACCGACCGAGGCCGCGGCACACGAACGGTGGGAATGGTTCTGCGACAACGCTCTGACTGGCTACTACGAGAACCGCAACGCACCCGGCACGGATGGAACGTCCAAGCTGTCGCCATACCTGCGCTTCGGGTTACTTCATCCGAAACAGCTCATCGCCGACCTCGTCATCGACGGCACCAAGGCGACGAAGGACCACGAACACTTCCGCTCCGAACTGTGTTGGCGCGAGTTTTATGCCGACGTGTTGTTTCACCAACCGAACACCGCGTGGGAGAACCTACAGCCGAAGATGGCGGCGATGCGGCTCGACACCGACAAGCGAGCCGAGGCGCGCTTCGAAAAGTGGTGCGCGGGCAAAACCGGCTATCCGATCGTCGACGCGGGAATGCGTCAGTTGTTGCACACGGGCTGGATGCACAACCGCGTGCGCATGATCACCGCGAGTTTCTTGGTCAAGGATCTGCATCTTCCGTGGCAGTGGGGTGCGCGTCACTTCATGCGCCACCTCGTCGACGGCGACATCGCGTCGAACAACCACGGTTGGCAATGGACCGCCGGAACCGGTACCGATGCGGCGCCTTACTTCCGCATTTTCAACCCGCAGAGCCAGTCGGAGAAGTTCGACCCCGACGGAACCTACATCCGTGAGTTCGTTCCCGAACTCGCCGACTGTCCGACGAAGCAGATTCACCTGCCCGGGGCGGGTGGATTTGCGGGGTACGCAACGCCCATCGTTGACCATTCGGTAGAACGCGAAGAGAGCCTCGCCCGCTACAAGGCGGTGTCGGGCAAGTAACCTGAGGCGCGAAATGTTGGACGAGCGCAAGACCGCCATTCTCCGCGCAGTCGTGCAGGAGTACATCGCGACGGGCCAGCCCGTGGGTTCGGCCCACGTGGCGGCGATCGCGGGTGTCAAGGTGTCGCCGGCGACGGTACGCAACGACATGGCAATGCTCGAACAAGAGGGCTACCTGGTCCAGCCACACACGTCGGCCGGTCGCATTCCCACGGACAAGGGCTATCGGTTCTTCGTCGATGCTCTCGAACCCGCAGGAAAGCCGAACAAGGTGACCGCCGAGCGCGTGGGGACGTTCTTCAACCACGCCACGGGTCGTCTCGAGGAGTTGCTGCAGCGCACTTCGGGTCTACTCACCGACATGACGAACTACGCGGCCCTCGTGATGGGTCCCAGTGGTGAGGTGGCAACGGTGCGCAGTGTGCAGGTGGTGCGCCTGTCGCCGCGCATGGCCACGGTTGTTGCGGTGCTGTCGAACGGCGTCGTGCAAAGCGAGTCGGTCGACATCGACGAGAACGTGTCCGACGCACAAGTCGCGGCGGCGAGCGCCCATCTGAACGCGGCAGCTTTCGGCCACACGTTCGGTCAGGTCCACCTTGCCCCGACGGGTGACGCGGGGGTCGACAAGGTTTGCGTGGAATCGCTCGGAGTATTGAAGCCGCACCAGAGCGACGCCAACGTCATCGTTGGAGGTGCGGCCGCGATGGCCCAGGCGTTCGACGCCGTCGACGTCGTGCGATCGGTCCTCACCGCGCTCGAACAGCAATACGTCGTCGTTTCGTTGGTCAAAGACGTCGTCGACCGCGGTCTCGCCGTCGCCATCGGTAGTGAACACGGCATCGAACCGCTGTCGGCGTGTTCGGTCGTCGTCGCACCCGTCATCGCCGAAGGTGAAAAGTTGGGAACAGTTGGTGTGCTCGGTCCGACTCGCATGAACTATCCGCAGGCACTCGCCACCGTCGAGGCAGTGAGCACGCAACTCGGCCGTCGTCTGAGCGAGGGCGGCCCGGCCTAGCCGTCAGGGCCGAGAACCGGGATCGCAGACGATGACCGACTTCTACGACATCCTTGGTGTGGGCCGTGGTGCCACCGCGGACGAAGTGAAGCGTGCATACCGCAAGCGGGCGCGAGAACTGCACCCCGACGCGAACCCCGACGACCCCGCAGCGGAAGACAAGTTCAAGGAGCTGAGTCGCGCCTACGAGGTGTTGTCCGATCCGCAGCAACGCGCCAACTACGACCGTTTCGGTGAAGCGAGTCTTGGCGGTGGCGGCGACCAGTTCGGCGGCGGCCTCGGTGACATCTTCGAAGCATTCTTTGGTGGTAACTCGCCTTTCGGTGGGGGCTTCGGTGGGCGCGGACAAGCCGGCCCGCCGCGCGGACAGGACATCGAAACCATCGCCGACATCTCGTTCGAGAACGCGGTGTTCGGTGGCACGGTTCCGGTCACGCTGAAAACCGCATTGCGCTGCGATGACTGCGGCGGCACAGGCGCGGGTTCGGGCACCAAACCCGTCATGTGCGTCGACTGCGAAGGGTCGGGCCAGGTGCGCCGCGTGCGACAGAGCCTGCTCGGCCAAATGGTGACGGCCAGCCCATGCCAACGCTGCGGTGGTATCGGCCAGATCGTTGCAACGCCATGTGCTTCGTGTCGCGGCGAGGGACGCGTCGTCGACTCTGCCACGTACCAGATCGACGTGCCGGCCGGTGTTGACACGGGGGCAACCTTGCGTCTCACGGGACGCGGTGCAGTTGGCCCGCGCGGTGGCAGTGCCGGCGATCTCTACGTACACGTGCGTGTTGCCCCTCACGCGGCACTGCAACGCGACGACTACGACCTTGTTTTCGTACTGCGTCTCGGTATCGCGCAAGCGGCCTTGGGAACCACGTCCATGATCGACACCCTCGAGGGTGACGAGGAGCTCACCGTTCCGGCCGGCACCCAACACGGTCAGGAATTCACGCTGCGGGGCAGAGGAGTCCCACACCTCAATGCCAGTGGGCGTCGACGAGGTGACCTGCGAGTCATCGCACAAATCGATGTGCCGACAAAGCTGAGTGAAGACGAGGCGAAACTTTTGCGCCAGTTCGCGGAATTGCGGGGCGATGCCGTCGCTGGCCCCGAAAAGGGTCTGAAGTCGCGCATCAAGTCGGCGTTTTCGTGAATCGGATGCTGCGCAGTGCATCGGCGCACGTCGTTGTCGACAACCTCGACGCACCGTCGCTTGACGAGACCGATGCACACCACCTCTTCCGAGTGCTGCGTCTCCGTGAGGGGGCCGTCGTCACCGCCACGAATGGACGGGGCGCTTGGCGTGAATGTCGCGCGCACGGACGTGACTCGCTGGTGGCACACGGAGAGATCGTCACCGAGATCCCGCGTGCGTTTCCGCTCGGCGTGGCCTTCGTTCCTGTGAAAGCGGAGAAGCCCGAGACCACCATCCGCCAACTGGTCGAAGTTGGTGTCGACGAGATCTTCGTGGTCGCACCGACGAAGCGCGCCGTCGCCGGAACCCGCGACCGATTGAACGATCGAGCCGAGCGCATCGTGCGCGAGGCGTGCATGCAGAGCCGACGTGTTTTTCTTCCCGCGGTTCATCTTGGTGTGCCGCTCGTCGACGTCCTCGCATTGTCAGGGGCCGCGGTTGCCGACCCCGATGGAGCCGCGCCCTCAGCTGCGCATCGACTGCTCGTCGTCGGTCCCGAAGGTGGATTCGATGATGACGAGATTCCCATCTCCCTGCCGCGCGTCAACATCGGCCCGGCGGTTCTGCGGGCTGAAACAGCCGCGGTCGTTGCGGGTGCACGTCTGGTCGGGCTGCGCACGTGACAATGGTGGTCAACCGAACGGACACCGATGGCTGACGACGACTTCGACGAATCCCCATACTCGCGCCTCGTGGGTGAACGCCTGCGTGTCATCCGTCGCCAGAAGAAACTGTCGCTGAACGATGTCGAGGCGCAAACCAACGACGAGTTCCGCGCCTCGGTTCTCGGCGCGTACGAACGCGGCGAGCGCGTCATTTCCGTTCCCCGTCTCGAGCGCCTTGCCCGTTTTTACGGGGTGTCGATCGATCAGTTGTTGCCCCGTGACCCGCTTGCGGTTGAGCGAAACCAACCCGGGGCAACCGGCCCGACGAAGATTCGTATTGACGTTGCGAAGCTTTCGACGTACCCCGAAGAGAAGTTCCGCATGCTCGAGCGCTTCCTGCGGATGATCCAGGTGCAGCGTCAGGACTTCAACGGCAAGGTCATCACGGTAAGGGCACACGACACACGTGCGATCGCCGTCATGCTCGACGTGCACGTCGACGAAGTGGCCGATCAACTCCGTGCGTTAGGTCTGATCTTCGTGCCGCCCACCGCATGAACCTTTCGGCCGTCACGACCTTCGGCGTGTACATCCACGTTCCGTTCTGTTCGCGTCGATGCGACTACTGCGCCTTCGCCACATGGGATGACAAGGCAGGCCAGATCGACGACTACATGGCGGCACTCCTCACCGAGGTGCAGTGCGCCGGCGACGCCGGATTGCCGCCCGCCGGGACCGTGTTCGTTGGCGGCGGCACGCCGTCTCTCGTTCCCTCCGAATCCCTTGCAGAGGTCATCGCCGCCGTCCGCAAGACGGACGATGCCGAAGTGACCGTCGAGTGCAACCCCGACAACGTGACCGAACCGTTGCTCCGCACCTATCGAGACGCGGGTGTGAACCGCATCAGCCTTGGCGTTCAGTCGATGGTTCCACACGTCTTGGCCTCGCTCGGTCGCGAACACGACGCCGACAACGTCAATGCCGCAGTCGACGCGATCCGTAGTGTCAGCCTGCCCACGTTCAATCTCGATCTCATCTACGGCGCACACGGAGAGTCGGTTGACGATTGGCGGGCGACCCTCCGCAATGCCCTCGCGTTGCATCCTCCGCACGTTTCGGCATACGCGCTCACGGTCGAAGCGGGAACACCGCTCGCCGATGACAGCGCACGGCACCCCGACGACGACGACCAGGCCGACAAGTATCCGGTCGCCGACGACGCGTTGGAGGCGGCGGGTCTCGCCAACTACGAGATCTCGAACTGGGCACTGCCCGGCCACGAGAGTCGCCACAACCGTCTCTATTGGGCACAGGCCGACTACCGGGGCTTCGGATGCGCTGCGCACTCGCACGCCGCGGGTCGGCGCTGGTGGAATCTGCGCACGCCCGAGCGGTACATCGAGGCCGTGCGCAGGGGTCAATCGACCGAGGCTGCGTTCGAGGAGCTCACTTCCGAGCAAGTGGCGGCCGAGCGCGTGCAGCTCACCATTCGTCGTCGAGAGGGTGCCGCGCGCTCCGACATCGCCGCCGACAAGCAACCGGAAATCGATGAAATGGTGGGCGACGGTCTGCTCGTCGTCGAAGGTGACCGTGTCGCACTCACCCGCCACGGACGGCTGCTCGCGAATGCGATTACTCTTCGCCTGACATGACGAATGCGATCTACCTCGTGCGCCACGCCAAGGCCGGGAGCCGTGCCGCGTGGGGCGACGTCGACTCGCTGCGTCCACTCATCGAAGAAGGTAGGGAACAGGCACGCCTCATCGCCACGCGACTCGCACCACTTCAGCCCCCGCGCCTGGTGTCGAGTCCGTACCTGCGCTGTCGACAGACCCTCGAACCACTGGCCGAGGCAGCCGCGCTTCAGATCGAAAGCATCGACGCCCTGCGCGAAGGTGCCGACACCGACGCGGTGCTTGCGTTCCTCGAGACGCTCGACGACGGCACGGTCGCATGCAGTCACGGCGACGTGATTCCCGCGGTCTTGAAACGGCTCGAATGGCATGGCCTCGACATCGTCGACTGGCCGGATACGCGCAAGGGCTCGGTTTGTCGCCTGGAACGACACGAAGGTCGCTTTGTCCGCGCCCATTTTTCTGCGCCGCCCCGCTGAACTTTGCCGACCTCCGCTATGCTTCCCTCTGCCTTTCAGGGCGCGTAGCTCAGTTGGTTAGAGCGCTACCATGACACGGTAGAGGTCCCGGGTTCGAGTCCCGTCGTGCCCACAAAAACGCGGTTGGGGAACCGCGTGCGTCTGGGGGAGATCATCATGGGTTCCGTTCCGGTTTCATTGTCGAAAGAACGCCTCGGCCTCGACTTGCACATGTACGACGGCGCCGGCCCCGCCGTCAGCGACACGTGGTCGTTCGGTGGGTGGAAGCTCTACTTCGTTCGCCTCGACGGCGGCCAGAAGGCGGCAATCGATCATGACGGCACCGTGTACGTCAAGGTCGTCACGGGAGCGCTCACCTCGCCGGCCCGGGTTCCCTACATCGCGGCACGATCGCTCGCCGACACACGCGTCACCGAGAAGGAACTTGTCGCAGGTGCGGACGGCGCACTTGTGACCGTTCTCGTGAAGACGTCCGCGGCTCCCAAGAAAGTCACTTCCATGAACGACATCGCGCTCGTCGGACCGCACGACGACCGCCTCGGATGGACCTCGTTCGGCGAACGCTTCGCTGCTTACACCGACTTCTTCAACGGCCTCGACGCAGGTCTCACGCCAGGTTTCCACTTGCTCGACGCCAAGGGTGAAGAGATTTGCTACCTGTACCTGTGGACGGCGGGCAAGGGTGTCGACCTGTCGACGCACAACCACGGCCGCGCACCCGGACCGACCAGCCCGGCCTTCGCCGAAGTGCACTGGGTCGTGTCGAACGGAACCGGCAAGGGTGGCATGTACGAAACCGCCGAGCCCGGTGCCGACCATCGTGACCGCATGCCGGTGCCCGAAGGATTCGAGCACGGACCGTTCTTCGAGTTCGATGCGAACGGTGCGCCAATCCTGCGCGAGAACGGTGCGGTCACGTACCCGTGGCACGGATGGCAGGGCGGCAACGACGGCCAGCCCGGCCAGGCCTACGACGTGGTGATCCCGTTCGAGATCACCGTGCCCTACGCCCGCGTCACCGTCGCCTGATTCACGCGCCCAAGAGGGGGCGCAGTTCGACCTTGCGATTGCAGGCGCGCGAACCACGTCGCGCGAGTTCCTGCGCGGTTGGGATGTCGGGCGCGTCGATTAGCCAGAAACCGCTGATGTGTTCGTGATCGGCATTGGTTGCAGGGTCGTGAAGGGGGCCATCGATCGTGACGTCGGCGCCCTCACGGTTGTCGAACCGCACGGCCGATGAGGGTGCGCTCAGTCCACCGGCGAAGATCCAATGCCCGTCGGCCACGAGCGAGTCGTTGAACTCGTCGATTGCTTTGATCTCGTCGCCGCTTCCCGTGTTGGTTGCGGTGTCGATGACCGAAATCAGGAACTTCACCGCGCCGAGTCACCGAAGCGGTACTCGCGGGTGAGTACGTCGAGGCGTTTCGTGAGTTCTGCGTCGAGCGGGGTCGACAGCGCGGCAACGGCGTCGGCAAGTTGTTCAGGCTTGCTCGCGCCGATGATGGGCGAAGTGATCGCGGGGCGGGTGAACTGCCAGGCGACGGCCAGTTGGGCCATCGTCATGCTCGCTTCCTTTGCGATGCCGCGCAGGGCCTCGATGGTCTCGAACATGCGGTCGTGCCAGTAACGCTCTTGGTAACGGCCGGCGGTTCCGTCACCTTCGAGTGAGAATCGCGTGCCCTCGGCGGGTGTGCCGGGGTTGTGCTTGCCCGTGAGGAATCCGCCGGCGAGTGGGTTGTAGGGGATGATCGCAATGTTCTCCTGCTCGCACAGGGGGAGCAGTTCGCGCTCGTTCTCGCGGAAGAGCATGTTGTAACGGGGTTGAATGCTGGCGAAACGCGCCAAGCCGTTCGTGTCGCTGCGACCGAGTGCCGTTGCCAGCTGGTAGGCGAGGTAGTTCGAGCAACCGATGTAACGAACTTTGCCCGACTTCACGAGGTCATCGAGCGCCGACAGTGATTCTTCGTGCGGCACGTTCGCGTCGTAAAAGTGCAGTTGATAGAGGTCGATGTGGTCGGTCTGAAGTCGTCGTAACGACGCCTCGACGGCGCGGAAGATGTTCTTGCGGCTGTTGCCCTGGTCCCACGAATTCGGGCCGGTTGGCGCGTAGCACTTGGTGGCGACGATGAAGTTGTCGCGCTGTCCCTTCATCCAACGTCCGATGATGCTCTCGGTTTCGCCGTAGGCACCCGACATGTTGCCGATGGGGTACACGTCGGCGGTGTCGATGAACGTGAACCCGTGTTCTTTCGCCTGGTTGAGGATCGCGACGGACTGTT
>JBEAPO010000006.1:0-10464 GCA_041164425.1 Actinomycetota bacterium
CCGACCGACTCGGCCTCTTTCACCGCGTTGATTGTTGCCTGACGGTCGAATGACTGACCGGCCTTGCAGAACAGGTGCAACACGCCCATTCCGACCGAGGGGGACATCGGTTCGCTCATGGGCGCCACGCTACCGCTGGGCGTTTGTGAACGCCGAAGCCACCCTGTCGTCGGCTCCCGACGCGTGGGCGAGGAAGAACGACGGCTCGACGAGTTCGAGCTCCATCAATTGGGGTTGGCCTCGTTCGTCGGGGATGACGTCGACCCGGGCATACAGCGGGGCTTCCCCGAATCGCTCGCGAAGGAAGGCCATGATGCGCCGGCCCAACGCAACCTCTTCCGGCGTCGCGGTGCGCGAGCCGATGTCTTCGGCGGCGTAGAGGCCGTTACCCATGTCGGGCTCGACTGCAAGGATCGCACCCTTGCGGAATGCATGACTGAGTTCGCCGTTCAACCACACCATTCCGGTTTCACCGCGCGCGTCGACGCCCGATTCGTAGGGCTGCACCATTGCAACGGCACCCGAGTCGACGATACGGCTCACGTGTGCGATCACGCGCTCGATTTCCAGTGACGCGTCGCGGTAGCGCAACGTGTCGTGCGACCCAGCCGAGATACTTGGCTTCACCACGATGTCGTTGCCGAACTCGTCGAGCACGTCACACAACGATGCTTCATCGGCCGATGCGAGAAAACGTGTCGGCACGACGGGAACACCCGCGGCGGTCAGTTCGCCCAGATAACGCTTGTCGCTGTTCCACTCGACGATGTCGTACGGATTGAACACCTTCGTGACAAGCGATGCATCGCGCAACCATTTCAGGAACTCGTCGCGACGCAGGTGATAGTCCCACGGACTGCGCAGGAAAACGGCCGAGTAGACCGACCAGTCGATGGCGTCGTGCCAGTTCACAACATGAAACTGGGTGCCGGCCCTATCGAGCGCGGCACCCAGAATCGGTAGATCTTCGTCGAGCTCTCTCGACACCGCTGCGGTGACGAGAGCAATCATGACGAAAAACGCTGGCTTTTAGTGAACGACTAGAAGTCGACGCACCTTGGGACGACTAGAAGTCGACGCACCTCGGGCCGACTAGAAGTCGTCCATGCCTCCGCCCGGCATGGCCGGGGCGGCTGCTTCGGGCTTGTCGGCGATCACGGCCTCGGTTGTGAGGAAGAGAGCCGCGATCGATGCCGCGTTCTGTAGCGCCGAACGGGTCACCTTCGCCGCGTCGATGACGCCGAGCTTGACGAGGTCTTCGTACTCGCCGGTTGCGGCGTTCAGACCTTCGTTGCCCTTCAGAGACTTCACCTTCTCGACGACGACGCCGCCTTCCATGCCCGCGTTCTCTGCGATCTGCTTGAGCGGACCTTCGAGCGAACGTGCAACCATCTTGGCTCCGGTTGCCTCGTCACCCGTGAGCTTGCCGGCGCGGTCGAGAACCGCGGCCTGCGCGCGCAGAAGTGCAACGCCACCACCGGGCACGACACCTTCTTCGATGGCGGCCTTGGTGGTGCTGACCGCGTCTTCGATGCGGTGCTTCTTTTCCTTCAGCTCGACCTCGGTGGCCGCGCCGACCTTGAGAACCGCGACACCACCCGACAGCTTGGCGAGACGCTCTTGCAGCTTCTCGCGGTCGTAGTCGGAGTCGGTGTTGTCGATTTCGGTCTTGATCTGGCTGATGCGGCCCTTGATGTCGGCGTCTGCGCCCGCACCTTCGATGATGGTGGTCTCGTCCTTGGTAATGACGACGCGCTTTGCACGGCCGAGCAGGTCGAGCGTGACGTTCTCGAGCTTGAGACCGACTTCCTCGCTGATGACCTGACCACCGGTGAGGATGGCCATGTCCTGCAGCATCGCCTTGCGACGATCGCCGAAGCCCGGAGCCTTGACGGCTGCACTCTTGAACGTGCCGCGAATCTTGTTCACGACGAGCGTTGCAAGCGCTTCGCCCTCGACATCTTCGGCGATGATGACGAGCGGACGACCGCCCTGCATCACCTTTTCGAGAACGGGGAGCATGTCGCGCACGTTCGTGATCTTCGACGAAACGAAAAGGATGTACGGGTCGTCGAGCGATGCCTCCATGCGGTCGGCGTCGGTGACGAAGTACGGCGAGATGTAGCCCTTGTCGAAGCGCATGCCTTCGACGAGGTCCATCTCCATGCCGAACGTCTGCGACTCTTCGACGGTGATGACGCCGTCCTTGCCGACTTTGTCGATGGCCTCGGAGATCATGTTGCCGATTTCCTGGTCGGCAGCCGAGATGGCAGCGACCTGTGCGATCTGCTCTTTCGAGTCGACTTCCTTGGCCAGCGCCTTGATGCTGGCGATCGCTGCCTCGACGGCAGCCTCGATGCCCTTTTTCAGGCTCATCGGGTTGGCGCCGGCAGCAACGTTGCGGAGGCCTTCGCGGACCATGTTCCACGCCAGAACGGTGGCGGTGGTGGTGCCGTCACCGGCGACATCGTCGGTCTTCTTCGCGACTTCCTTCACGAGTTCCGCGCCGATCTTCTCGTACGGGTCTTCGAGCTCGATTTCCTTAGCGATGGACACGCCATCATTGGTGATCGTGGGGGCTCCCCACTTCTTGTCGAGTACGACGTTGCGACCCTTTGGTCCGAGGGTGACACGAACGGCATCGGCCAACTTGTTCATGCCTGCCTCGAGGCCACGTCGGGCCTGCTCGTCGAAAGCGATGATCTTTGCCATGGTTCTCCTCCGAAAGTTCGATGAGTGAAAAACTCGATAATTGGGGTGTCTCGCACTCGGGGTACGAGAGTGCTAGCACTCTAACGGGGTGAGTGCTAACCCGCCAACGCCAGCCCAGGCCTGTTTCCAACCGCGGATTCTTCGCTAGTTCTTTACGTTCTGACCATCGGCTAGACCCAACAGCGATCACACTGTCTGCATGAAGCAACACCTCCGCTGGGCCCGCGCAGCCGCCGTCACTGCCCTTGTCGCCTTCGCCATCGGCCTCCCCGCCACGGCCCACGCCGCCACCCGACCCACGGCAAAGTGGAAGCAGTCCAAGCTGGCGCCCGCCACCACCTACGCAACGAGATTGCTCTTCTCGACGAATTCGGGCGGCACCCAGACCTGGAGGGCATCGGGGGCATGCTCGATCAAGTCGAAGAAGGTGGTCACGGCTGCAACGGCGGGCAGGTGCAAGCTCACCGTCTCGATTGCCACATATCGCGGATACGCATCACGTACGGCGACGAAAACGCTGAGAATCAGTGCACCCGCCACCTCGACATCAGCCGCCGGATGCGCATCGACTTACAAGTTCGTCGACCTCTCATCGGCGCCCGGTGCGGGCAGCGCTTACGCGAAGCCGAAGGTCACCGCGTCGTGCAGCAACGGCACACTCACCGTCACGTCGAACGGCATGATCGGGTACACGTTCGTCGCGAAGACACCGAACGCACTGAAGGAACAGACCTACACGTGGAAGGTGACCACGTCACCCAAAATCGCCGCGTCGACGACGAGCATCAAGACACAGCTCGGCACCGTTGCCTTCACCGTTTCGGGCATCCCGATCTTCGGGCCGATGGAAGGACCGGTGCCGCAGCAAGAGGCGTTCGGTGACCCCGTGTACAACGACATTCTCGACACCTGCAAGGGCCACACGGGTTACGTGGGTGACTACCACTACCACGCGATCCTCGCCATCAACTCGTGCAGTCTCAACGAGACGATCATCGGGTACGCAAACGACGGGTTCCCCATCTATTCGAACCCCGGGTACACCTACGTCTCGGGCTACAAGATGACCGGTAACCCGAAGTCGTACTCGTGGAACGCCTACACGTACCAATCAGGCGGCGCGAACACTCTCGATGAATGCAACGGCCGTACCGACGAAAGCGGCAACTACCGCTACTACATCACCGAAGCATTTCCCTACGTCATCGGTTGTTTCACGGGAACGCCCACGACGCAGGTCGGCAAGGCCGCCGCACCGATGGTGATGAAGTCGTCGACCTCGCTCGTCTGCGAGATCTAGCTCAGCCGCCCGCCCTATTCATGGTCGCGTGCGGCTCAGCCGCCCGCGACTGCCGGAATGATCGAGACGGTTTCGTTCGCGGGGACCGGTGTGTCGAGACCCTGCAGGTAACGCACATCGTCGTCGGCGACGAACACGTTGACGAACTTGCGCAGTGCGCCGGTGTCGTCGAACAGTCGCTCGCCGAAACCAGGGTGCTTGGCCTCGAGGTTGCGTAGCACGTCGCCCAAAGTTTCTCCGTCGACTTGGACGGTGGATGCTCCGCCCGATATCGGGCGCATGGTGGTGGGAATGCGAACGGTTGCCATGTGCGTCACGCTATCGGCGGCACTTTGTCGCGCCACGGTGCGGCTGCTTCCAACTGCGAAGCAATGCGCACAAGCACGTCTTCCCTGTTCGCAGCGGCAATGAACTGCACGCCCATTGGTAAGCCGTCGTTGCTCCAGTGCAACGGCAAGCTGATCGCGGGCTGGCCGGTCACGTTGATTTGTGCGGTGTACTGCAGAATCGAACGCAGGCGCAGTCCGGCTTCGGGCCCCGTGAGCCAACCCAACTTCGGCGGTGGGCCGGCCAACGTGGGCGTGACGAGCAGGTCGTAGCCCTGCGAACCATCGACCGGCGTCCACCAGTCGAGCATGCGTCGTGACCAAGCGTGCATCCAGTTCACCATGGTGATGTACTGCGTCGCACTGATCGACTTGCCGATCTCGCGCATGAAGAGGTTGTCCATCTCGACATCGTCCTCGCCCACCGGCCGGCCGATGACGCGTTCGACGTCGGTCAAGCCCGCGTCGGTGGCCACAGCGACGATTCCCGTGAACGTGTCGGCGAAATCGGGGTCGCCCATCGCGGCCGGATGCGCTTCTTCGACGATGTGTCCGAGCGATTCCAGCAACTTGCGCGTACGCACCATCGACTCGCGCGTCTCGGCATGGTCGACGCCGCCATCCATCAACGGGTGGTCGAGAATGCCGATGCGCAGGAACCCGACGGGACGACCGACCTCTTCCATCAGCGGCCGCGTGAACGGAGGCGCCGTGTACGGGTCACCCGATTCGTAGCCCGAAAGGATGTCGAGCATCAACGCGGTGTCGCGCACACTTCGCGTCACGACGCCGTCGATCGTCGCCCCCATCCACGACTCACCCGCATCGGGACCCTTGCTGATACGTCCGCGCGACGGCTTCAATCCGACGAGGCCGCATTCACTGGCGGGAATACGAATCGAACCGCCACCGTCGTTCGCATGGCCCACGGCCACGATGCGTGCGCTCACTGCTGCGGCTGATCCGCCCGACGACCCACCGGTCGAGTGGTCGAGGTTCCACGGGTTGTGAGTTGCTCCGTAAGCGAGAGGTTCGGTCGTGATGGTGCTGCCGAACTCGGGTGTGTTCGTGCGACCGATGATGACCGCACCCGCGCGACGCAGACGGCGCGTGATGTTCGAATCGGCCGGCGCGATGAAGCCGGCGTGCTTCAACGCGCGCGAACCCATGTGGTGCGGCTCGCCCGCGATCGCGGCTTCGAGGTCTTTCACCACAACCGGCACACCGTGCAGCGGCGTGGTGACCGGACCCGTCGACAACGCTGCAGCCTCGGACGTTGCCTTTTCGAAACGCGGATGGATGATTGCGTTCAATTTCGGATTCAGTGCTTCGGCACGCGCGATTGCGGCGGCCGTCAGTTCGGCGGGCGACACCATCCCACGGTGCAATGCACCGATCTGGTCGTTGGCATCGAGGTCGAGAAGGGAATCCGCGTTTCCTGAACTCATTTCCGAACCCTACGCTTTCGCCATGCGCGTGCTCGCAGCCCTCGACAAGTTCCGCGGTACCGCCACGGCTAAAGAAGCATGCGCGGCCGTCGGCCATGCCTGCTGGGAACTGGGCTTTGATTGCGACGAGGCGCCACTCGCTGATGGCGGCGAGGGAACACTCGACGTCCTGGGTGGCCCGAACCGCACCAGCCGCGTGACGGGCCCGCTCGGCGACACGGTCGAAGCCGCATGGCGACTCTCGCGCGACGTCGCCGTCATCGAAATGGCGCGCGCGTCGGGTCTCCAACTCGTCGGTGGCGCCGAGCGCAACGACCCCGTCGCGGCCAGCACCACGGGAACGGGCGAACTCATCGACCAAGCCCTCGACGCGGGTGCGAAAAAAATAATCGTGTGCCTCGGTGGTTCAGCGACAACCGACGGCGGCTACGGCGCAGTGCGCGCCATTCACGCACCCGCGCGACTGAAAGCCGTCGAGTTCATCGTCGCATGCGACGTCACCACGCGGTTCACCGACGCCGCGCGCGTCTTTGGCCCGCAGAAAGGTGCGAAGCCCACTCACGTCGAACTCCTCACGGGCCGCCTCGAGCGTCTACGTCAGCTGTACATCGAACAGTTCGGCGTCGACGTGGGTGACATCGAAGGTTCCGGCGCCGCTGGTGGTCTCGCGGGCGGTCTGGCCGCGCTCGGCGCAAATGTTGTTCCGGGTTTCGACGTAGTCGCCGACGAGATCGGCCTCGACGAACGCGTCGAGTGTTGCGACATCGTCATTACGGGCGAGGGATTCCTCGACGAACAGAGTTTCGCGGGCAAGGTCGTCGGCGGCATGCACGGTCTCGCCACGATGAAGCACAAGCAATTCGGCGCCGTCGTCGGCGACGCCGACATCGACGTCGACTTCCCCATCGCCAACCTCACCGCGCTCTATGGCTTCGACGAAGCGACAACCAAGACCCGCACTTTGATCGAACGCGCCGCGGTCGACCTGTTGCGCCGCCTGACGGCGTGATGCGTCAGCCGGCGGGGGTTGTGGTTTCGGCGACCGGCGCGACCGTGGTGTCGGCGGCTGCGGGTACCTGACCTGGCAACGGCTTTCCGGCGAGGTCGGTTCCGAGGAGCACCATCACGCTGGCCTCACCGATATTGCCGGTTTCGCTCGGCACCGGGTCAGGCATCGGCGCGGTCTCGACGTTGCCAAGCGACGCGGCAACCGACGCAGCGGCGGCCTCGCTACCCGAGAAGTAGTACACCTTCGTCACGGTCTGCTTCGGAGTGGCGTCGCTCTTGGTGAGTGCCGGCTGCACGATGAAGCCCAGACCCTGCAGTGCAACGGTCATGTCACCGGCTGCACCCGATACGCCAGCAGCATTGACGACCTGCACCTTGAAGCCGGTCGTCGGCCCGGCGGGGGTCGTGGTTGTTGCTCCGTCCAGAGTGGTCTCGGTGGCGAGCGTGGTTTCGGTGACGGCCGTGCCGCCACCGCTGTCGTTGTCGTTGTTGATGTCGCGGAGAATGAAGAAACCAAGGATCACGGCCACGGCCGCGGCCACGAGGCTGGCTGTCGCGTTGAAGCCCTGGGGACCACCGAGGCCACCCGAACCACCGCGACGCGCTCCTGCTTGACGACTCATGACGACCTCCGTCTTTGTGAACGGTTCAATACCCCACCGTAGTTGGGAAAATGGAGCCGAGTGTGGGATTTGAACCCACGACCTACCGCTTACAAGGCGGTTGCTCTGCCACTGAGCTAACCCGGCGTGACCGCAGCCAGTCTACGGGCGACGGTTCCTGAGAATTTCATAGGTGGCAAGGGCTCCGGCCACCGAGACGTTCAACGAGGACAGCTGCCCCCGCATCGGAATCGAGACCACGAGGTCGCATCGCTCACGCACGAGACGCGAAACACCCTTTCCTTCGGCACCAAGGATGACGCAAACGGGATCGCGCGCGAGGTCACCGATTTCGAACAGCGATCGGTCGGCGTCGTCGTCGAGCCCGATCGTCCAGACCCGTGCCTTCTTCATGCGCTCCATCGCATTGGGCAGACCCGGAACGACCGCGATGTCGAGATGTTCGATGGCACCGGCTGCGGCTTTTGCGGCTGTCGGCGTGACGTGTACTGAGCGGTGCTTCGGCAGAATCACACCAGTGACCCCTGCACCGTCACAGCACCGCAGGAGAGCTCCAAGGTTTCCCGGATCGGTGACGCCGTCGAGCGCCACGAGAAAGGGCTTCACACCCCCACGCGGTACGAGTAATTCGTCGAAGTCTGCTTCAGGAAGTGGTGCAGCGAACGCGATCACACCCTGAGGTGCCTCGCTTCGCGCCGTTTGTTCGATCTTCTTGCGCGCAACGTCGAGAACCTGAACACGTGAGTCGGCCGCGAGTTCGCGGATGTCATCGATCACGTCGGCCGCGTCGATGTCGGCGGCGATCCAGATCTCTCGCACCTTGCGTCGACCCGCGATCAACATCTCGCGAATGGCCTGACGACCCTCGACTTGTTCGCCACCGAGAGACTTCTCCGAATTCGACTTGCGCGGCGCATCACCCTGTCGACTGCGACCACCACGGCTGGATACGCCACGACTCGGCGCGCGACGTCCCGAAGCGGGGCGCTGCGCACCGCGTGAATTGCTGCGTGGACCGCCCCGACGTGAACCTTGTGCCATTCGGTCAGTCTCGCGTGACAACGGCCGAGGCGAAACATGCGATTCCCTCACTTCGCCCGAGTGCACCAAGTCCCTCGGCTCGTCGGCCCTTCACCGTCACCGGTGCTCCCGCCGCCGCTGACAGCGTGTTCTGCATCGCATCACGCACCGGCGCCAACTTCGGACGCTCGCACACCACACTGCAGTCGACGTTGCCGATGTTCCAGCCCTCATCAGCGATCATCTTCGCGACCGCGCGGAGAATCTCGATCGAGTCGGCGTTCTTCCACTTCGGGTCGGTGTCGGGAAAGTGCTGACCGATGTCGCCGAGACCCGCGGCACCCAGCAGCGCGTCAGCCACCGCGTGTGCGATGACGTCGGCATCGCTATGGCCGACAAGCGTGCGCTCGCCCGGGAACTGCTGGCCGCCCAACGTCAACACGCGGCCCGGGGTCGGGGTGTCCTCGAAACGATGCACGTCGAATCCCTGACCAACGCGCACGATCATTGCGCGCACCTGCCACGAGCCCACTCGAGGTCTTCCGCGGCGGTGATCTTGCGGTTGTCGGTTTCGCCTTCCACGACGACAACGTAACCGCCGCCGGCCTCGACGACCGCCGCGTCGTCGGTGGCTTCGGGCAACGACGCGTGCGCGGCACGCAGAGCCGACGCGCGAAATGCCTGCGGTGTTTGCACGGCACGCAACGTCGACCTGTCGGGTGTCGCCTCGACACGGCCCGTCGAATCGACCATCTTCACCGTGTCGGCGACCGCGATTCCCGGCACCGCTGCATCGACCCCGTCACGGCCCACGGCAGCGATGACCGATGCAAACAACGCGGCACTGGCGAACGGTCGCGCAGCATCGTGTACGCACACCACTTCGGCCGTGGCAGGCACGGCATCGAGACCACGCCGCACCGATTCGCTGCGCGTCGCTCCACCCGCGACCACCACGGTTGCACCGCGCGGAACCTCGAACGCAGGATGGGCCGCGTGTTCGGCGGGCACCACGACGACGACGCCCGCGCTGGCCTGCGCCGCGGTTTCGACCGCCCAATCAACCATCCGACGCGACCCCAGTTCGCTGAACTGTTTCAAGCCACCGAAGCGCTGGCCCGACCCGCCGGCAACGACGATGGTCCAGACTGTCGCTGGCGGTGCGGCCATGCGGTCGAGGGTAGTACGGTCATTCACATATGTCGCATGCTTCCGTGATCGCTGCCAGCGAGTTTTTCTCGGGTGCCAGCCCCGCCATCATCGAATCGATCGCCGCGCAGGCCAACGAGCGCACACTCGTACGTAACGACGTTCTCTTCAACGAAGGTGACGCGCCCGATGCGCTCTACATCGTCCTGTCGGGCCGCATTGCCATCGCCATCGACAACAAGCCGCTCGACTCGCGCGAAAGCGTCGTCGCCCTCATGATCGCCGGCGACTTGTTTGGCGACCTCGCGCTTCTCGACGGCGGTGCGCGCAGCGCACTCGCTCGCGCTCTCGAACCATCGAGAGTGCTGCGCATCCCCTACAGCGCGGTCGAACCGCAGTTGCGCTCGAACCCCGATCTTCTGTGGGCCGTCACCAAGGTGCTCGCCAAGCGTTTGCGCGCCATGGACGAAGCCCTTGCCGACAGCGTGTTTCTCGACGTCACGGGCCGCACCGCAAAGCGTCTGCTCGAACTCTCCGGCGGTGTCGACGAATTCTCACTTCCTGTCACGCAGGAAGAACTCGCCGGCATGGTCGGAGCGTCACGCGAACGCGTCAACAAGGCCATCGCCAGCTTCATCCGTCTCGGTTGGCTCGAACAGCGCGACCGTCAGTACAAACTGCTCAACCGCGCGAACCTTGAACAACGCGCCAGCTGACGCTGGTCGGTGAACAACGCGCCAGCTGACGCTGGTCGGTGAACAACGCGCCAGCTGACTAGGCGCGCTCCAACCACGCGCGAGCGCGAGCAAACGCATCGGCTGCATCGTCGGCACGGTGCACCGGCCGTGACGGATCGTGCGCAAAGGCGTGCTCGGCTT
>JBEAPO010000007.1:0-6749 GCA_041164425.1 Actinomycetota bacterium
TTTCCGGCGCGGGCCTTGCCGCCGTGACGATCGCCGGCTTGTTCGTCGGTTTGAACCTGCGCGACGCTCAGGTTCGACGTAATGCCGGTGCCGCCACAGCCGCCGACGGCGAACACCGCGAAGTTGCCACCAGCCGCTGACAACGGCCTATTCGTTCCTGCGTCAGCAGGGGTTGGCGACGAGGCGACCCGTGATGCGGTGGTGCTGAAGGTCGTCGAGACCCTTGGCGATGTCGAGAAAGTCGATCTTCGTGATCTTCGGGTCAACCGCGCCTGAAGCGAAGAGCTCATAGACCTCGGTGACGTCGTCGCGAGTACCGCCGGTGGAGCCGAGGACATTGATCTCGGAAATGATCATGGGCATCGTGTCGAGCGTGAACTCGAGCTTGCCCATGCCGACGAGGACGACGGTGCCCGCGCGTCGCACCGCGTTGACCGCGGCGCGCGTGGTGGTACCGAAGCCCGCGTAGTCGACGATCAGGTCGAAACCCTTGCCCGCCCATTCCGACGCGTCACGCACGACGGACTGCGCACCGATTTCCTCGGCCGTGGGCCAGGCGGCCTCGTTCGGTTCGGCGACGTGCACTTCGGCGCCGCGCAACACCGCGACGCGCGCGCCGATTTGGCCCAGTCCACCAAGGCCGATGACGCCGACCTTCATGCCTGACTGCACATGACCGCGTGACACCATCGCGTGATACGACGTCATGCCCGCGTCGGTCCCGACCGCGGCGAGATCGAACGACAGCGAGTCGGGCATCGGCACGAGTTCGATGGGCTTGGCGAGGTACTTGGTGGTGAAGCCACCGTGACGCGAGAACCCCGGCGCGCCAAGGCCAACCGTCGGGCACACACCGACACGATCGCCGATCTTCACGTCGGCTATGTCGGGACCGATTGCCGAAACGACGCCGGCGATTTCGTGGCCGAGGATGAGAGGCGTGAACGCCACACGCGACATCCAAATCGGGTCGATCATCACACCGACGTCGGAGTGACACAGGCCGGCACCCTTCACGTCGAGTACCACCTCACCCGGCCCCGGCACCGGGTCGTCGATGTCGAGCAGTTGCAGGGGCGCATTCGTTGCGGTGAAACACCAACCCTTCATGGAGTGCAAGAGTACGGCATGGACTCCACCTCACCACGAGACGCAACACGCCCCTCTCAGCCGCGCATTCGACCCATCTCACCGGTCACGGCGGAGATCGAAGAGATCTTGACGGGCAGCATCAAATCAGTCAACGGCGAGTACCTGAACCTGTTCGGCACGATGGCTCACCATCCGAAGATGTTGAAGCGGTTTCTCGGTTTCGGTGGATTCTTCTTGAACCGCGGTCTGTTGCCTGCACGCGAACGCGAGATCGTGATCCTGCGCGTCGGGTGGAATACAGGTTCCGTATACGAGTTCGGCCAACACACGGTGATCGGACGCAATTGCGGGCTGCGCGACGACGAGATTGCCGCCCTTGCCCACGACGTGTCGCCTCATCCGTGGTCGGTACGCGACCGTGACTTGATCGTGATGACCGACGAGATCTGTGCCAACGACTGCGTGAGCGACCCGACATGGCAAGAGCTCCGCGCCGGTTGGACCGACGCGGAGCTCTGTGAACTCGTTCTTCTGGTTGGGCTGTACCGAATGGTGGCGGGCTTCCTCAACACCATGGGTGTGGAGTTGGACCCGGACACTCCCGGCTGGCCGGACTAACCGCCCGGAACCGTTGCCACCGGCCGGAGCGGCGGAAGGTTTCCGCTACCCGCGGGTGCCGTTGCCGTTGGTGTCTTGGTCGGAGTGGACGGGTCACCCGCTGGTGTCTTGGTCGGAGTAGTCGGGTCACCCGCTGGTGTCTTGGTCGGAGTGGACGGGTCACCCGCTGGTGTCTTTGTCGGAGTGGACGGGTCACCCGTTGTGGTCCGTCCGGCCGCCGGTGTCACTTCGGCAACTCGATCGTCGCGTGCAGGCAGACCCGGCTTCGTTTCGGGAGCCGCCAGAGTCTCGGGCATCGGACGTTTTACCTGGGTGTTGTCCAACTCGCCTTCTTCGGTGGTGACCTTTTCGTTGCCGTTGGCGTCGATGGTCTTACGCTCGATTTCGTTGTCGCCCTTTTGGGTGAGGATCTCGACGTTTGCGTTCGGGTCGACACCGTCGCGACCGGGTGTGCGCACGTCGACGGCAGGCGCTTCGGGCGTGACCTCGACGTTGACCTGCTCGCCGTTCGGCGCGGTGACCTGCACGTCGAGCTGTTCACCCGTCGTCGAGATCTCGTTGCCCTCACCGTTCGACGATGCGACGAGGTTGCCGTCAGCGAGTGACAACACCACGTTCGGGTCGTTGGCCTTCACTGCACCGTCGCTGACTTCGATCGGTCCGTTGTCAGAGCCGGACGTCTCGATACGAACCGCGGCCTTGGGCGTGAAGCCCGAGACACGCGACGCGTCGGGAAGATTGAACTCGAGCGTCTGATCGGAGGGAACCCACACGAGGTAGTCGCTCGGTGCACCGGGGTCTTGCGGAGCCGACGAACGCACCGGACGGATACTCACACCGCTTGGCGCGGCCTGACCGGGACGCACGGAACCACCCGGGGTGGTGATCGACCAGTTCAGTGCAGCCGAGCGGATGAGCAACAGCGACTTGGTGACATCGCCGTTGCCCTTACCGAACGGGATCTTCGCCGCGTCACGTGCGCTCATCGAAGTGATGTCGAGGTCCTTCGGACCACCCGTCCAAGCAGCCGGATCGTTGTTCGGATCGGCGCCCGAGTATGGGAACGACCACGTCTCGTTGGCGAGGTCGACATCGACCCAGCGGTCTTGGCCCGGCCAGTTCGAGTCATAGATCTTGATTCGCGCCTTGTCGGCACCCGAGTACTCGATGGCGTACGGCAGAACCGCGTGGCCACCTTCGGCCGTGTAGACGGCGAGGGTGTAGACCGCCTTCTTCGAGGCGAAAGCCGACTCGAGAGCAGCGACTTTGTCCTTCAACGACTTGCCCTGCCAACCGATGGTCTCTTCCTGGGTCGACTGGAAGAACTGCGTCGCGAACGCGCGCATGATGTCCTTGGTGACCGTCGGGTCCATCGTCAACTGCACGCTGGGCGGCGTCTTGCCGGCGGCGAAACGATTGGCCGACAGCACGGCGAAACCCTCGCAATGACCCGCGGCGCGGTTGTCGTTCACCATTGCGGCCCATGCCGCGGCTTCTGCCGTCGGTTCACACGGGTTGCTCCCCTCGACGCACACGTCGGGGCCGCTACCGAACATCGCCACCAGGTCTTCGGCACCGAAAACCTCGGGCGAGGCAGCCGCACCGAAGTTCGCGAATGCGAATCCATCCGGGTTTGGCGCAAGACCAAGGTCGACGTTGACACCCTTGGCTTCGGGCACCGTGATGTCGGCCGCCTTGCTGTCGCCACCTCCTTCAGCGGCACCGCCGCCGCCGCCACCGCCGCCGCCACAGGCAGCCAGGAGTGCGACCGATGCCGTTACGGCGAGGACACGTCGTTTCGTTCTCATTTGGTCACCCTTCATGCGTCGACCCAACCGTCCGATGGAGTTTACGACCACGCGCCGTTGGCGCGGATGAAGACGTTTGCTGCGCCGGCACCGGCGTTCGGGCCACCCACTGCGAGGGTGTTGCCATCGGCCGAAAGAGCGACCGACGTTCCGAAGTTCGCCTTGGCAGCGGGTGTCGCCAAGGTGAGGACTTGCTGGAGAGCCCAGCTGCCGTCACGCGTGAACACGCTTGCCGTGCCTTGGTCGGCGTTGCCGTCGACGTCGGCGCCCGTGGCACCAACCGCGAGCGTGCCGCCGTCGGACGAGAGCGAGACCGAGTAACCGAACAGGTCGCCTGCTGCGCCATTCTCGCCGGTGACCGTCTTTTGAAGCGACCACTTGCCGCCCTGACGACCGAACACCGATGCGCTGCCCTGTGCCTTGTTGCCATCAACGGTTGCGTACACCGCACCCACCGCAATGGTGTTGCCATCTGACGACATGGCGATCGAGTAGCCGAACCAGTCGCTTGCTGCACCGTCGACGGTGAGAACTCCCTGCTCGGCCCATCTGCCACCGCTGCGGGTGAAAACCGTGACCGAACCCTGGTCGGCGTTGCCGTTCACGTCGGCGTAAAGCGCGCCGACTGCAAGTGTGCTGCCGTCGGTGGAGAGCACGACCGCCCCGCCGAACGCATCGCCGCTTTGACCCTTTGATTGAACGAGCGAAATCGCCTCATTGGCCGTCGCCGGTGGCACGGTGGTGTCGCCCGCGGCGGGCACCGTGGAGACACCCGGAACCGTGGTCTCGCCGGCCGGATCCGTCGAATCGGTGGGAGCAGCAGAGTCGGTGGGCGCGAGTGTGGTTTCGGACGAACCTTCGATCGTCGTCGATGAACCACCGGTCCAGTCGAACAACGTGGTGGGCGCACCGCCATCTGCGGGCACCGTGGTGAAAGCGTTGTTCTTCACGCGTGTGGTGTCGGTGGCTTCGGAATCACCCCCGCCTCCACAGGCTGCGAGTGTTGCGGTCACCGCCAGAACCGCGGTTGCAGCGGTGATGGTGCGGAAAAGCGACGTACGTGTCATGAACTCCCCTGTCGTGCAAGTTGCGAGCAGATTAGTGCCCGTCGCCGCGATTGTGTCAGCAGACCTGACGGCAAATTTCCGCGCTTCAGATCACGTCGATCGTGACTTGGTGCAGCCCCGTCGCGCCGCTCGGCACCACGTCGCGTTCCGCCTCGTCTTGGTGGACTCCGTCGCGGTCGGTCACTCGTACCGCCACACGGTGCTCACCCACCGCAAGATCGAGATGGCCCCGCCACACCACCCAGGCGTCGCCGCTGTCCTGTTCGACGATTTCTGCCGCGACCCATTCGCCCGTGCCGTCACGCAATTCCACGGCTCGCACTCCTGTGCGCGGCGCCCACGCGAACCCTGCGAAAGTGACCTTGCCTGCGGAATGGCGGCTCTTCGACCGCGGCAGGTCGATACGGCTCGAAGCCAACATCGGTGCCTCGCGAGCCCAACCGCGTTGCAGCCAATACGGGTCGAACGCATCCCAAGTCGTGACGTTGATGTCGGTCACCCACTTCGTAGCGGAAACGAACCCGAAGAGTCCGGGCACGACCATCCGCGCGGGAAAACCATGCACGTTTGACAGCACTTCGCCGTTCATGTGCGTCGCCAACATCGCGGGTCGTCCGTCGAGAACGCCCGACACCGGCGTACCGCACGTCCAACCATCGGCACTGCGACTGACCAGTTGCTCGGCTGCCGGATCGATACCTGCCATCGCCAATACGTCGGCGAGATACACCCCACCCCAGCGGGCATTGCCGATCAGGTCGCCACCCACCTTGTTCGAGACACAGCCGAGTGTGATCACGTGCTCGACGAATGGCATGTCCACGATGTCGGCATAAGTGAGCGTCACCTCTTTGCCGACCATGCCGTGAATGCGCAGCGACCAATCGTCTGCGGTCAACCGTGGGTGCATCTTGCCCACCGTGTCGATAATGAAGAAGTCTGACTCGGGCGTCAGAAACGCGAGATCGTCGACCGTCGTGGGCACCGTCGGACGCAGGTCGATCACTCCGTTCGACAAACCATCTTCCGACGCACCCCCGCCGCCACCGTTGATCAAAGCGAGCAGCGCCGAGCCACCGACGACCGCACCGAGCGCCGACCCAATGAGGGCCCGCCGTGACATTTGGGATGCCGCCATGACCTTGAGTCAACCCTGACCTGCGTCACATTGCCGAATCGAGTGACACCTTCACCGTGTGACATCGGTAGTTTGTGGTTCATGGCGCTGCACGACGAAGGCCACGCAAGCCACCGAGTTGGATCATTGCGCGCAATGGTCCTTGGCGCCAACGACGGCATCGTCTCGATTGCCTGCCTTGTTCTCGGCGTGGCCGCCAGTGATGCATCCCGCAATGCGATCCTCACCGCCGGCATCGCAGGCCTCGTCGCCGGCGCTGCGTCGATGGCTCTCGGCGAATACGTGTCGGTCAGTTCGCAACGTGATTCGGAACTGTCGGACATTGCGAAGGAAACCTGGGAGCTCGAGAACACCCCTGAACGCGAACTCGCCGAACTGACCGCGATCTACCAAGACAAGGGCCTCGGCCACGACCTCGCCCGACAGGTTGCAGTCGAACTCACCAAGAAAGACGCCCTGAAGGTCCACCTGGCGGAAGAGCTCGGCATCACCGAGCACAACCGTGCGCAGCCCGTTCAGGCGGCGGTCACCTCGGCCATCGCATTCGTTCTCGGTGGAGCCATGCCGGTTGCTGCCGTGGCCCTCGGGTCGTCGACCGCTGTTCGTATCTGGCTCACGCTCGCCGTTTCCATCGCCGCGCTCGTCACCCTCGGTTCGGTTGGCGCGCACTACGGCAAGGCGAGCAAGCGCGTGTCGGTTCGCCGAATCGTCATCGGCGGCATCATCGCGATGGCGTTCACGATGCTCGTCGGCAAGATTTTCGGCGCCGCAGTCAACTGACTACTTGACGACGATCGTCCGCCACGCCGACGCGTTGCCCGCGCGGTCAAGTACGCGAACTTGCAGCCGCTTGGCCGTCGTCTTCAATGACACCACCTGCGAAGCCACGCGAGGCTTGCCATCTGCCTTGCCCTTGATACGCGACACCTTCACCTTCGCCGCAGGCTTCCTCGCGGAGGTCCGAACCTCGATGGTGCCGATACCCGACACGGTGTCGGTTCCTCGCAACGACAGCCGCACGCCCCC
>JBEAPO010000008.1:0-2887 GCA_041164425.1 Actinomycetota bacterium
GAAGAATCTTCCGATCGTCGGGGCCCACTGGGGTCTCGGGATCTCGATTCTCATGGTCTGGTGGATCGACACATGGCCAGCCGCCGGCTGGGGACTCGTCATGCAGGACGACTGGATGAACATCGTTGCCAACGGTGCGATCGTTTACGCGGCCATCCCGCTGCGTGACG
Organism: Actinomycetota bacterium; assembly: GCA_041164425.1. Classification (GTDB taxonomy): domain Bacteria; phylum Actinomycetota; class Acidimicrobiia; order Acidimicrobiales; family Ilumatobacteraceae; genus F1-20-MAGs119. Next base: position 171 of record JBEAPO010000008.1, read on the forward strand.
CGATCATGAGCATGGTGAACAAAGGCCTCCGCGCCTAATCACCACAACTGACAAGCAAAGGGTCCGTCGGAAACGTCCGGCGGACCCTTTCTTTTTGTCCCCTAATCTGACGAAACAACCGAAAGCGGGGGCGCATGGGTCAGAAGAAGAACTTCAAGGGCACGATCGGTCGCACGTTCGAGGACTCCAAGTTCTCTTGGGAGCCGTTGAACGCACCGCCCGTCGGTACGCCGAACATCCTCATCGTTCTGCTTGACGACGTCGGTTACGCCCAGTTCGGTTGCTATGGCAGTGACATCGCCACGCCGACCTTCGATGCACTCGCCGCAAACGGTCTGCGCTACGCGAACTACCACACGACCGCACTGTGCTCGCCCACCCGTGCCTGTCTCATGACCGGCCGCAACCACCACTCGAACGGAATGGCACGTGTCATCGAGATGACGTCGGGCTTCCCCGGATACGACGCCGAGATTCCGCATGAGAACGGCTTCATGGCCGAGATGCTGCAAGAGCGTGGCTGGGCCACGTTCGCGCTCGGCAAGTGGCACCTCACTCCCCCGCATGAGCGCAACATCGGCGGGCCCCGTACGCGGTGGCCGTTGAGCAAGGGATTCGACCGCTTCTACGGCTTCATGGCCGGTGAGACGGACCAGTACTACCCCGACCTCGTGCACGACAGCCACGCCGTCGACCCGCCGAAGACACCCGCCGAGGGTTACCACCTCACGGAAGATCTGGCCGACCGCGCGATTGCGTACCTGAAGGACCTCCGTGCGTACTCTCCGACGCAACCCTTCTTCATGTACTTCGCGCCCGGCGCCGCGCATGCCCCGCACCAAGCGCCGAAAGAATTCATCGATCCGTACCGCGGCAAATTCGACATGGGTTGGGACGAATGGCGTAACCGCGTGTTCGAACGCCAGCTGAAAAGTGGCCTCCTGCCGGCCGGAACGCAATTGTCGGAACGCCCCGCATGGGTTCCCGAATGGAGCACCTTGTCCGACGACGAAAAGCGTCTGTACTCGCGGATGATGGAGGTCTTCGCCGGCTTCCTCACCCACACCGACGCACAGGTTGGTCGTCTCGTCAATTTCCTGAGGACGTTGGACGAATTCGACAACACGATCATTCTGGTGATGTCCGACAACGGCGCTTCCGCAGAGGGTGGCCCGAAGGGCAGCTACAACGAGAAGTACTTCTTCAACTTCGTCCCCGAAAGTCTCGAAGAGAACCTGAAGCGAATCGACCTATTGGGTACCGAGCACGCCAACAACCACTACCCATGGGGCTGGGCGTGGGCCGGCAACACACCGCTCAAGCGGTTCAAACGCGACACGCATGAGGGTGGAGTGTGCGATCCGATGATCATGCACTGGGGCAACAAGCTTCCTGCTCGCGGCGAAACGCGTCACCAGTACGTGCACGTCATCGACGTGGTGCCAACGCTTCTCGAGATGCTGGGCATGGAACCGCCACAGGTCATCAAGGGCGTGACGCAGAATCCGATCGAGGGAACAAGCTTTGCGCACACGCTCGCCAGCGACGACGTCGCGTCTAATCACAAGACGCAGTACTACGAGATGCTCGGCTCCCGTGCGTTGTACCACGACGGATGGAAGGCCGTCGTCTTCCATCCGCCGGCAATGATCGCTTACGACGGCAGCGACTCGACACGCCCATTTGACACCGACATTTGGGAGCTCTACAACGTCGCCGAGGATTTCTCCGAGTGCAACGACCTCGCTACTGCACGACCTGACAAGTTAGAAGAACTCAAACAACTGTGGTGGTCAGAAGCCGATCGCTACCAGGTGCTTCCGCTGAACAACCAGCCCGGCCGCTACGGCGACCGTCGCCACTTGCGCGACCGTTATGTCTACCTACCCGGCATCTCACCGCTGCCCGAGTCGACGGCACCGAACCTGAAAAACCGCTCGTTCCAGATCGCAGCCGCGTTGAAAGTTCCCGCAGCGGAAAACATCGACGGCATCCTCGTTGCGCACGGCAGTCACTCGGGCGGCTATGCGCTCTACGTCAAGGGGCGTCGTCTCCACTATGCGTCGAACTTCCTCGGCGCATTCACCACCACAATCTCGGCCAGCGTCGACTTGCCGCCCGGTGAAGTACTCGTGCGAGCTGTGTTCACGTCGACCGGACGATTCAAGGGTTCGATGCAGTTGTTCTACGGGGACGTTCCCGTCGGCGAAGGCGACTTGCCCATCACGACGCCTGTCACCTACGGGGTCGATCCCTTCACGGTCGGCTACCAGCGCATGACCCCGATCACTGAGGACTTGAAGGGCAAGGCCGAGATCCCCGATGGTGTTCTCGTCAACGTCGTCATCGATGCCATCGGCCCCGTCTACAAAAACCAAGGGGGCGAGGCACGCACTGCGTTGAGCACGCAGTAGGCGCCCCGCCCCCTCAACAGAGAGTCGGTCAGCCAACGTTCACTTGATCGTGATCTTGATCCTCTTCGTTGTCGTCTTCGGTTTGGGCACTTTCTTTGTCTTCGGTGGAGTGATCTTCACCGTCAACTTGCAGACACCCTTCTTCAGACCCTTCACTTTCGTGCCACCGACGACAGAACACACCTTCTTGGTCCTGGAAGTCGCAGTGATCTTCGAACGCTTGACCACGGTGATGCCGAGTGCCTTCAACGACGACAACACCGTTGCGGTCTTCTTCACAGCAACCGTCGCCACTTTCGGCGC
>JBEAPO010000009.1:0-40211 GCA_041164425.1 Actinomycetota bacterium
CGAAATCGAAGGCGTCTATCAGGCCGAAAAGGTCTTCATCACGACGTTCAACGGCATCGGACTTTGTGTTTGGGCACAGGGCACTCTTTATTGCGGAACCGCATCCTGGGACGGCTCCACAATGAAGTTCCCGACGAGCGTCTCGAGCGTAGGCATCATGGCGCGCCCGATTTCGATCTTTGCCGTCAGTGGCCCTAGTGGAAAAGTGTACTTCGCGACCGAAAGCGGGATTCTCGCTGCCGACCAATGGGTTTTCAATTGTTCGCAGTGCGCGAAGCAGTCCGGCGGGGTCTTGTCGGCGGTTGGCGCGTTCAAAAATGCAACGTCCAGCACCTACTACTACGTCAACAAGTTGACCGGCTCAACCGACAGTCCAGATCTCATTCCTATGCAGGTCGATTCGGGAGAACGCAAGGTTCTTTCGCAGAAGGCGATCACGATCAAGACCAACACAGGGGCACCTCTGGCTGGGGCGTCCGTTCGTTGGACTGCGCCCGACGTCCCGGACACACTGGGAAGCTCCACGAAGGCGACGGACACCACCGATGACACCGGTCTCGTGCGACTGGCCGCGGTTGCAACGGGTCCTGTGGCGTTCACCTTGAAGGGTGGAAAACAATCCGACGGCTCGTATCTGCAGGCAGCAGTTGTCACGGTGAACGTACCCGCAACCGGTGCGGTCGAAGTTGTCGTGCCGGTGTCGTCGGCGGTTGTCGATCGTTCGGTGACCGTGCAATTGACGGATGGGACTGCTGTGCCGAACGCAGTGGTACAACTGGCGAACAATTACCTCACGTACAACTACGTGAACGACGGCGCCAAGAATGCTTCGTGGTCGGCAACAGCGCCGGACACAAAGGGTTTCATGCAATCTGCGCAGTGCGCATTCTGTTTTGTCCCGCCGCCGACGTACATCACCGGAGCTGATGGAAAGGTGACTTGGAAATCGTTCGATCCAAAGACGCGTTCGAGTCAGTACGACGCGACTGTGATGTACGACGACGGGTCACTGCAGCAGAAAAAGAAGGTGAATTTCGACAGCATCTCTCAGACCGTGTCGCTCGATTACATGGCAAACATCCAGACGACGTTGCCCTCGGAAGTTGAGCCAAAGGCCGACGGCTCTGTCGAGATTCCAATTTCGTTGAAGGACGGTGACAATTTGCCGATCAGCAACTTGGAAGCAAAAGCCGAGGAAGTATGTGGGGAGATGCAGCAGGGCGGACTCTGGAGCGGTACCTCGTCGGTGCAGGAGGGATACTGCAGTGGCCGCGGCCCGACGAGCAGCACTGATGACGGATCGTCATCGGCCGGTGTCTCGAAGTCGAGCGTGAACTCTTTCGCGTGCTCCGCTTCTTCTGGGGTGAAGACCGACAGTAAGGGTTCGGCCACGGTGAAGTTGTGCCCGAGCAAGTCGGGCTACTACCGCGTGCGTTCGTCGGGTGTGTTGCCGTCGAAGTCGATCTGTGTCAAGGTCAAGAACCAGCCGTGCACGGTGACGTTGCAGAACTCGATCGCAGGTTCGACGACAAGCGGTGGTGCATCGCTGACAGGCGATACCACCAGTGGAGGCTCGAAATCGGCCTATACCGCTCCGAAGACCGCGAAGGTGAAGTCGAAGACGCCGACGTCGAAGTTCCTGAAGGCGTATTCCGCCGTCAAGAAGGCCGGCAAAGTGAAAATCGTCGGCTCTGGCGCTTGCAAAGTGATCGGTAAGTCCGTCGTTGCCGGCTCGAAGAAAGGTGTCTGCCGTGTGACAATCACGCAGGCCGCGAAGGGCAAGGTCAAGGGCGCCAAGAAGAAGGTGTTTACCGTCAAGGTGGTCTGACCGCTCGAACAACCGACAAGGGGCGTGGTGCTTCGGCACCGCGCCCCTTTCGTTTTCTCTGCGTCAGATGGTGAGCGATGTGATGACGCGCGGGTGGAGGTGCGGCCACGAGCCGGCGAAGCCGGGGTGCAGGTCGTAGGTGTGCACGTGATCGACGTGTACCCAGTGCAGGTCTTCTGATTCGCCGTTTGCAATACCGGCGTTTGCGTCGCCGTGGCAGTGCGCGATGACGGTGTGGTATCCCCACGATCCGTGGTCGTCGGTGAAGACGTCGACGACATTGAGGTGGTGGTCTTCGATGCCGACTTCTTCCCATGCTTCCCGCTTGGCGGCAGTGATCGGATCTTCGTGAGAGTCGAGTGCGCCACCGGGTAGCGCCCATGTGCCTCCGCCGTGGGTCCATGCTGCGCGCAATTGCAGCAGAACGTGCGGTTCGGGAAGATCGCGGCGAACCAACAGAAGTCCTGCCGCGCCGTAGAGACCCCAGTGGTAGCGACCGCAATTGCAGTCGACCCAACCGTCGCCGTCGCGCATGCCCATGTGATCAGTTTGTCATCGTGGCGGCGAAAGTACCCAGTGCAGTAGCGTCTCCGCATGGCGAGACCACCCGTTTCTCTCAAGGCACTTGCGGCGGCGCGCGGTGACGAACCCGCCGATTTGTTGATTCGCGGTGGCAGGGTTCTCGCCCCCGCAACCAAGGAGTGGGTCGACACCAGTTTGGCCATCTGTGATGGCGCTGTGGTCGGGTGGGGTGACCGTGACGCAGTCGAGACCATCGATGTGGGTGGAGCCGCGGTGGTCGCCGGATTTGTCGATGCGCACATGCACCTCGAGTCGTCGAAGTTGTGGGTGAGCGAATACGTGAAGGCGGTCTTGCCGAACGGTACGACGGCCGTCGCCGCTGATCCTCACGAGATCGCGAACGTCGCCGGGTTGGAGGGGATTCGCGCCGTGGTCGAGGCGGCCGAGCAGATGCCGTTCACGTTCGGGGTTGCGGCGTCGTCGTGCGTCCCGGCTTCACCCTTCGAAAGTGCCGGTGCTGCGTTCACCCCGGCCGATGTTCGAAAGATCATCGACGAGATGGGTGCCATCGGTGTTGCCGAAGTGATGAACTTTCCGGCCGTCATCAACGGTGACCCGATGTTCCGTGAGATCATCAAAACGGCCGGCTGGCGACGAGTCGACGGTCATGCGCCCGGGTTGAAAGGTCGTGCACTCGACGCGTACCTCGCGGCGGGTGTCGAGAGTTGTCACGAGTCGTTCGCGCCCGACGAGGCGCATGAGAAGCGCCAGAAGGGCATGTGGGTGTTCCTCCGCCAAGGGTCGGTGTGCCAAGACCTCGTCGAGTTGTTGCCAACGGTGGTGCATCATGGGCCACTGTGCTCGGCGTTCTGTAGCGACGACCGCGAGCCCGACCTTTTGCGCGATGAAGGCCACATCAACCATTGCATTCGGCTCGCGGTCGGCGCAGGCCTGAACGAAATCGATGCGTTGTTGGTGGGTTCATATTTCCCCGCGCAGTATCACAACTTCTTTCATCTCGGTCAGCTCGGTCCCGGCTACCAGGCCGATGTCGTGGTGTTCGACACGCTCGAAGGTTTTCGACCGTCGATGGTGCTGCAGCGCGGTCGAGTCGTTGCGCGCGACGGGAAGATCCTTCCCGGTGTGGTGCCCCAGGTCGACCCACCGAAGAGCCTGTACAACCGTGTGCGCCTGCACCACGTGCCCTCGGCCGCCGAGATGACAATCGAGCCGCCTGTGAACGGCAAGGCGCGGGTCATCGGCGTGAAGACGGGAACGGTGCGCACGACGTCGCTCATTCTCGACGTGAACGATGCGGCCAACGACATCGCGCGTATCGCTGTTGTTGAGCGCCACAAGGCCACTGGTCGTATCGGCCTCGGATACGTGTCGGGTTATGGAATCACGCGTGGTGCGATTGCATCGACCGTTGCCCACGATGCGCACAACATCATGGTTGTCGGCGCGCGCGACGCATCAGGCCCTGCCGACATGGCTGCAGCGGTGGCGCGCGTTGCCGAGATGGGTGGGGGACAGGTCGTGGTCGTCGATGGCAAAGTCATCGCCGAAGTCGCGCTACCCATCGCTGGTCTGATCAGTGAAAAATCTTTACCGGAAGTCGCCGCCGAGATCGATCACGTCGTCGCGGTGGCCCGAACTCTCGGGATCACTCTCGACGCCCCGTTCATGTCGCTTTCATTCCTGGGCCTCTCGGTGATTCCCGACCTGCGGATCACTGACCACGGCCTGGTCGACGTCAACATTTTCGGCGTCGTGCCCGTCGCGTTGTAGGTACGCCGAACAACGGCGACTACGCAGAAAAATCCGCGGTCGTTCACCTTCCGTACACCTTCCATTGACCTCAGGGACACCGGGGTTTGAAAGGCTTCCGTGGGTATGGAGACGGCGCTCGGGCACGGCACGGAGAGTCAGGTGCCCGAAAAACGGACCGTTATCGCACGGGCCAGCCGTGGAGACAGGATTTTCCGCAGAATCGTCGCCGCGGGTGCATTGTCGTCACTCGTGTTGCTCGGGATGATTGCAGTCTTCTTGATCGTCCGCAGTGGCGAAATTTTCGGTCGATTCGGATTCGACTTCATCTTCTCGTCGGACTGGACCGCAGGTGCCGAAGCCGACGGTTCCGACTCGACTTTTGGTGTGTGGGCGATGCTCGTCGGCACCGTGCTGGTGTCGCTGATTGCAGTCATCGTCGCTCTTCCGCTTGCGGTCGGTGCGGCCCTCTTCATCGAGTTCTATTTGCCCGAGCGGCTGCGCTCGTCGGTGCGGATGCTCGTCGACATCGCGGCTGCGGTTCCTTCGGTGGTCTACGGATTGTGGGCCGTCTCGATCTTCTCGGGCGCAGCGTCGTCGTGGGGGGAACTTCTGAACCGATTCGCGGGTTGGTTCCCTCTCTTCGGTGTCGAGAACGAGCAGTACGACCGCAGTCCGTTCGTCGCCGGTCTCGTGCTGGCGATCATGATCACGCCGATCATCACATCTGTGTCGCGCGAAGTGTTCTCGCGCACGCCCCCGGATCTTGTCAATGCGTCCTACGCCTTGGGGGGAAGTCGCTGGGGTGCTATCCGTAGCGTCGTCTTGCCGTACGGATCCAGCGGTGTCGTCGGCGGAACGATGCTCGGCCTCGGTCGTGCGCTCGGCGAAACGATTGCGGTCTATCTCGTCCTCAACCTCGTGTTCAAGCCGAACTTCCGCATTCTCGAGTCACAGGGTGGCAACGTCGCATCTTTGATCGCGACGAAGTTCGGCGAGGCGAGCCAGTACGAGATCAAGGCACTCTTGGCGGCTGGTTTCGTGCTGTTCATTCTGACCATGACCGTGAACATGGTCGCCACGTACATCGTCCAGAAATCCTCCCCCCTCGAATCATGAGCAACCTCGACGTTCAGCCCGCACCGACACCGATCCGGCCTTGGCGTATCACGCCACGTCGTGTCGTGCCGCAGATCGCGCTTGCCGCCGCCGGCTCGATCATTGCGATGGTCGTGGCTCTGCTCACGCCCCTCGCCGGCTTCGACGGCTGGCTGTTGATTTTCGTGCCGATTGCGCTCGTCGGCGGTTATTTGCTCGCTCGTGGCAAGGGTGCGGTGGCTACCACCGATGCGATGGTCGCAAACACGGTGGTCGTTGTTGCCGGCATCGCCTTCTATCCGATCATCTCATTGCTGTGGACCGTTGTATCACAGGGTCTCGATGCGTTGTTGAACTTGAACTTCGTCTCGTCCGACATGCGAATCTCGGGCCCCGATGACGAATTGAACATGGGCGGTGCCGCGCACGCATTGATTGGTACTTTGATGATGGTCGTCATCGCGACTGTTATCACGTTGCCGTTGGGTGTTCTCACCGCGGTCTACGTCACCGAGGTTCGTGGGCGTATGCGGACCCTGGTGCGGTTCATTATCCAGTCGATGAGTGGAGTGCCGTCGATCGTCGCCGGTCTCTTCATTTATTCGACCGTGGTGATGGGCATGAACCGATTTAGCGGTCTGGCCGGGGGTCTGGCACTAGCGATTCTGATGCTTCCCACAGTGGCGCGCACTGCGGAGGAAGTATTGAAGCTGGTGCCCGACGATCTGCGCTCGGCGAGCTACGCCCTCGGCGCACCACAGTGGCGTACCACGCTCTTCGTGGTTCTGCCCACCGTACGTAGTGGCATCGTGACGTCGGGCATTCTCGGTGTGGCGCGCATCGCGGGTGAAACAGCTCCGCTGTTGTTGACCGCGAGTTATTTCACCGCTACGACATTTTCGCCGACCGAGGGTCCGGTGGCTTCGCTGCCGGTGTTCACGTTCAACTTGCTGCAGAGCGGAACGGAATATTCGTTTGCGCGTGCGTGGGCGTGCTCTTTGCTGTTGCTGTTGGCATTGTTCGTTTTGTTCACCGTGGCACGCGGACTGAGCGGGAGAGACAAGAGATGACTGATGTGAAAGGGCATGAGGTCACCAACATGGTTGAAACACAAGAGGCGCCGTCGATGAGTGTCGGCCGAGCCACAGGCATGGAGGCGCGTGGTATCCACGCGTGGTTCGACAAGCACCATGCGCTGGAGGACATCAATCTGCTCTTCCCCGCGAATTCCGTCACCGGTCTCATTGGGCCGTCCGGATGTGGTAAGTCGACTTTCCTGCGCATCTTGAACCGTATGCATGAGTTCATTCCGCGCGCTGCCATGGCCGGTGAGGTGATGCTTCACGACGCCGACATTTACGACCCTTCGGTCAACCCGGCAGAGATTCGTTTGAAGATCGGCATGGTGTTCCAGAAGCCGAATCCATTTCCCGCGATGACAATCGCCGAGAACGTTTCTGCGGGTCTCAAATTGGCGAAATTGAAGGTGGCGAATCGCGACGAACTCGTGGAGGAGTGCCTCACCCGTGCCGGATTGTGGAAGGAAGTCAAGGACCGTCTGGGTGCGAAGGGCGGGTCGTTGTCGGGTGGCCAGCAACAGCGACTCTGCATCGCCCGTGCACTCGCCGTGAATCCCGAAGTTCTGCTGATGGACGAACCATGCTCGGCTCTCGACCCGGGAAGCACCTTGCGTATCGAGGAAACGATCGATGAATTGTCGAAGACGATGACAATCGTCATCGTGACCCACAACATGCAGCAGGCCGCGCGAGTGTCCGATCGTTGCGCGTTCTTCCTTGCTGATGGTGGCCCCGGGCGATTGATCGAGTCGGGTCTGACATCACAGATGTTCACCACCCCCACAGACAAGCGCACCGAGGACTACGTCCAGGGCCGGTTCGGTTGATTTCGTTCAGCCAGTGTTCACATTCGTGAACCGGTTCGTTCACCCCGCGATCCCTTTCGGTTGACTTCCGTTTCCTACGTTGAGAAATGTCAGAAACCCCTGACATTCCAACCACTACGGAGGACCAAGAAATGGCACTTCGCCGCACGGCACTTGTCGGAACCGTCGCCGGCCTGATCGCAGGTCTCGGCTGTTCCGGTGTTGCAAGAGCAGAGTCAGTGTCGGGCTCGGGAGCGACCTTCCCGAAGACCTTCCTCGACGCCTGCATCCCTCTCTTCAACCAGAAGTCCGGTCACACGTTGTCCTACAACGCGAAGGGCTCGGGCGGTGGAAAGACCGACTTCAAGAACGGTCTCACCGACTTTGCCGGAACTGACTCGCTGGTTGCCACAAAGGACACCCCGTCGTTCGGCTGGACGTACGTGCCGTACGTATTGGGCGGCATTGGCGTGGTGTTCCGTCTCGACGAGCTGAAGGGTGCCGACTTGTCACTCAGCGCCCGCACTGTCGGTGGAATCTTCTCGGGGAAGATCACGAAGTGGAATGATCCGAAGATCGCTGCTGACGTGAAGGCCAACCCGGTATTCGCCAACTCGGTGAAGAAGAGCTATTACAAGGGTGCGGTCGTCACGATGAAGTCCAACTCGAAAACCTCGGCAACGATCGCCGTCAACATGACGGCTGCCGCTGCAAAGGCGACGAAAGGGAAGAAGATCGACGTCATCCAAACCCTGAAGGGCAAGAAGACAACTGTCAAGTCGGTGGCCACTAAGGTCGGTGCGGTGTCGATTTCGGTCAAGACCGTTTCCAACGCCGAATACACCGTGAATGCGAATGGAAAGAAGCTCGCCGCGTTCAAGCCGGCGAAAGTAAAGCTGCCGAGCAAAAACATCACTGTGGTGTATCGCAGTGATGGTTCCGGCACGACGAACAACTTCGTCAACTACCTGAAGAATGTCGACACCGCGAACGCGTGGACGGTTGCGGATGCATTCACGGGAGCGTTCCCGGGTGGCGCCAGCGCAGTTCCGGGAAGTTTCCAAGGTCAGAGCGGGTCGACGGCGCTTTCGAACTATGTTGCCGACAACAACGGCACGATCGGCTACACCGAAGTGTCTTTCGTGATCGAGCGCGAGGCAAAGGGCATGAAGGCGGCCTACATCAAGAATGCCGCCGGCAAGTACGTGTACCCGTCGTCGGCAAACGTGTCGGCGTTCCTCAGTGACTACACGCCCGGTGCAAAGGGAACGATTTCGTTCAAGTACGACAACAAGACTGCGAACGCCTATCCGATCGCAGCCGTGACGTACTTGTTGGGCAAGACCACTCCGAGGGCGAAGAACGCAGTCGTCTCCGACTTCGCGACGTTCCTGCTCGACGAATGTGGACCGCAGTTGGCGGAGTCGCTGTACTACGCGCCGGTCACCGGTTCGTTGTTGAAGGCTGCAGAGTCATTGGCAAAGACGATCAACGCCGGCTGATCACGTTTTCACGACGACAGCGTCGTCGTGGTTGAAGTACCCGACACGGTCGAGGTGGATTCGTCCACCTCGACCGTTGTCGTTGTGGTGTTCGGGTCGAGCGTCGTGGAAGAGGAGTCGACCGAGGAAGAGGAGTCGACCGAGGTGGTGGTTTCGGCGACGGTGGTCGTGGTGCGCTTGGGCCTTGTGGTCGTGGTTGTTTCCGGGACCGTGGTTGTCGTGGTCGAGGTGGTAGTGACGATAACCCAGCTGACATTCGGCCACGGAATGGTCTCGGGCGTTTGTTGCAGCTTTTCCTCGGGCCGCTGGCTAAGCCAGAGCGTGAGCGAGGCACCGAAGACGATTGCCGACCCTATCGTTGCGCGGCCGATGCGACGTACCCGCGTTTCGCGAATCATGGTGCACCCTCCATCGCAATGCGGCGGCGAATCTCGCGCGCGACCTTCCACTGCTGCGCGGCAAGTGTGCGTCCGGAGAAGCGCAGATCGTACGTTTCGGCAGCGATGTCGTCGACGCCGAGGACACTGGGTGCCTCGAGGATGAGGGGTGCCCATTCCGGGTCGCGGGCGATCTCTGCGCCAATGTTGTTAAGCATTTCGATGGTGGCATCGAGGTCAGCCTCGCGCGACACCGGCACGGTGATGAGTACTCGCGACCAGTCGCGCGACAGGTTCATCGTCTGGCGCAACTGACCGTTGGCGATGGTGAAAAGGTCGCCGTCGAACGTGCGCACTTTTGTGACACGCAGAGTGACCTCTTCGACGCGACCCTCTATCCAACCCACGTGTATCAGCGGTCCTACGTGTACTACGTCACCGACACCAAATTGACGCTCCGAGATGATGAAGATGCCGGCGAGAACATCGCCCACGATTTGCTGGGCACCGAAGCCCAGACCTGCGCCGACCACCGACACCATCGGTACAACGGCGCTTGCCGGAAGATTCAAGAAGAGGAGCACCCACACGAAGGCGACGGTGGCGATGGTGAAGTTCAGGCCCCAGCGTGCCGCTCCCACGAGAGCCCCTTGGTAAGCCCCAATGGGGTTGTGACCGAGCGGGTCGACCTTGGCTCGCAGGCGTTCGATTCGGCGCGCCTCGTACCGTGCGACGAGTCCGATGACGCGGGTGAGGAAGAACGCGCCCGACGTGATGGTGACGATGAGGAGCCCTTCGTCTTTGATCCAGTTCCACGCACCTTGTGTACGTTCGGCAGCGACGAGCAAAAGCATCTTCTTGTCAGCATAACTACCTGGCAAGATGAGCCCGTGCGCATCGTTCTCGGCAGCTGCCACCACGATTGTCCTGATTCGTGTGGTTGGGAAGTGACCGTCGACAACGGTGTTGCAACGAAGATGCGCGGTAATGCGTCCCACCCGTTCTCGCAGGGTGAGTTATGTCCGAAGGTGAACCACTTTCTCGAGCGCGTCTACAGCCCCGATCGCGTGCTGACACCACTCATTCGCGACGGTGCCAAGGGTTCCGGCTCGTTCCGTACCGCGACATGGGACGAAGCCCTGGCGTTGATCGTGTCGTCCGTGCGTGAGCGCGTACAGCGGCACGGTGGCGAGACCGTTCTGCCATGGTCGTCCGCGGGCAATCAGGGCTTGTTGCAGATGTCGTCTCTCGACCGGCGATTCTTCGATTCTCTCGGTGCCTCGACCACGCACGGAGCGCTGTGCGGTTCGGTTGCCAAGACGGGCTATGCGGTAACGACGGGTAGTGGGCTGAGCACCGACCCGACGACGGTCGAACATTCGCGTTACGTCATCTTGTGGGGTACGAACACGCGCCTCACCAACCGCCACCTGTGGCCGTTCGTCGAACGGTCCCGGGTGAATGGCGCCAAGTTGGTTGTGATCGACCCCATTCGCACCGTCACGGCCGATGCAGCTGATTGGTTCATTCAGCCACGCCCGGGTACCGACACCGCCCTGGCACTCGCGATGCTCAACGTGATCGTCGACGAGGGTCTGGTCGATGCAGAGTTCGTCGCGAATCACGTCGCTGGTTACGACGATCTGTGCCGAGCAGCGCGTGAGTGGTCACCGCAGCGGGCGGCCATCGAGTGTGGCCTCGGCGCCAACGACATCTTCACGTTGGCCCGTGAGTATGCAACAACGGCGCCCGCGTTCATCCGCACGTTGATCGGTGCCGAGCATCGGGCGAACGGCGGAATGATCTTCCGTACGTTGGCCTGTCTGCCGACCGTGACGGGTCAGTGGCGTCACCTCGGAGGTGGTTTGTCGCGCAGCGTCGGGTCGTGGTCGAGTGAGTTCGTCGACGACTCCGTGTTCGATCCCGTCGATCCGCCACAGGTGCGGTCGTTGCCGTTCACTCAGCTCGGGCGTGCCCTCACCGACCCACTCGACCCCCCAGTGACCGCATTGTTCGTGTGGAACGGCAATCCGGTCATCACATGTCCGAATGCCGCAGTCACGCGTCGCGGATTGATGCGTGACGACTTGTTCACCGTTGTCAGCGAGCAGTTCCTCACCGACACGGCAAAGTACGCCGATGTCGTGTTGCCCGCGACCACGCAGATCGAACACGTCGATGTGGTTCCGGCGTGGGGCCATCTCAACCTCGGTTGGAACGGCAAGGCGATCGACCCGTTGGGGGAATCGGTGGCCAACACCGAGATGTTCCGTCGCCTCGCTGCTGCGTTTGGGTTCGACGACCCGTTGTTCGACATGTCCGACGACGAGCTGATTGATCTTGCCGTGCATGGCATTGACGTCGGCATGTTGCGAGCCGACGGCTGGGTTCGCTTGCCGAATGCCGATCGACGGCTTTTCGCCGACGGGGCTTTCGGTCACGCCGATGCGAAGTGCAACGTGTCAGGAATCGCCCACGAACCTGTCGTTCCCGACGAGAAGTATCCCCTCGTGATGCTGACGCCCAAGCAGCACTCGCGATTCTTGAACTCGAGTTATTCACACTTGCCGGCACACGGGCCGCGCGAGGGTGCTCCGTACGTCGAGATGACCGCCGTTGATGCCGCCGCGCGCGGTCTGGCCGAGGGCGACCGGGCCCGGGTCACCAACGAACGGGGTGCTTTGACCCTCGCTGTTCGAATCACTCAGCGTCTCGGTCGCGGTGTTGTTGCGGTTCCTTTCGGATGGTGGGACGCGGCTCACGGCGGTTCGATTTCGGTGAACGACCTGACCTCCGACGGTGCGACCGACATGGGTGGTGGGGTCGCGTACCACGACACGTTCGTCGAGGTCGTGCGCGCATAACGTTCCCTCATCGCCGGACTTTCTGGAGGGGAACCATGGCTGATGAAACGAAAGAATTCGATGTCGATGTGATCGTGATCGGCTCGGGAATCGCCGGTCTCGCCGCTGCTCACAGCGCATGGGAATCGGGACTCAAGCGCGTTCTCATCGCCGAATCCGAGAGCGTTGTCGGTGGTTCGTCGCGGCTTTCGGGCGGCATCGTGATGGGTGCACCGACTCGCTATCAAGCGGCAGCCGGCATTCAAGACTCAGCAGACATGTTGTTCCATGACTACATGTCGTTGAACCAGTGGATGGTCGAGGCCGGAGTCATTCGCCATTACTGCAACGAAGCGGGCCCGGCCGTTGACTGGCTCGGCGATCTCGGGGTGCAGTTTCACGACGACTTGATCTACGGCGGTGGCGAAATCGTTCCACGTTGCCACTGTGCGGTGAACGGTGGTCAGGGGATCATCGATGCACTTCATGCAAAGGCACGCGAACGGGAAATCGACATTGCACTCGGCCAACGCATCGATCGACTGATCGTCGAGGGTGGGCGCGTTGCTGGTGTTGCCGTCGGCGACGACGAAATTCGTGCGCATGCGGTGATCATCGCGTCGGGTGGTTTTGCGAAGAACATGCAGTTGATGGAGGAGTTCTTTCCGAGTGCGCACGGCACGGGTGATTGGATGTGGTATGTCGGCGCCGACGGTGCTCGTGGTGATGCGATCGAATTCACGAAGTCGGTCAACGCGCAACTGACGGGCCAAGGTCGTGGCTTGCGTTTGCTTCATCCGAACTTCGTCACGACGCTCGAAGCGTTCGTTCCGGGTTGGATGGTTCTTGTGAATCGCGATGGCCGACGATTCGGTGCGGAGAACGCTCCCTACGGATTGATGGACGGCTTCATGACCGCACAGGGCAACGTTGCATTCGCGATCTTCGACGACGTCGTGTTGAACCCGGACAAAGGTCCCCAGGTCGAGACGTACAAGCAGACGATTCCCGGAAAGGAAGGACGCACGAGTCCGAATTGGAACCCGATCATGGTCGAGGAACAAGTTGGTCGCGGACGCATCAAGACTTCCGAAACTCTCGAAGGTCTCGCACGTGAACTGGGTTTGCCGGTCGAACGTTTCGTTGCGACGATCAAGCGTTACAACAGCGGTTGTGAGACGGGCATCGATGACTACGACAAGGATGCGAAGTTCTTGCGACCGATTGCACATCCGCCGTACTACGGCGCCGAGGTGCGTCCGGCAACCGTGTGTTTCACGCAGACCGGTTTGCGCATCGACCGCGATGCGCGTGTGCTCAACGATTTCAGTGAGGCCATCCCCGGACTGTTTGCTGCGGGGGAAGTGACGGGTGGCGTCATCGGTGACCGTTATGTGGGCAGTGGCAACTCGTTGTCGAACGGGGCGACCTTTGGTCGGATTGCGGGCCGCACAGCCGCTGAATCGGTCGCTTCCTGACCGCTCGAACCCTTGCTGGGCAAGGATTTGCGGGTTTGTGACGAACAAGAGAGGGATTCTTCATCTCCTCTTACCTGTTCTTAGGAAGATTCCTGAGAACGACGACGAAGGTATGCCCCGTCACAGCAACCGCTGAGGCACAAAGGGCACAGACCCCCCAAAACCAGGAGATACACGTGAAGAACAAGCCAACTCTCAAAAAGGGCATCGTGGCCGCCAGCGTGGTGGCCGGGGTTGCCGGAGGCCTCGTCGCCGGACTCGCACTCGGGGTTCCCGGGTTCGCCGGAGCGTCGAGCAACGGTGTGCAAGGTGCCGCCGCGACGTTCGCAAAGAACGCGGTCGTTCAGGTTGCCGATGCAGCGACCGACTCGGGCAACACGACAACCGAACTGCCCGGCACGATCACCGTCCAGCGATCGAACGATGGTGCGGACCACGCCCCCCGCGGCCCGCGCGGTCGTGCACCGTTCGGTGGTGAGGCGGTTGCGACCGCTCTCGGCATGACCGCTGAGGAACTGCGCACCGAACTGCAGTCAGGCAAGTCGATCGCCGATGTTGCCAAGGCGAAGGGTGTCGACCTGGAGAAAGTGAAGACGGCGATGCTCGAGGCGTTCACCGCGAAGGAGCAGGCCGAGGTCGCTTCCGGTGAGCACACGCAGGCCGAAGTCGACGCGAAGATCGCCGAGTTCAAGACCCGTCTCGACGACATCGTGAACGGTGTGAAGCCGGCGGGAACACCCGGCAAGACGGACGGCAAGGGTGGTCACGGCCCGCGCGGTCGTGCACCGTTCGGTGGTGAGGCGGTTGCGACCGCTCTCGGAATGACCGCTGAGGAACTGCGCACCGAGCTGCAGTCGGGCAAGTCGATCGCCGATGTCGCGAAGGCGAAGAACGTCGACATCGAGAAGGTGAAGACGGCGATGCTCGAGGCGTTCACCGCCAAAGAGCAGGCCGAGGTCGCATCGGGTGAGCACACGCAGGCTGAGGTCGATGCGAAGATCGCCGAGTTCAAGACTCGTCTCGACGACATCGTGAACGGTGTGAAGCCGGCGGGCATGCCCGGGGAGATGGGTGGCAAGGGTGGTCACGGCCCACGTGGTGGTCATGGCCCGCGCGGTGGCCACGGTGATCATGGCGACATGGGCGGCGATGCAGCCGGCCAGGGCGGGTCCGCCCCGACGTTGCAGGGTGACGTTCAGGTGCAGCCGTCGGGCGTGAACGCCTGATCGACCACTGACTCGCTCACACGCTTCGGCCCAACGACATACCCTTCCCCCAGCATGTCCAGGTCCACCATCACCAGCTCGGCTGTCGACGCCCGGCCTCTCCGTCCCCCCAAGGCGAGCTGGGTTCTCGACACCGATGTGGGCGCCGTCATCGGTGCACTCACGCTGGTGGTGGTGGGCCTGTGGGCTCGTCACGGCGGAGTCACCTCGCTCGGTGGCTCTGCCACCGACGTTTTCACGTCACTTGCCTCGCTGACCGGGCTGCTCGCCTCGGAGGCGGGAATTCTCGGTTTGGTTCTTGTCACGCGGACGCCGCAGCTCGAACGCCGCTACGGCCTCGACCGGATGTTGAACTGGCACCGCTTGTTGGGCGAACTGATGGCGATTTTCCTCGTTGCCCACATCGTCACCAGCGTCGAGGCATGGGCCGATCCCGGCGGTGTCATGGCCGCGATCAAGGACCTCACGGGGCGTGAACCGTACATGGCGCTGACGACCGTTGGAACGGTGATGATCCTCCTCGTCACGTTGTCGTCGCTGAAAGTTGCCCGCAGTCGCATGACCTACGAAACGTGGTACTTCGTGCACATGCTGTCGTACGTCGGGCTCGCTTTTTCTTTTTCTCACCAGATCGTTCTCGGGAGCGACTTCATGAACGACCCGCTCGCGCGCTGGTTTTGGATCGGGTTGCATGCCGGTCTCATCGTGTGGATGGTGTGGGGGCGGTGGGGAACCCTTTTCGTTTCTTTAGCGCGGCCACTACGTGTTGCCTCGATACGTCACGAGGCAAGCGGTGTCGTCAGCCTCACGCTTGCGGGCGGCAGCCTGAACAAGCATCGTGCGCAATCGGGTCAGTTTTATTACCTGCGTGAGCTCGCCCCCGGCCGCTGGTGGTCGAACAACCCGTTTTCGTTGTCGGCCGAACCCACCAGCGCGGGTCTGCGCTTCACCATTAAGGATCGCGGCGATGCGAGCCGTGCATTCACCCGAATCAACGAAGGTGCGCGCGTCGCAATCGAGGGTCCGTACGGTGTGTGCACTCCCGATTTGGTTGACGGTGAAAAGGTGGTACTCGTCGCCGGTGGCGTCGGCGTTGGTCCCGTGGTTTCGTTCATTGAACAGCTCGGGCCGACGAGTGAACCGGTGGTTCTCTACCGTGCTCACTCACAGAATGAAGTCGCACATGAGGAAGAGCTCGATCGCTTGGTTTCTGCGCGCGGCGGACGGCTTCATATTCTCGTTGGGGCGCGCAGCACGTTGAAAGTGGCCGACCCCTTCGCGGCCGAGGTCTTGTGCAAGACGATCCCCGACATCGCCGATCGCACGGTCGTTGTCGCCGGACCCGAATCGATGATCAAGGCGATGCAGCGCGGTGCGCGTGCCGCGGGCGTTCCGAGCGAACGCATTCACGCAGAAAGGGCGTGGTGGTGACGATGTCCGACAGGAAACCTTCTCTCGCGCGACAAGTGGCGCCCGCAGCGATACTTACGGCGGTGGGTGTGGCGTTCGTGTCATTGCTCGACAATCCGACGGGAACGAATTTTGTCTCGCTCGACGGTGTGGGTGATGCCGCAGTGGCAAGCAGCACCGCGCCGGTGCCGACGGCGACACCGACGACCATCGCGCCCGCACCCGCACCCGCAGTGACAACGACGCTTGCGCCTTCACCCCTCGCGACCGTCGCGCCATCCACCGTCGTGCCATCCAGTGAGGCACCCGTCGTTGAATCGACCGGTGCATGCGACGGCGCCGTAGTCACCAGCCCGACGGCGTTGTTCCGGTGGGGTGGTATCCAGCTCCAAGTGAATTTCACCGCAGCCAACGCGATCTGCGATGTGCAGGTTCTCCAGTATCCGTCTGACGATCGCAAGTCGGTTTCCATCAATCAGCGTGCACTTCCCGTGTACAACCAGGAAGCCGTTGCGGCCAACAGTTCGCAGATTTCTGCGATGTCCGGTGCAACCGATTCGTGGGAGGCCTATACGGCCGCACTCCAGGCAGTGATCGACTCACGCCAATGAGTGATCTTCTCGAACGTCGCAAAATGACCGCGAAGGTGATGGGTACCTTCGCGAGTCTCCACGTCGACGGGGTGGGTGACGAGCGTGTCATCGCCGCGGCATGGCACGAAGCACTCGGCTTGATGGTCGACGTCGAGACACGATTTTCGACGTTCCGCGCCGACAGTGAGATCTCGCGGATAAATCATGGTGAGCTTCACTTGCTCGATGCGTCCGCAGACGTGGTCGAAGTGATGGATGCCTGCACGTGGCTCGAACACGAATCGAACGGTGTCTTTCGCGCACGACGTTCCGACGGCGGTCTCGACCCGGCGGGCTTTGTGAAAGGTTGGGTAGCCGAACGAGCGGGTCGTGTTCTCGTCGAGCACGGTCTGACGCAGTGGTACCTGAATGTCGGCGGCGACATCCAAACCGCGGGGCGCCAGGCTTCGGGCGAACAATGGCGGATCGGCGTTGTCGACCCTGCCGACAAGACTGCCGTTGCGGCGTGGTTCGACATTCCCGACGGCTGGGCGGTTGCGACCTCGGGAACCGCGGCTCGTGGTGCGCATGTTTGGGACGGCCGTGACGGCAGCGCCGTCACGCGGTCGGGTTCGTTCACGGTCATCGGCCCGCACCTCATGTGGGCCGATGCGTTTGCGACCGTGTGCTTTGCGCTCGGTGACGGTGCGGGCGTTTGGCTCGCGCGTTCCCCGGATAACCCAGGGTTTTCGGTGTGAATTGACTCGAAAAACGAGTCAATTCACACCGAAAACCCTTAGTTGTCGGGGTTTTGGTCGCGGAGAAACTTCTCGAATTCGGCGGCCAGATCATCGCCACTCGGCATCGATGCCTCTGATCTGCGGTCGAACTGTTGCTCGAGCATGCGCACGTAGGCGAGTGCCTGCGCGTCGTCTTCGACGGCCTCTTCGTGGAGAACTGCCCAGCGACGCACTTCGCCGTCCATGTTCGCATGACCGGTGGGAACACCAAGGACGTGTTCGAGGTGGCGCAAGAGTGCCGCGGTGGAACGCGGGTGTTGTGCATTGGTGAGATAGTGCGGCACGCCGACGCGCAGCGACACTGCGGGCAGGCCGGTGCGGTCGAAACGTTCTTGCATCACGCCGATGACACCGGTCGGTCCCTGGTATTGGGGCTGTTGCAGGCCAAGCCGGCGTGCGAGATCGGGATTCGTCGTGCTGCCAACAACGGGTGGAAGCCGTGTGTGGGGAACCTGGTCGGCAAGTGCGCCGAGGGTGACGACGGCTGAACACTTGAGACCTTGTGCGACATCGACGAGTGCATCAATGAACGTCGACCAATGGATGTGCGGCTCGACACCGGCGAGCAGAACGAGGTCGCGGTTGCCTTCGGGGAAACGCGCGATGTAGATGTCGTTCTCGGGCCAGCGGATTTGGCGTTCGTCGTCTTCGTCGAGATAAACCTCGGGACGTTCTTGGGTGAAGTCGAAGAAGGGGTCGGGGTCGATACTGCCGACGACGGTGACGACGCGGTCGCGCACGCACCATTCGATGGCCTGAGTCGCCGCGGCGGAGACGTCGAACCACCCGCGCAGTGCGATGAGGAAGACAGGGTCACGCAGCGGTGCGACGTCGTCCCAACTGGCGGTGAGAACGTCGCTCGACTTCACACCCCGAATTCAAGCAGCGTTTTCACGCCCCCAAGCGTTCGACCACGAAATCGATGCTGCGCGTGAGTTGGCGCACATCGTCGGGGTCGATCGCGGGGAACATCCCGACCCGCAACTGGTTACGGCCGAGCTTGCGGTAAGAGTCGGTGTCGACCACTCCGTTGGCACGCAGCGCTGCGTTCACGGTGCCGGCGTCGACGCCGTCCAGATCGATAGTGCCGACAACCGCAGAACGGTGTGACGGATCGGTGACGAACGGGGATGCCCACGAACGCGAGTCGGCCCACGCGTAGAGATGGTCGGACGACTCCGTCGAACGTGCGGCGCACCAAGACAGCCCGCCGTTGTCGAGCATCCATCGCACCTGTTCGTCCAAGAGGATGAGCGTGCCGAGTGCAGGTGTGTTGTAGGTCTGGTTGGCGACGCTGTTGTCGAGCGCGATCTTCAAGTCGAGCGACGCGGGGCACCAACGCTTCGACGCGGCGATCTTCTTCACGCGTTCGACGGCGGCGGGTGAACATGCCGCGATCCACAGACCCCCGTCGGAGGCGAAACACTTTTGTGGAGCGAAGTAGTACACGTCGACTTCCGTCGGGTTCCACGGCAATCCACCGGCGGCCGAGGTGGCGTCGACGACGACCAGCGCATCGCCTGCGAATGATGGACGCGTGAGTTGCATCGCGACACCCGTCGATGTCTCGTTGTGCGTGAACGCATAGACGTCGACGTCGGCCTGCGTTGCGTCGGGGTGAGTGCCCGGGTCGCTGGAGACCACAACGGGGTCGCCGAGGTGTGGGGCCGCGGCTGCGGCTTCGGCGAACTTCGATGAGAACTCACCGAACACGAGGTGTTCACTGCGCGACTCGATGAGGCCGAACGTGGCGACGTCCCAGAACACGGTCGACCCACCGTTGCCGAGGACGATTTCCCAGTCGTCAGGCAGGGAGAAAAGTTGAGAGAGGCCGGCGCGCACGGAACCGACGAGGTTCTTCACAGGTGCCTGGCGGTGAGAGGTGCCCATCAGCGCCGCGCCGCGGCCCGATAGGGCGGCCAACTGCTCAGGGCGGACCTTCGATGGACCGCAGCCGAAGCGGCCGTCACGGGGGAGAAGTTCTGCCGGGATGCGAATTTCGTGGGGGGATTTCGCGTTCACCGTGACATCCTTTCACCCATGACCTCCCCAACAAAAGCGCGGGTCTCGGCCCGTCTCGCCGCAATTGCAGAGTCCGCAACCCTGGCCGTCGACGCCAAGGCCAAGGCGCTGAAGGCGAAGGGTGAGAACGTCATCGGTTTCGGTGCGGGAGAGCCTGACTTCCCGACACCTGCGCACATCGTCGACGCCGCCGCCAAGGCGTGTCATGACGTGAAGAATCATCGCTACACGCCTGCCGCCGGATTGCCCGAACTTCGCGAGGCCATTGCGGTGAAGACGAAGCGCGACAGCGGCTTCGAGTGCAAGGCGAGCCAGGTTCTGGTCACGAACGGCGGCAAGCATGCCGTGTTCGTTGCGTTCGCGGCGTTGTGCGATCCGGGCGACGAGGTCATCTGTCCCGCGCCGTACTGGACCACGTATCCCGAGGCCATCACGCTGGCCGGCGGCGTTCCCGTCGTCATCGACACCACCGAGGAGATGGGCTTCCGTGTGACGGTGGAACAACTCGAGCGTGCCAAGACGCCCCGCACCAAGGTGCTGTTGTTCGTGTCGCCCGACAACCCCAGCGGTGCCGTGTACCCGCCCGAGGAAATCGCCGCGATCGGCAAGTGGGCGGCCGACAACGGCATCTGGGTGATCACCGACGAGATCTACGAACATCTCACCTACGGAACCCACACGTTTGCCTCAATGCCAACGCTGGTGCCCGAGGTCGCGAATCAGTGCATCATCGTGAATGGTGTCGCCAAGACCTACGCCATGACGGGTTGGCGCGTGGGCTGGATGATCGGGCCCGACGATGTGATGAGAGCCGCCATCAATTTCCAGTCGCACTCCACATCGAACGTGTCGAACGTTGCGCAGATCGCCGCACTTGCGGCCGTCAGTGGTGACCTCGAAGCCGTGAAGATGATGCGTACCGCTTTCGAACGTCGTGGCAAGACGATGCACAAGATGCTGAGCGAAATCCCCGGCGTCACGTGTCTCGAACCACAAGGGGCGTTCTACTGCTTCCCGCATGTGCAGGGTCTGCTCGGTCGCTCGCTCAGCGGACACGTCGCGCAGTCGACCCTTGAACTTGCCGACCTCGTTCTCGAACATGCCAAGGTCGCCTTTGTCCCGGGCGAGGCTTTCGGTGCGCCCGGGTATGCGCGTTTCTCGTTCGCATTGGGCGATGATGACATTGCCGAAGGCATCGCACGCTTCGCCTCGCTCTGCGCGAAATAGAACCTGCTAAGGTCGCGACACCACGGCAATAGTCGTGGGACGTGAAGAACAGCGAAGTCCGGTGAAAACCCGGCACTGTCCCGCAACGGTGGAGGATTCCGTGAGAATCCCGAGTCCGGTCGCCTGCTTCGCGTGCGTTTACCAGTCCTCGAAGGAAGGGCGGTCCGCGGTACGGGAGCCCCCGTCTTCGACCCACTCTTCTTTCTCCTGAAATTTGGAGGAAGAACATGTCATCCAAAGTCCTGTCCCGTCGCCGTTTCGTCGGCATCCTTGCCGGAACGCTGCTCTTTGCGGCGTGCGGTGCGGATCCCGACAACACCAAGCCCTCAACGACCGAACCGGCGGTTGCCGAATCAACGGCGCCCGCCGACGCCACCGGTGCCGGGGCAGCGGGTGAAGAGGCCGATGCAAAGAAAGTTGCCGTCGAACGCATCGTGTCACTGTCGGCCACCGCGACAGAGATGATCTACGCACTCGGTGCGCAAGACCAGTTGGTCGCTGTCGACAACTACAGCAACTATCCGCAAGAAGCAGCTGACTTCGCCACGAAGATCGATGCGTTCGAACCGAGCGTCGAGGCGATCGCCAAACTCGACCCGACCGTCGTCCTGCTCAACTACGACCCGGGCGACCTGCAGGCGCAGCTCGAGAAGCTGGGTGTCAAAGTATGGTTCGGTGCCACCGCGACAACGCTCGACGACACCTACAAGCAGATCACCGAACTCGGCGACCTGACGACCAGGGCCGACGAGGCAGCCACGCTCGTCGATTCGATGAAGACTGAAATCGAAGCAACCATCACGGGCATGGAACTGCCCGACGCGCCGGTGTCGTACTACTACGAACTCGACGACACGTTCTACTCACTTACGTCGAACACGTTCATCGGACAGTTGATGTCGCGATTCATGCTGCAGAACGTCGCTGACACCGTCGAAACCGGCAACGACTATCCGCAGATGTCGGCCGAGGCGATCGTCTCGTCCAACCCACAGGTGATCTTCCTCGCCGACACCAAGTGCTGCAAGCAGACGGCCGAAACAGTCGCTGCGCGTGCAGGTTGGAACGTCATCGATGCAGTTGCGAACGGCAATGTCGTGGAACTCGACGACGACCTCGCTTCCCGCTGGGGCCCGCGAGTGGTCGACCTGGTGAAGATCGTTGCCGATGCCGTGACGAAGTACGTCACCATGGCGAAGGGTTAGTCGAGCCGTCGTGCGCACCGAGCAAGTACCGACGCCCGCAAGGGGGTTGATCCCTGCGCGTTGGTGGATGCCTGTCGCCGTGGCAGCGGCGTGTGCTGCGCTCTTGCTCGGCGTGATGGTGGGCCCGGCAGGCCCGACGTGGTGGCGCGTTCCGCTGGCGCTCGTCGACCACCTGCCATTTGTTTCGATCGACAGCGGCGTGACCGCGCGCGAGTGGATCATCATCTGGGAAATCCGTATGCCACGCGTGGTGCTCGCCGCGTTGGTGGGCTCGACCCTCGCTCTGTCGGGTGCCAGTTACCAAGGTGTGTTTCGCAACCCGCTCGTCGACCCCTACTTGTTGGGGGTGGCGGCGGGGGCGGGCCTTGGTGCGACCGTTGTCTTCACGCTGAACCGATCGGGCACCAGTTCGTGGATCATCGACCCTCTGCCTCTCAGTGCATTCTTTGGTGGCTTGCTGGCCGTCGTCCTCACCTATTTCGTCGGCACAGCCTTTGGTGGTCGTCGCAGTTCCGCGACTTTGGTGTTGGCAGGTGTAGCCGTGACCGCGCTGGCGACCGCGGTGCAGACATTCGTTCTGCAACGCAACACCGACGTCATACGTCAGGTGTATTCGTGGATCCTCGGGCGTCTGAGCACCGCATCGTGGGCTGATGTGCGTCTGGTCATTCCCTACGTCCTCCTCAGCACCATCACGCTGCTCTTCCACCGACGTCTACTCGATGTCATGCGCGTGGGCGAGGATGAGGCAACGGCGCTCGGTACATCGGTCGATCGCGTGCGGATCGTCGTCGTCATCGCTGCGACCCTCGGTACGTCGGCCGTCGTCGCAGTCAGTGGTCTCATCGGATTCGTCGGCATCATCGTGCCCCACGCGGTGCGGTTGTTGGCCGGCGCGAGTTACCGCACGATCATTCCGCTCAGCATCTTCGCCGGCGCGACGTTCCTCGTTCTCGCCGACATCCCGGGACGCATCCTGCAGAACCCGTCCGAGACGCCTATCGGCGTCGTGACGGCGTTCTTCGGTGCGCCTTTCTTCTTGCTGTTGCTGCGCACCAGGCAGGCGAACCGATGACGTCGCTCGCCTTCGACGATGTGTCGGTGCGCTACACCGACCGACCGGCGCTCGCCGATTTCTCCGACACGGTGAAGCCGGGGGAGTGGTTGTGTCTCATCGGCCCGAACGGAGCGGGCAAGAGTTCGCTGTTGCGGTCGGTCGCCGGGGTCGTGAAACACTCGGGCGAGATCCGCGTCGACGGCACGTCGTTGCGGTTCCGCTCGGCAAAACGCCGCGCGCAATTGATCGCGTACGTTCCCCAATCACCGGTTCTGCCCGATGACATGACCGTGCGTGAATACGTGGTGCTGGGTCGCAACCCGTTCATCGCTCACTTCGGCCAGGAAACGAAACACGACTGGGACATCGTCGACGATGTGCTCGTGCGGCTGGACTTGTCGGAGTTCGCCGAGCGATGCCTCGCCACGCTGTCTGGTGGCGAGCGCCAACGTGTCGTCATCGCCCGAGCAATCGCACAGGAGGCACCGATCTTGTTGCTCGACGAACCGACGAGCGCGCTCGATATCGGCCACCAGCAGCAGGCGCTCGAGTTGGTTGACAAGTTGCGTCGCGAACACGGTCTCACCGTTGTCTCGGCGATGCACGACCTCACGCTCGCGGGTCTGTACTCCGATCGACTTTGTCTGTTGCACCAGGGCTACCGCGTTGCCACCGGAACCGCTGCTGAGGTGTTGCGACCCGAGACACTCGCCGAGTTCTACGGCGTATCGGCGCGCGTGCACCACGAACCCGACGGAACAGTGGTCGTCATTCCGTACCGCGCGGGCGAACTTGGCGACCGACATTGACGCGCACCGTCGGTAGAATTGGCGCATGCGGCGACTCGTGCTGGCGCTCGCCATCTTCTGCGCCATCTCAGCGCCCGTCGAGGGGGTGACCCACGCAGGAACCAAGGTCGACGTGCAGTTGGAGTCCATTCTCGCGAAGACCTCGGGACGCAGCGTCGTCGTCGCTCTGTACCGCGGCCGGATCATCGGCGCTGCTGGCCGCGATGCCGACTACATGACGCCTCTTCACCTCGCGTCGGTGTCGAAAACCGTCACAGCGGCAGCGGTGTTACGACTTGCCGAGCGCGGCGCCATCGACCTATCCAAGCCGATCGGTGCATATCTCGGAGAATTCTTTGCGGGTCGAAACGCCGAGATCGCCGCGCAGCCCGTGTCGGCGTTTCTCAATCATGCGACGGGACTCCGATCGAACAATCTGCGCGCAGTGACGACCGGTCTCACCACTTGGCAGCAGTACGCGTCGCAAGCCGGCTCTGGTCGGGTGTCGGCAACTGCAGGTCGTTACCTCTACTCCAACGACAACTACGTGATTCTCACGAAGTTGATAGTCGAGGTCACTGCGATGCCGTTCAGTGTGGCGGTGCGGAATCTTGTTTGGAAGCCACTCGGCGTCGACGGTGGTCGCCTCGACGTGCTGACACGCGCTACTCAGGTTCTCGGTGGGGCGGGAGCCTGGGTTGCGAGCCCACGAGATGTCGCAGTTCTCTTCAACGCACTGAATCCCAACAGCCCGGGTGCGAAGCTGCTGTCGCCGCGTTGGCTTCGTCGCCTCCATGACGTGGTCTATTCGGCCGAGTACCGCAACGGGCTCCGCTACCGCGGTGACGCGTGGGGACATACCGGATCGTTGTATGCGGTGCGAACTGCGGCCGTGGTGACAAAAAGCGGCACGGTATATGTCGCGTTGTCGGAGGGTGCGCGGCCGAGCAAATCGGAACGTTTGTTCGACGCGCTCGCACGTTTGGGTTGACAGAAAGTTAGGTTGAAACGGTGACATCCGCGAGCAACGACCCCTTGTATCTCGACAACTGCGTCGAGGGTTGTGCGCGCAGCCACCAACGTCTTCTTGCGCTCTTGGACGAGGTGCTCGAACGTGACGGTGCAGAAGAGTGGTTCTCTGCGCCGTCGACTCTCGATGAGTGGTCACGACGCCACGTGATCGCCCACCTTGCCCGCAACGCCGAGAGCCACGTGCACCTGTTCGCCGAGGCCGAGGCTGGCCGCGAGGGCGAGCAGTACCCGGGCGGGGCCGCGGCACGTGCCGCGGGCATCGAGTCGTATCTCGATCTGGACGCGGCGACTCTCGTGGCGCGCAACCGTGCAGCTGTGTACGCCCTCGAGTCAACGTGGGCACGCACGTCGGCCGCTGCATGGGAAGGTGCGGGTCGAAACACGATCGGTGTGCGCGTGAAGACCCGCGACCTGCCGATGCTGCGTTGGCGCGAGGTCGAGGTGCACACGGCCGACCTCGCTGCCGGTGTCACGTTTCGTGATTGGAACCCGCTCTACGTTCGCTACGACCTACCGCGCATGACGATGATGCGGACGAGCCGTACTCCGATGGGGATGTCGAAACTGCCCGATGCCGCGTTGCATCTTCCCGAATCAGATCGTCTCGCCTGGTTGCTCGGCCGTCACGTTCCCGACGGCCTCGAGGCCTTGCAGGGATTCTGACCGCATGGGTCGGTTCCGTCACGTTGTCGCCACCGCGATGGCAGCCGGCATAGTTCTGTTCGCGCCGGTATCGGCCGTGTCGGCACACGCCGTGCTCGACAACTCGGTTCCCGCATCGGGTGCGACGCTCGTCGAATCACCACCGCAGATCGTGCTCGACTTCGACGAACCCGTCGAGACCGCACTTGGCTTCGTGCGACTCTTCGCCAGTGATGCTTCACGTGTCGGTCTTCCCGCGATATCGCGCGACGGATCCGACGCATCGATCGTGCGGGTCGATGTGCCGCGGCTCGGTGGCGACACCTACGTCGTGACGTACCGAGTGGTGTCGGTCGACGGTCATCCCGTCGAAGGGGCGATCACCTTTCAGGTCGGTGAAGGGGCACGCATCGACGTCGCCGACGTCGTCGCCGACGCACTGGCCGACGATGGTGCGAACGGTGCGGTCGAGGGAATGGCGCGCGTCGTGCGCCTTGCTGGATACCTCGCGTTCGCGATCCTGCTGGCGGCCGGTTTGTTCATCCTTGGCTTGGGTGCATCGGACGTACGGCTGGCGCGTGTCGCATCGGTAGCCGGGGCAGCAACGACCGGCGCGGCCTTGGTGTTGCTCGCCCTGCAGGGTGCGTCGCTCGCAGGCGGTGGTTTCGATGCCGCATTGCGATGGTCGACGATCACCGACATCTCGAACACGCGCGTCGGGCACGCACTCATCGCCCGCGCTGTCATCGGACTCGTCGTGGCCGTCGCGGCGACGTCGGTCCTACGCCAGGTCGCCGATGGTGCGTTGCTGCGCTTTGCTCTTGTCGCCGCGTTCGTCGTCGTGCCGTTGTCGTACTCCTTCGCCGGTCACCCCGGGGCGGCGAGCCCGGTGGCCGCCGCGGTCGTTGTTTCGATGCTCCACGTGGCGTGCGTCGGCACGTGGTTCGGTGCACTCGTCTTGATGGGCTTGTCGTCGTCGATGCGCGCACCCGAGATCGTTGCGTGGTTCTCGAAGCGGGCGGTCGTCCTCGTCGGTGTTGCTGTCGTCAGCGGAGTGGCGCAGTCGCTGTTCATCGTCGACGACCTCGGAAACGTCCTCGACATTGACTATGGCAAGGCGCTCACGACGAAACTCGTGTTCGTCGGGGTCATGTTGTTGGCCGCAGCCGTCGTCCGCAAGCGGTTCCTCGAATCGGGAACGTCACGTCTGCAATCTGCTCTCGTCGTCGAGGCGGTTGTCGGCCTTCTCGTTCTCTCGGTGACTTCTGGTCTCGTCAGCGAGACACCCCGCGTGGCCGTGTCTGCCGCACCGTTCGCCACCAGCCTGGTGCAGGGCGAAACGATCGTGAACATCACGGTGTCGCCCGCACGTATCGGTAACGCGGAGATGCACGTCATCATCGCCAAGCCGGGTGGCTCGCTCGAGCCCGTCGCCGCGGCTCGGGTGCGCTTGTCGTCCGAAGAGCGCAACGTGCCTCCGATCGCAGTCGAACCGGCCGAGGTCGGCCCGAACCACTTCGTGGCAACCGCTGCGATTCCCTACGCGGGGGAATGGAAGATCGACATCGTTCTCGTCGAGGACGACGGGCGTGAGTCGTTGTTCACGACGCCGATCGAAGTTCGTCCGTAGCGGATTCTCAGGCGGGCGAATCGGTGTCGACCCGCAGCACGACCAGGTGGTGAGACATTCCCGTGGCGTCGTCGATGAATGCATCGCCGACTACGGCCATGCCATTCCGCTTGTAGAACTCGAGCGCCGAGTCGCGTGCACGCGCCCATACGTTGCGTGCACCGGTACGACGCGCGCGCTCGATGCCCGCCGACAACAGCAAGGCACCGATTCCCCTGCTCTGGAGCGCCTTGTCGACCGCCATTCCCCGAAGTTGAACGCCCGGCGCGTCGGGCTCGGGAGGGAAGGGCCGTGGTAGCCATGACGACGTGGCGACGATGCCGGTGGTGTGATCGCGGGCGACGAGATGCACGGTGGTGTCGTGGTCGTCTTCGGCGTAGCGCGGGTCTTGTGACGGTGTGCCGTCGCGCAGCACCGACATGCGCAAAGCGAGAATCTCGGCGGTGGTTGCGATGCCGATGTCGTAGTGATGGGCGGTCATTGCCCGTCCGACGATAGTTCTGCCGTCAATTCGTCCGACAAATCAACAAGGCGAACGACGCGATCGGCAATCCTCTCGGCCTCGACGGGGTCGTGGGTGACGACGAGAGTCGTCGAACCCGCGGCTCGGATTACGCGGCGCAGATCTTCGGCGAGCGCATAGCGCAGATCATGGTCCAGGCCCGCCAACGGTTCGTCGAGCAACAGCACGGGTGGCGAGGTGGCGAGCGAACGTGCAAGCGCGACCCGTGCGGCCTCGCCGCCCGACAAAGTGGCGACGTCGCGCTCACCATGGTGGGGCAATCCGACGAGCGAGAGCAGTTCCGTGACGCGCGCGTGGCGTTGCGCCGACGGCGCACGTGCGATGCGTAGGCCGTAACCCACGTTGTCGGCCACGTCGAGGTGCGGAAAGAGTTGATTGTTCTGGAATACGAAGCCGACACCGCGACGGTGCGTCGCGACACCACGCATGTCGACCCCGTTGACACGTACGGTTCCGGAGTTGATCTCGACGAGGCCCGTGATCGCGCGCAAGAGCGTCGACTTGCCCGACCCACTCGGGCCCAGGACTGCGACGATTTCACCGCGTTCGAGCCGAAGCGAGACGTTGACGAGCACGGACGAGTCGCCGAATGCCACGTTCACATGGTCGACTTCGAGGCCCGGTGTGGTCATCCGATATCTCCCGTGGTGACCCGGTCGACGAACGCGACCAGTGAGAGACAGAGTGCGGCAAGAACGACTGCCGCGACGAACGCCTGCGCCTGGAGAATGTCGCCGGGCCGACCCAGAAGGCGACCGATGGCCATCGTGAGCGTTTCGTTGCCGCGCCTGCTGAGCAGGCTGGAGGCCCCGAACTCTCCCAGTGACACGAGTGCCGCAAGCGTCGTAGCCGCTCCGATGGGGCGCCGCAGCAGCGACGCATCGATCGACGAGAAGACACGCAGCGGGCTCGCCCCGAGGGTCGAAGCCGCATTGCGGAGGTCTTGGGGAATCTGACGCATCGACGCGGCGATCGTCCGCGAGACGAGGGGGAGTGCCACGACGGCGTGCGACACGGGCAGCAGCCACCACCGCCCACGCCAGTCGACTGGGCTCTCACGAAATGCGAGGAGGAATCCAAGGCCCACCACAACGGCTGATACGACGACGGGGATCACCTCGCAGGCCGTTGCGATGCCGCGTGTCGTTCGTGAAGTCGCGTGGACCTGCACGAAAGCGACGAGAGTTCCGACGACAACGGTGATCACGGCCGCTACGAGAGCGGTGGCGATCGATGCCGTGATCGCATCGACGAGGTGCAAGGAAGTGGTCGAGCCGAACGCGTTTCGCCAGGCGGACAAGGTGAAGGCATCGCCGACGCGCAACGAACGCACGGCGAGACCGACGAGCGGAATCACGAAGACCGCCGCGATGATCACGGCGCCGAGGGTTACCCCGGCACGCCGTGCGTGCGTTGCGTTGCGCAAGGTGACCGGTCTCGCCGGTGTCGTGGCGTGTGATGCGCCGTGTCTCGTGCCTGGCGCCGTGATCGCTAGGACGATGCCGACGAGCACGATCTGCGCGACGGCCAATGCCGAGGCCGCGCGCATGTCGCCCGCCAGCACGGCGAAACGGTAGATCTCCGTTTCCGCCACCGGTCGTGATGGACCGGCGAGAACGCGCGCTGTGCCGTACGTCGAGAAGCAGTACATGAATACCAGGCCGCCCGCTGCGACGATGCTGGCGCGCAGTGCGGGCCACGTCACGGTGCGGAAACGCACGACGGGGCCGGCGCCGAGCGTTGCCGCGGCATCGTCGAAGCCGCGGGGCTGTGATTCCCATCGTGCGCCAACGATGCGCACGACGACGGCAACGTTGAGAAACGCATGCGCAATGACGAGCGGTGCAACACCCGTCCGCAGACCGGAGGGCAGTACCGTGCGGAAAGCGAGGCCGACGACGAGCGTGGGAAGCACGAACGGCACGAGCGTGAGGGCACGAACGATGCGTCGTCCGACGAATTCGTGCCGAGTGAGTACCCAAGCGACGGGTATACCGACCACGAGTGTGGACACGGTCGAGATCGCTGCCTGCCATGTGGTGAACCACACGGTGCTGCGCAGGCCACCGTCGGTGATCGTTGCCGCTAGGTCGAATCCGCGCCGCAACGTCGTGACCGCAGGCCACACGGTGAACACGCCGACAAACATCGCGGGCACCACGAGCAACCGCCGTGCCGCCCGCGCGTAGGGAGTGAGGATCGCGGTCGTCACAACGCCGAGGCCCGCCACGCTTCGAGCCACGCCGTGCGGTTCTCCTCGATTGTGGCCGGATCCATCGTCAACGGCATCGCGGGCGTCGCCGCGAAGTCGGTGAATACCTCGGGCAATTCAACTGTCGTGTTCGCCGGATTCACGAAGAGAGTCAGTGGCAGGTCGGCCTGGAATGCCGGGCTCGACAGATAGTCGACGAGCTGTCCCGCAGCACGCGGGTATTCCGAGCCGCGCAGCACGCCGGCGAACTCAACCTGTCGGAAACACGTCGACTCGACGACACCGGTCGGCGGCTCGGTAACCGGTGGGTCGGAGTACACCACCTCGGCGGGCGGGCTCGACGCATAGCTCACGACAAGTGGGCGATTGCCCTTGCCGGACGAACCCGAGAACTCGACGGTGTAGGCCTGGGTCCAACCGTCGACAATCTTCACGTCGTTGTCACGCAGCGACGACCAGAACGACTCCCACCCGTCGTCACCGAATTCGGCAATCGTCGCGAGGAGGAACGCAAGACCGGGTGACGATGTCTCCGGGTTCTGTACGACGAGAAGACCCTTGTAGTCGGGTTCGGCGAGATCGGCGAGCGATGCGGGCGGAACGACGCCCTTTTCAGCGAACCACGCCTTGTCGTAATTCACGCAGACATCGCCGGTGTCGACCGGGGTCAACATGTCGTCGGCAACCAGGGCGCGCGCGGCAGGTTCGAGGTCGTCGGCGTGCGCCGACGTGTGTGGCACGAAGACGTCGGCAGCGAGAGCACGCGACATGAGGGTGTTGTCGACGCCCCACAGAACATCGCCTTCGGGCGCACCGGCCGTGAGTACCGCCTTGGCGACGAGCTCGCCTGCGTCGCCACCGGTGACGACCTCGACTGCGATGCCCGTCTCCTTCGTGAACGCGTCGAAAATTCCCTCGGACGGAGTGAACGAGTCGTAGGCCAGCAACGTCAACTTCTCGGGAGTGGACTCGTCGCCCGAGCTGTCGTTGCCGCATGCGGTGGTGACCGACAGCAGTGCGGCAATTCCGATGATCAATGCCTTCTTCATGGGTTGTCTCCGTAAGCATTTGGTTGTACGACGATCAGCGATCCCTCTTCGACGGTGACGGTGGCGGCGTCGGCAAGCATTACGTTGCTCACGCCGCGGCTCGCCCACGGATGCAATGACTCACACGAGAGGTTCCAGCGCAGTCCCGATGTGATGATGCCGACGGCGGGCCCGTTCATCGCATGCAGCGCGAGCAAATGTGAGCCGCGTCGCGGGACGCTCAAGCTTGCAGGGCCGTGCATGACGCTGACGTGTGCAGTGTCGATGACCGCTTCGATGTTGACTCGCGAAAAGTTCGGGTTCGTCAACGCCGCTAGCAGCCCGTGGGCATGGTCGAGACGGCCACCACCGGGACTGAGGACGACGATCGTGTCGCCACCGGTGTCGACGGCATGGTGCAGCGCGAGTTCGGTATCGGTGAGGTCCTTGTCGGCCGGGGAGACGAGCGGCTCGATTCCCAATTCGCGCACGCGCCGCAAGCCAGCCTCGGATATCGAGTCGAGATCGCCGATCACGACGTGAGGTGCGAGACCGAGCGCGATCGCCGAGTCGACACCCGAATCGGCGGCAATGATGCGGTCGAAGGCCCCGAGGTTGGGCATAGCGCGACGAACGGAGCCCCCGGTGATCACGAGCACTCGGTTGTGCGGCGCCTGGTCGGCCATCTCTTCCTCCGCCGGCATTACCCGGATCAGGTTCTCGGGTCGGTGGCGGCGGCCACCCTCTCAGCCCGCCGATCCGACGAGCTCCCCGTGGTTGTTTCGCTCAGGCTACCGCGACGTTCAGCCGCGAGCCATGTCGGGCTCGAGGAAGATGAACCTCGCCCGCGGACAGGCCGCACGCACGCCGGCCTCGACTTCGTTGATTGCCGCAGAGAGTTCGGCGACGGCGAGGTCGTTGCGAAACTCCATCTTCGCGGCAACCAACAGTTCGTCGGGACCGAGGTGTTCGGTGCGTAAGTTGATGATGGTGACGACGGCAGGGTGCGCACCGAGTGCTGCGCGAATGGTCGACTGATCATCGACCGATGCTGACTCGCCGATGAGGAGACTCTTCATCTCGCCCGCCAACACGACCGCGATGACGATGAGCAGGACTCCGATCGACACCGAACCGATGGCGTCCCAGCGCGCGTCGTGCGCGTAGTGGCCCATCACCACGCCGAAGAGGGCGAGGAACAGACCGACCTCGGCCCCGATGTCTTCGAGCAGCACGACGGGAAGCTCGGGCTGTTTCGATGTTCGGATGAAACGCCACCACGAGATCGACTTTGGTTTCACATGTCGGGCTTCGCGAACAGCCGTCATCAGCGACACGGTTTCGAGACATATGGCGACGACGAGAATGCCGACCGCGACGCCGAAGCTCTCGGTTTCGTGCGGATCGATCAGCTTGCGGATGCCCTCGTACAACGCAAAGAGGCCACCCATGCTGAAGAGCACGAGCGCAACCACGAAAGCCCAGAAGAAACGCTCGCGACCGTGACCGAACTGTCGAGTGGCGCTGGGTCGACGTTTTGCGCGGCTTCCGCCCAGGAGCAGCAACGCCTGGTTGCCGGTGTCGGCGAGTGAATGTGCGGCTTCGGCGAGCAACGACGCCGACGCGGTGATGAGAAAGCCGACAAACTTTGCGATCGCAATACCGAGATTGGCAAAGAACGCTGCGATGATCGCCTTCCTGCTGCCTTCTTGCACTTGGTTATGTTTGCACACATGGGACTTCTGGACGGTCGTGTCGCTCTCGTCACCGGTGGGGGAAGGGGCATCGGTGCGGGCATCAGCCGCCGGCTCGCCTCGGAAGGTGCAACAGTCGCCATCAACTACTCACGTGGCGCCGAAGAAGCAGAACTGGTGTGCCGCGAAATAGTCGCATCTGGAGGTCGGGCGAAGACCTACCAGGCCTCGGTTGCTGATTATGCGGCGACTCGCGCGATGGTCGATTCCGTCATCGCAGACTTCGGGTTCGTCGACATCTTGGTGAACAACGCGGGGATCGCATCGAAAGGCAAAGCCGTCGCCGATACCGATGCGGCCGAGGTCGAGAAGCTGCTTGCCGTGCACGCGATCGGCGGCCACCAACTCGCTGCCGCAGTCCTGCCGTCGATGCGCACGCGTGGCCGTGGGGACATCGTGTTCGTATCGTCGGTTGCAACGTCGCACTATTCGGCCAAGGGTGCGCCATACAACATGGGAAAGGCCGCGATGGAAGCGTTGGCGTACACCCTCGCGAAGGAAGAACGACACAACGGGATCCACGTGAACATCGCCGCACCGGGCCTGGTGGAGACCGATATGGGTGTGCGACTCGCGCGGGCGATGCAGGGCAAGCGCGAGATGGAGGACCTGCGGGAGCTCGATGCCAAGTCGCCGTTCGGTCGTGTGTGCCAACCGAACGATGTGGCCGAAGTCATTCTGTGGCTCTGCTCGGCGGGCGCGGGCTACGTGACCGGCCAACGCATCGAATGTGACGGTGGCGGTGCCATCTCCAGCTACTGATGACGAGTTCTTGACGCTGCCGATACCCTGACGAGCGTGACGACACCCCCCAGTCCACTCGCAGGTTCGACCGTTCCCACCAGCCCGTTTGCCGAAGGCGGTGCGACCGCCGACAATGCGATCGTCGACGTCACCGCAACAGGTATCGCGAAATTGAAGGAACTGCGCGACATCGAACCCGAGACCACGCAGCTCGGTTTGCGCATCGAGATCATCAGCGAACCGGGCGAAGATTTTCGCTACGACCTCTCATTCGAAAAAGTCACGACTGCGGCCTTCACCGACGAGGTGCGCACAGTCGATGGCCTGAAGATCATCGTTCCCGCCAACAGCATCGAACTGCTCACTGGTTCGATTCTCGACTACAACGACACACAGGGCCTCATCATCCGCAACCCCAACAAACCCCTTGCCGCTTCCGTCGAGGGACTCGTCGTCGACGACGAACTGTCGTTGTCCATCAATGAGGTTCTGCGTGGCGAGGTGAACCCCGCGCTCGCTGCGCACGGCGGCTTCGTCACGTTTGTCGGTCACGACGGCGAGGGCACGGCCTACCTCACGATGGGCGGCGGCTGTCACGGTTGCTCGATGAGCCGCATGACCATGCTCGAGGGCGTCCAGACGACGCTGGTCGAGAAGGTTCCGGGTGTGCTGAAGGTCCGCGACCTCACCGACCACACCAGCGGCGAGAGCCCCTACTACTCGTAGTTCCGCCGTGGGTTAGTGTCCCCACATGGCCGGAATCGTCGCTTACGGGTCCTACATCCCTTATTGGCGCCTGCAACGCGGTGTCATCACGAAATCGCTCGGTGCAGGCGGCGGAAAGGGTGAACGCGCCGTCGCGAGTTTCGACGAGGACACCACGTCGATGGCCGTCGAAGCCGGACGTGTGGCGCTGCGCAGTGCGGCCACGAACTGGGTGCCGAACTCGTTGTGGTTCGCGACCACCGACCCTGCGTACCTCGACAAGACGAATGCGAACACGGTGCATGCTGCACTGGGCCTTCCTTCGTCGACGACATCCGTCGACACGATCGGCTCCGTGCGCAGCGGAGTCGCAGCGATGATGGGTGCAGGGAGCGGTAACGCAATGGCGGTGCTGTCCGACATTCGCACGGGCTTGCCCGGTGGTGCCGACGAATCCAGTGGCGGCGATGCCGCCGCGGCGTTCTGCTTCGGCAACGAGGGCATCATCGCCGAAGTCATCGGCGGTGCGGGCGCCACGACTGAATTCACCGACCGTTGGCGTCAACCCGGTGAACCCGCGAGCAAGCAGTGGGAAGAGCGGTTCGGTGAGCACGCCTATGCGCCACTCGTCGACAACGCATTCAGCGATGCGTTGAAGGGGGCCAACCTCGCGCCGGGCGACATCAACCATGCGATCTTCTCGGGTCTGCACACGCGTGCGGTGAAGGCCGCGGTCAAGGCGTCTGGTGTTGCGGCCGAAGCTGTTGCCGACGACCTCTCTGCTTCGATCGGCAATGCAGGCACGGCACAGTGGGGCGTGATGTTGGCCGACGTACTCGATCGCGCCGAACCCGGCCAGATCATTGCGGTCGTCTTGCTCGCCGATGGCGTGAACGTGTGGCTGTTGCGCACCACGGAAGCGATCACCAAGTACCGAGCGCGTCAGGCCGCGGAATTGACCGTGCGCGCTCAGATCGCCGCGGGTCGCAACGACCTCACCTACACACAGTTCCTCACGTGGCGCGGGTTCCTGCATCGTGAACCGCCGCGTCGACCCGAACCCGACCGACCGGCCGGGCCGCCCAGCCTGCGTTCGCAAGCATGGAAGTACGGGCTGTACGGCAGCCGCGACGAAAGCGGTTTCGTTTACCTGCCGCCTGCGCGCGTCAGCATGAAATCGGGAAGCATCGACCAGATGGAGATGGTGCGCATGGCCGACGTGCAGGCGACCATCGCCACGTACACCGTCGACCGCCTAGCTTACAGTATGAGCCCACCGGTTGTCGCCGCGGTCATCGACTTCGACGGCGGGGGACGGTTCCAGTGCGAACTCACCGACGTCGACCCGGCAACGGTGAAGATCGGCGATCGGGTGGAGATGACGTTCCGTCGCCTCTACACCGTCGACGGCATCCACAATTATTTCTGGAAAGCACGGCCTGTCAAGGCCAAATGAGCGAGGGCGGTCATGGCAAGTCACGGCATTCGCGACAAGGTCGCAATCATCGGAATGGGCTGCACCAACTTTGGTGAGCATTGGGACAAGAGCACCGACGACATGTTGATCGAGTCGTCCGACGCGGCACTGAAGAACGCCGGCATCACGTTGGGCGACGTCGACGCGTTCTGGTTGGGCACGATGGGCTCGGGTCTGTCGGGCCTCACGCTCAGTCGTCCGCTGAAGATCCAGCACAAGCCGGTGACACACGTCGAGAATTACTGCGCGACCGGCAGCGAGGCGTTCCGCAACGCGTGCTACGCGGTGGCATCGGGCGCATACGACATCGTCATGGCGATCGGCGTGGAGAAACTGAAGGACTCGGGTTACTCGGGTCTCGTCGTTTCGGCTCCGGCCGACGACGGCACCAAGGCCACGGTCACCGCACCGGCAAGTTTTTCGCTTCTTGCACCGGCGTACGCCAACAAGTACGGCGTCGACGAATCAGAGTTGAAAGACGTACTCACCCGCATTGCGTGGAAGAACCATCGCAACGGTGCATTGAACCCGCGCGCACAGTTCAAGAAAGAAGTGCCGATGGAAACCATCGCGTGCTCACCGCTCGTCGCGGGTCCGCTCGGCATCTTCGACTGCAGTGGTGTCAGCGACGGATCCGCCGCCGCGATCATCGTGCGCGCGGAAGACGCCCACAAGTACACCGACAAGCCGTTGTACGTGAAGGCGCTGTCGTTCGTTGCGGGACCGGCCGCAGGACCAATCGACCCGTCGTACGACTACACGACGTTCGACGAGGTCGTGCGCAGCGCCGAGGACGCCTACCACCAGGCGGGTATCACTGACCCGCGTGCCGAACTCGCGATGGCCGAGGTGCACGACTGCTTCACACCGACAGAGTTGGTGTTGATGGAGGACCTCGGCTTCGCGGAGCGAGGAACCGCATGGAAAGAGGTGCTGTCGGGCACCTACGACCTCGACGGCGAACTGCCGGTGAACCCCGACGGCGGGTTGAAGTCGTTCGGCCACCCGATCGGTGCGTCGGGTCTGCGCATGTTGTTCGAGTGCTGGACTCAGTTGCGTGGCGAAGCCGGTGCCCGGCAGATCAAGAGCGTCGCAGGGGGCAAGACGAAGGCACTGACGCACAACCTCGGTGGCGCACCGGGTGCCTGTGTCAGCTTTGTGTCGGTCGTCGGCACAGAACTCGACTAGCGAGTCGCCGAGAACGGGTCGATTCCCAGACCCGCATCAACGAACCGTGCGTGCAGATCGGCCGCATGACCGACCGACACCCACCTCCGCAGGTACCGCACCAGTTGAGTGCGGAACTCGCGCCCATGACCGCGGTTGGCGCAGGCGAGGTGGGCGAGTTCGTGCAGCAAGGTGTGTTGCGTCGGCGCCACGTCGGCCACGAGCAGACACCAGTCGTCGGGAATTGCCGCGCCGTCGAACGTGGGTCGCAGTCTCGCGACTTCGAGACGGGGTGTGTCGAGGTCTTCGGCGCGACACAATTCCTCGAGCCAGTCCCGCGCCTCGGTCAGGGTGAGCTCACGCGTGGGCATTGCCGATTCGAAGGCCGCTTCGACCTCGTAGGTCAACGTGGCTTCCGTCGATGACATCAATGTCACGGTAATGGGCAAGAATGAAGGCGTGAAACGCCGCGCAGCTCTGGTTCTCATCGTCGCAACGTTCATCACCGCATGTGGTGGGGGTGATGGCGGCGCGAACGATGCCGACGAGGGCGCGACCACCGCGGATTGTGCCGGTGTGCCCGCGGCCGAACTGGCCGCGTCGGGTGGATTGTGCAGTGACACGGGATTGCGTCCCGTCGATGGCGGCTTCTCTTTCGAGAACTGGGGCGGGCCGGTGAAGGAAGATGCCGTCACGGTGACAACGGCAATCGCGATCTTCGGTGAAGAGGCGGTGTGTGCGCGAACGACCGCTGCTGGATGCGTTCCCTATCCCGCCGTGCAGCAATGGATCGACGGGTCGAATCTGCAGATACAGGGCGGCAGGTGCGAGGGCATGGCTGTGCTTAGCCAGCGCATCCACGATGGCGGCGACAGTGCACAGCAGTTGCAAGAGGCAGCCGTTCGCACCGCGGACCTGAAGAAGGAGACGTTGCCCGTGGCGGCATCGATTTCCCGCTGGTGGGTGTCGCAGGGCTTCGAACCCGTGTTGCAGGCAACGAGTCGAGCGTGGGAACTGGAGCCGACGGAGATCGTCGCAGAAATCGTGGACGCGATCGCAAATGACGCGGGCGTAACGATCGGTATCTACGACCACGGCGCGGGCCATGCGGTAACCCCTATCGCAGTCACACGTGCCGACGATGGAACGTTCGCGATCAGCGTCTACGACAACAACTACCCGGGCGAGGTCACGGTGATGACGGTCGATCCCGCAACCGAAACGTGGTCGTACGACGTGGGGGCCACCAATTCGGGTGCCGTTGCCTCCGCATGGTCGGGTGGCAAGGGTGACATCGACTACGTCG
This sequence comes from Actinomycetota bacterium, assembly GCA_041164425.1. GTDB lineage: Bacteria > Actinomycetota > Acidimicrobiia > Acidimicrobiales > Ilumatobacteraceae > F1-20-MAGs119. The sequence continues at coordinate 37,831 of JBEAPO010000009.1, forward strand.
TCATGGCCGACCGTGAGGGCAAGCAACTCGTTCCGTGGTCCGACGACGATCGTGGTCAAGCGTCGAAGGGTTCGGCTCGTATCACGGTCACGACGGGTGGCAAGTCCGTCGCAGGTCTGCTCATCGACGTCGGTGGGTCGACGATCGATACGCGTGACCTCTCGACGGTAACGAACGGCGTGAAGGTGTTCCCCAATCGCGGCGGCATCGGCACGGGGGCGATGGTTGAAATTCCCGACGGTCTGGCCGACGTGAAGATCAAGCCCGTGGTAGGTGAGATCCTCGACTCGACCACTGAGTCGGTCGAACTAGCCGTCAGCATCGATGCCCCCGGACCCGGGTCGCAGTTTCTGAGCGACACCATCGATGCCGAGGACTTTATGGACGAGTCGTATGACGACTTCTCGTTGATCCTCTCGACTGATGAGGAGTTCGAGAACATCATCGACCTGGCCGAAGATGGCGAGATCGAAGTCGACGTGGCCTACGAAGAAGAGGCCGCGGACATCACTCTCGAGGACGGCCAAGACCTGAACGTGGTCGATGGAGAGGGTGACGAAGACTTCGACATCGAGATTACCGATGCCGACGGATCCATCTTGTACGAATTCGGCTTCGATGGCGAATCCGATTCGGATGACATCGGCGTCGCGAACGTCGACATCGACGAGGCAACCGGCGAAGCGAGCGTCGAGACCGAGATGATCGAGCCTGCTGCTGTCGACGACGAAGTTCTCGCGGTCACCGAAGCCTATGAACCTGCTCGTGACGATACGTTGATCGAGACGAACCCGGCGACCGATGACGACGGAACGAACGACTCGATCGCGCCCACGGACACGCTGTCCGATCCGGTGACACCCGACGGCGGCGCATTCGACGATCGACAATCACCACCCGAGACCGATGCGCAAGAGTCGCCCGACACGACTCCTGTGACCGCACCGCCTGATGATGCGACAACCGAGACAGAACCCGCGGCATCCGACGACACCACCGCGTCCGGCGAGGACTAGCCGCGTCCGAGTTCGCGTCGCGTGCCGGGCATCGAACGTCCCGAAGCCGAGAAAGTTGAGCCCGCCGCCCGACCGGCGCCGTACGCGTCGCGATCGGAGACGAAGCTGCCGCGACTCGCATGCAGATGTGGTGTCGAGTCGCGCATGATGCGCTGTGCGCGCTCGGCACGTTCGACGAGCACAAGACCGGCGCCGGGGGAGTCGCGCACGATCGTGCGGTGTTCGGAGCGCAACTTCTGTTCGACTCCTGCGCAGAAGCCGTGCCACCACGAGGTGCGCCACCGCCTGTCACCGCGCGGCATCGAGCGCAGCGCCAGCAGGTCGGCGGCAGTGAACAGAGTTTCGAGTGCGAACAGGTCGTCGGGCGTTCCGAACGCCACCATCACGACCGTGTTGCGTGCCCCTGCTTCCATGTCGCGGTAGTCGGCACACGAAAGACTTGTTGCCAGGATGTGGAACAGCGTTCCACGACGAACGCGGTACGGGCCCGTGATGACGACGGTCTTCGAGTTGATGCGTGCTTCTGCGGTATGACCTTCGCGTTGCCGTGTCACATCGGCCGCTTCGAGACCGTGCTTTTGCATCAACCGGTACGCGAGCGCGAGGGCTGTTTCGGCTTCGGCCTGAGGTGTATTCGGGTGATTCGCTTTTTCCAGGATGGCGCGAACCTTTTCGATCACGTGGTGAAACTACCCTGAGGAACGCACGTGATCACAGAAGGGGCCAACATGAAGTTTGCATTCGCCACAGCACCGCAGGTGTGCACATGGCAGGAAGTTCTCGATGTGTGGCTGGCCGCCGACGACGTTCCGTTCTGGGAGAGCGGTTGGACCTTCGACCACTTCGAACCCATCTTCACCGGTGACCGATCCGGGCCGTGCATGGAGGGTTGGATCACCCTCACCGCGCTGTTGCAAGCGACGAAGCGTTTGCGTGGAGGCGTGATGGTCACGGGGATGGTGTACCGCCACCCCGCGGTGCTTGCGAACATGGCGGCCACTCTCGATCACACGTCGGGTGGCCGACTTGAACTCGGAGTCGGTGCGGCGTGGAATGAAGACGAATGCAATGCCTACGGCATCGAACTCGGGATGTTGACGGAGCGCTTCGACCGGTTCGCCGAAGGTCTCGAGGTGATGAAGCTTCTGCTGACACAAAAGCAGAGTTCGTTCGCAGGAAAGTACTACACACTCACTGACGCGTACTGTGAGCCGAAGCCGCTGCAATCGCCGATGCCCCCGGTTCTGATCGGCGGTGGAGGCCACAAGCGAACACTGCCGCTTGTCGCCCGGTACGCCGACCACTGGAACTTCCCCGGCAACAGCGAAGATCCACTGGGGGACTTGAGCAAGTCGCTCGCTCGCC
>JBEAPO010000010.1:0-6513 GCA_041164425.1 Actinomycetota bacterium
CAGCGAGCTGCACGAGGTGGTCAACCTGGTGTCGCACGGCGTCGAGCCCGACGACGTGATCGAGCCGGGTCCGAACTGGAAGCCACTGCATCATCACGATGCCAGTGTCGGCAGGGCACAGGCAAGGCGCCAGCGGTTGCGACACTGGAAGACCAAGGACTGGAAGCGTCGGAGTGCCTCGCGTAAGAAGCGGGCGAGCGAACTCGACCAGTTGCGCAAGAGTGCCTGAGATCAGAGCCAGTTCGCGGCGAGTTCGTCGCGGCGGGTTGACCACTCCTCGGTCGTGAGACCGAAGCGGTAGTGGTCCTCCCACTCGCCATTGATCTCGAGGAAACGTTCCGCGAGGCCTTCGTTGCGCAGGCCGATTTTTTCGACCACGCGCAGGCTGTTCGAGTTGCGTGGGATGATGCAGATCTCGATGCGATGCAGGCGCAATTCCTCGAAGGCGAACTTGGCCATCACGACGACGGCTTCGGACATGTAGGCGTTCCCTGCACGTGAGCGATCGATCCAATAACCGATCGTGGCGGACTGCATCGCGCCGCGAACGACGTTGTTCAGGTTGATCTCACCAGCAAATGAGTTCCCAACGAAGATCCCCATCGCATACGCGTTCCCGGCGTGGCGTTCACGATCGCGCGCTGCGCATCGATTTGCAAACGCATCGCGGCTCCGCGAGGGGTCGGGGCTGTGTGGGTGGCTCAGTGGTTCCCACTTCGTCAGCCACTCGCCGTTGCGGATGCGCACGTCGCTCCAGGCCTCGAAGTCGGTCGGCACCAGCGGCCGAATGAGGATCCTGCGACCGTAGAGGCGGATCGGAGCGTTCGTCACAACCCCTGCAGGATGTCCACTGAATCGAGTCATGAGCCGACCCCGCGTCGTGCATCGGCGATGAGACCATCGAGGAGGTTGTGTGTCGACACGGTCAATGCATCCAGTTTCAGTCGCCGCATGATCCCGACGAGCACGCAGCAACCCCCGACGATAATGTCGGCGCGCTCCGGCGGTAGTCCCGGATTGGCGACGCGGTCGGCGAGTCGCTCGGTGGCAAGGGTACGAAAGACGTCCTCAGCTGCCTCACGGGTGAGCGTGAAGCCATGGAGCGCGCCGGCGTCGAAGTGCTGGAGTCCAATTTCGACGGCCGCCACGGTGACGATGGTGCCTGCGACGCCGACGACGCGGGAGATGTCGAGTACCTCGGGATGGTCGCGGACGAGATCGTCGATGTGGTCGGTCGCTTCACCGATTGCATTGGTCAAGTCTTCGGGACGGGGTGGGTCACTCGAAAAGTGCTGTTCGGTGAGCGTGACGGCTCCAATCGGGTAACTCGCCGCGAACCGCACTCCAGCCGAATTACCGACGATGAGCTCGGTGCTTCCGCCCCCGATGTCGATGACCAGCGTGTCGCCGTCCACGTGGTCGAGGTGTGACGTCGCTCCGAGATAGGAAAGGTGTGCCTCGCGATCTCCGCCCACGATTTCTGGCTCGACGCCGAGGATCGACCGCGCACGATCGATGAAGGCATCAGCGTTCCGCGCGCGCCGACACGCTTCGGTTGCCGTGACGATCACGCGGCGCACGGATCGACCGCGAATGACGCTCACATAATTTTCGAGCGTCGTCAGTGTCGTAGCGATTGAATCGTCGCTCAGGTTTCCCGTCGCGGCGAGATTCCTTCCGAGGCGCGTGACGGTCACGCAACGCTCGATTTCCGTGCCGTGTTCGTCGACGATGAGCAAGTTGGTCGAGTTCGTGCCGATGTCGATCGCGGCAATTGCCTCTGCCGCATCAGTGCCGCAGACGACATAGTCGTCGCGACTGATGCCTAGTCGCGACGCGGCCCAGGTGCCGACCGGATCGTCGCCCCCTGCGAGCCACCAACCGAGATGGGCGTGGATGCACTTCACCCCGACGCGCGTTCCGCCGACGCCACCAGAGGGTCGAGGCCCTGCGTGGTCTGCGGGGATCTGTGCGTCGCGTTCGGTTGCGTAACGCTGGTGGGCATCGGCAATGAGGAGTGAGTCAAGGTCGGCCTCGACTTGGTTCACCGCACCCTCGGATTCAAGACGTCCGGCGAGCACGGTCTCGCGCTCTCCACACAGCCAGTACCGCGTCGGCATTGGTGTGCCGTCGTCAAGAAGAGGTGCGTTGCGCAAGACGACGGGGTCACCGGTCTTCGTACGCACGACGACTTCGAAGCGACCTTGCGGGGTGCGGCCGAGCAGTTCGGCGATGCGAGCGCGATCGATCGAGCTCGGAGTACTAGAAAACGAGGACACCGATGACGACGATGGCGATGAGCGCAACGACTACGGGAATCGCGCGCTTGAGAATCGGTGCACCGGCTGTGCCGAGCAGATCCAGTGGCGCCACCTCGGCAGATTCGATGATGCGGACCTCATTCGTCGTCGCTTGCGGAGCGCTGACCGGAGTCGGTGCCACTGCTGGGGACGAGGCGATGAGTTGGTTGAGGTTCTCCACGAACTGGGCGAGGAGTTTGTCGCTCACGTCGGCGAGAGCACCACGACCGAATTGCGCGACCTTGCCCGAGATCGACAGGTCGGTGTTGACGACGCATCGAGTCGAATTCGAATCGACGGCAGTGAGCTCGGCGGTGATCATCGCCGACGCGTTCCCCTTGCCGGTCGTGTCGCGACCCTCGCCTTTCAGCGTCGCGGTGTGGGCTACGTCGTCACGGCTGACGAAGCTCGCCTGACCTTTGAATTGGGCGAGGATCGGTCCGACCTTGATTTTTACCTGACCCCGGTACGTCTCGCCTTCGACTTCGGTCAACTGGGCGCCAGGGAGACAGGGGGCGATGCGCTCGAGATCAGTGAGCACGCGCCACGCTTCGTCGATCGGAACGTTGACCGTGAACTCGTGATGGAGATCCATTAGCGATGCTTCTTTCTTGACGAGAGACATTCTTCGACGCGAGCGATGTCGTCACGCGTGTCAACGTCCACTGCCGACCCCGAACAGGCTACTTCTTCGACGAGTTCTGGGTGAGAGCGGAACAATCCTCGCGCACCCTCGTCTCCTGTGCGCGGGAGGTTCGGCCACAAGGCCGCATGCAGTCGAACGGGGTTTCCTCGACGCCCGTCATATGTCGCGACCGCGATCGGCGACTGTGACGCAGCAACCTCTCGCCACGCGTCTGGGGTCACGCACGGCTGATCTGCGAGTCCGACGACGACGGCTTCGGAGCCCTCGCACGCCGCAAGTCCGGCCTGCAGCGAGGTGGCCATGCCGGATTGCCAGTGTGGGTTGCCAATGAATCGTGGTGCGCCAAATCGGGCGATCGAGGACTTGGCGTCGGTGCTGAGATCGTCAGGAAGGGCGACAGCGGTCGACCCAGTGACGACGATGAGGGGGCCGACCTGTGACTCGAGCGCTCCTTCGATGGCCCACGAGGCGACAGGGCGGCCACACACGACGACGGTCAGCTTGTGTGCATCGGTGCCGAATCGCCTCCCGGCACCCCCGGCAAGCAGGATCAGGGGCGTGGGGGATGTCACTCCAGCATCTTGCCCGAAAGAGCGGTCAATTCTGTCAAACCCTTGTCCGTGTTGGGTTTCTCAGGGTCACCGAATATTACGGTTTGATGAATTACACTGTTACATACCTGACATATTGTTCCCGCAGCGCGACCTTGACCCCCCGAGGTCGCCCCGGCAGAAACGGTCACCCCCATGAACATTCGTTCTCGTTACCCCCATACCTCCCGTCGACTCGCCGTCGTGGCGGGGTTCGTCATGGTCGGCCTTGGTCTCGTTTCCCAGCCGGCCAGCGCCACGCCGATGCCGAGTGGACAGGAGGCTCGCATCGTCGCCGAAGCACGGGTCGCCCTCGAGGCGATCGATCGATACGCGGACCGGCGTGACCCTGACGCCTATGACCTCTACCTCGTCTTTGCCGATCGTCTCGCTGCCCGAGTCGCCGCATTCCTCGAAGTCGACGTGCGCGCGCTTCGCACCGCGTGGAAGGACTCCTCCGTGGCGCGCCAACGTGCGGTGGTGGCTGGGCTCACACAGCTCGGTGTTCCTTATCAAGAGAATTCCGAGCGACCGGGAATTGGGCTCGACTGCTCAGGGCTCACGCGCTTTGCATGGAAGTCGAGCGGCGTCGCACTGCCACGCGGTTCGACCCTGCAATACGACGTGTCATCACGTGTGAGCGTGGATGAAGCACAGCCTGGCGATCTCGTGTGGCGACCTGGGCACGTTGCGCTCTATCTCGGCATCGAGACCGCAATCATCCAGGCCCCGCGCACCGGTCGCAGTGTCGAGTTACACCTGATGGATGACCGAATCTGGTCCTGGTCGCGGATCGCCAATCCGCTCGTGTAGTTATTTGTGAATCGGCCCGGTGCCGTCGCGCAGCGACGGTGCGAGCCGACCCGTGCGTCGTGCGATGATCTCGCCACAAATCGAGATCGCGGTTTCTTCGGGAGTGCGTGCGCCGAGATCGAGTCCGATCGGCGACATCAGTCGTGTGAGGTCGGCAGTGTCGGTCACGCCGACTTCAGCGAGCCGTTCCAGACGCTTGGCGTGTGTCTTTCGACTACCCATGACACCGATGTAACCCACGTTCGTGCCCAATGCGCCTTGCACCGCCGGCACGTCGAACTTCGAGTCGTGGGTGAGGATACAGACTGCGTCACGAGAGCCGAGCTGGTGCCCGCGTTCGGAGAACAGCGGAGCAGGCCACGACACGAGCACCTCGTCTGCCATCGGGAAGCGTCGGCGCGTGGCGAAGACTTCGCGCGCATCACAGACCACCACGTGGTAACCGAGCACCTTTGCGACTTTGGCGAGCGCGGCCGTGAAGTCGACCGCGCCAAAGATCCACATCGTCGGGGGTGGCGAGGAGACGTCGACGAAGACCCGCACGGTCGGGGTGTCAACTAAGTCCTCCGGGGTCGTCTGGCCCTGTGGTCCGTAGTGGCGCACGCTCGTTCGACCCGCTTCGATTTCGCCTTCGGCATCGCGCACGACCACGCGATCCAGTTCGGGTTCGCCGAGCGTTCCGAGCGGCTGGTTTCCGGGGGAGAGCAGCAGCATCGAGCCGATGTTCGGCCCATCGATGACGGTGACGAGCGCGGTTGGCACGTTGGCGCGCACGCGTTCGGCGTAGATGGAGTACAGGTCCATGTCAGAAGGTGAGCGGCTGGATGAAGAGATGGATGATGCCACCGCAGGTGAGGCCAACGGCGAAGGCCTCGTCGTCGGAGTAGCCGAAGGTGACGAGCCGCGGGGTGTTGTTGCCGTTCAGCATCGCGAGTGCCTCGGCCACGACGGCACCTTCGACGCAACCACCGCTGACGGAGCCGATCACGTCGCCGTCTTCGTTCACCGCCATTGCCGCGCCTGGGTCACGCGGTCCGCTGCCCTCAATATCAACGACGCGGGCCAGTGCAATGCGTTTGCCCTTGGCCCTCCAGCCATCGAGATCGTCGAGCAAGTCACGCATGGGATCTAGTCAATCGGCGGAAATGACGTCTGCGAGGCGTTCGAGGGCGGCAAGCGAATGCCCTTCGACGAAGTCATCGACGTAGGGAAGCGCGGCCGCCATGCCGCGGGCGAGTGGTGCGTAACCCGGCGTCACCTTGAGTGGGTTGACCCAGACGGTGCGGAACGCGACGCGCGACAGGCGCGACATCTGCTCGGCCAGGATGCGCGGATCACCGCGGTCCCAGCCGTCGCTCACGATGACGACGATCGCACCTCGTGCCATGCCACGCACGCCCCATGTGTCGTTGAACGTGCGCAAACTTTCACCGAGACGCGTGCCGCCACTCCAGTCGGGAACTTGCGCCGATGCTCTCGAGAGCGCACGGTCGGGGTCGCGTTGGGCGAGTTCCTTTGTCAACCGGGTGAGTCGTGTGCCGAAGGTGAAGGCCTCGACACGTTGACGTCCGACGAGTGCGGCGTGCATGAAGCGCAGCATCGCTCGCGAATACGGCTCCATCGAACCGGAGATGTCGAGCAGCACCACCAGCCGACGTTGGCGTGCGCCGTGCGTGCGATGACGCAGATGGAGGGGCTCCCCAGACGTGGCGAGCGCTTCGCGTACGGTGGCGCGCATGTCGTGGCGAGCCCCGCGGCGTCGAGTCGAAACCAGACGTAACGACGATCTTCGTGGACCCATCACGTGCAGCCGCTGCATGAGATGCGTCGACTCTGCGAGTTCAGCGGCGTTGTACGCAGCGAAGTCCTTGTCGCGGAGCGTCTCGATCGCCGAGAAGCGCAGATGTACCGTCTCGCCCTGATGCTCCGTTGAGTCCGCGTCGCCTGCGAGGTCTTCATCGTCGACGAGCAACGTGACGCTCTCGGTCGTCGACTCCTCTGGTTCTGTCGTGCTCGATCGTTGTTCCCAGAACACCGTGAACGCGCGATCGAAGAGCGGTTGGTCCTCGGGGCGTCTGATGAGCGTTGCTCTGGCCGCCCAATACACGGCGTCGCGATCGGTGATCGAGGTGAGTCCGAGGGCGGATACGAAGGTGAGTACCGA
>JBEAPO010000011.1:0-6290 GCA_041164425.1 Actinomycetota bacterium
CCTTGCCCTTGATACGCGACACCTTCACCTTCGCCGCAGGCTTCCTCGCGGAGGTCCGAACCTCGATGGTGCCGATACCCGACACGGTGTCGGTTCCTCGCAACGACAGCCGCACGCCCCCGTTTTTCTTTGCCTTTGCCATCACGCTCACTCGCGCCACCTGCACTGCACTGCCCGTCGGCGTCGTAGCCGTTGCGGTCGCAGTGGTCATCACCGGCTTCGTGGTATCGAGAATGATGTCGTCGGTGTATGGCGTCGATTGCGACCCGAAACGCGACACGTACTTCACGTAGACAATCTTGGTAAACGTACCTTGCTTGCTCGACTGCAACTGCCAAGGAATCTCGGCGGCATTGTTCACGAGGTCGAAGGTCTCCGACGTCTTGAAACCACCATCGTTCGACAAGATCGCCTTTACCGCCGTCGACGGCCCGACCACAGTCACCGTCACTTTCTGCGACGACGTGAACTCTTCACCATCATTGATCGACACACCTTCAGCCTTCGTCGTGGTGAAACTACGGATCTCCCCTTCAACGGAGCCCACGGCATTCGACGCGATGATTCGGTAGTAGTACGTCGTGTTCTCCTCGAGACCTGTAATTGCGGCGCTCACGTCAACGTCACTCGACCCAGATTGCGTCTTGGCGGCTGTTTTTGTCGAACCGACCAACTTCGAATCCGTTCCATATTCGAACTGGACGCTGGCATCGAGGTCGTTCGCGTTGACGCTTCCATTCAATGTCATGCCCGACGCACTGCGAGAGGCCGAGCCGGTCGTGACCGTCGGCTTCGCGCCTTTCGTCGTGAACGATTTGATGTCACCACGTGATGTTCCGACCGCATTGGTCGCAACGACTCGGTAGTAGTAGACCGATCCGGGTTTCAGGTTCGAGGCTGATGCCGTCACCGTCTCAACATCAGAACCGGTGACTGTTTCACTGACCGAAATCGCTTCAGCCCCGACGAGCGTTTGTGCGACTCCAAACTCGAATGAGACCGTGGTATCGACCTCATTCGCATTGACCTGTGCGCTCAACGCTGCCCCGAAGGTTTCAGGCACGGCATCGCCCGTCGCCACCGTTGGAACCGCTCCCGTTGTTCCGAATGACGCAATCGCCCCCACCGTCGTTCCGATCGCGTTGGTTGCAGAAAAACGGAAGTAGTAGGTGGTACCTGGCGCGAGTCCGGAAACTTGCTTCGACGCTGAGACAGCCGAATTGCCCGTGAGAGCTCCGTCGACGGCGACAGATGTCGAATTGGCCAAGGACTCGGAAGTGGCGTACTCGATCTGGAGCGAGGTCGAACCACCACGAGGATTGACCGAGGCCGAGAGAGTCGCTGCGGTCGTCGTGATGGACGTCGATGAGCCCGGCCCAACGATCGGCACGACGGCGGAGATCGAGATCGTACGCGAGCCGCTTCCAGCCGCGTAAATACCGGCCGGATCGGACACTCCGTTGACGACGCACGAACCCGCATCGAGGATTGTCACCGTGTTCCCGGCAATTGAGCACACAGCCGCCGAGGTTGAGTCAATCGCCAACACAACGGACGCTCCAGAGGACGACGTCGCGGACAACGTGAACGGATCCGAGGCCACGCTTTTCGCCCCGGGGTCGGAAATCGAGATCGTTGCCGGCTGAATACCGACCACGTCGACCAGTCCCGAGACACCGCTCGATGTATCGGTCGAATTGCGATTGCCATCCCCGAGTTGTCCGTAATTGTTACGACCCCAGCACTTCATGCCCGACGACAAACTCGCGCAGAAGTGTTCAGAGCCTGCTGCCAACGCAACAACGTTTGAAAGTCCGGAAATTGTCGTGAAAGTAGAAACCGGACCCGAAGATGAACCATCCGGTTTGGCCGTTTGGCTGTTTTCCCACGTGTAGATCCCGCCGGCGCACTTGACCGATCCCGAGCTTGTCAGGATGCACGTCGCGCTGTCCGATGCGACAACTTGCTTGGCACCGGACTCAGGGGCCGATACGGGATTACGTTGAGACGTCTGATAACCGAACACGTACTTGCTCGATCCACCGCCTGCACATGTGACTGCAGAAGCCTGGACGTAGCAAGCGTGGGCATTACCGACCGTGACGGCCAGTGCGCTCGATACACCATTGACGACGGCCGCCTTTGACTTCGCAGAAATTGTGCTGGCCGCGTCGTTCAGACCGAGCTGGCCAGCCGAGTTGCTACCCCAGCACTTTCCCGTCCCATCGGACAACAAGACGCAAGTAAATCGGAAACCTGCAGCCACCTCGACAACCGCAGTCAGAGGACTCGAATCACTATCGTTCAGCACCGCAACGGGAAGTGCGCGCCAATCTGCTTCGGCACCGCCAGTGTCTCCATTGCCGAGGGCGCCGCTCTGTGTTTGACCCCAACACACGACCGACGTATCCGAAAGGATTGCGCAAGTGTGGTCGTAGCCGGCGGAAATACCCGTCACCCCGGTCAGCTCGGAGGCCCCAAGACTGTCCTTGACGAAGACGGGAGTCGGCGCGTTCGAGCCCGCACCCTTCGAGCCATTCCCCAACTGTCCGTACAGTCCGTAACCCCAGCACTTCACGCGGCCGTCTGCAAGCAGTGCACATGCGTGGTACGCACCGGCGGTGATCTCGGTTGCATTGTCGATTCCAAGAACCGCCACTGACGAAGTCTCGCCCGCAAGATTGGTGAGACCATTGCCGAGCTGCCCGTAGGTGTTGTCTCCCCAGCAACGGATCGTGCCCGCGGGCGCGAGCGAGCACGTGAAGTATCCGCCCGCAACAAGTTGACTTGCCCCAGCACGCGCTGAACTCGCGGTAGGCGCATCGGCACGCTCGGCAGATCCCGGCACACTCGTAAAACTCACCGACGCCACGACGAACGCCAATACAACGACAATGCGCTTCACCAACATTGAATTTGAGTTTAGGCGCAAAATCCGCATGTTCAAGCCACGCCCTCAGTCTTGTCATCGATTCGCGGAAAGTTATGCCCTCAGATAAATGGTTTCGTCGCCTGTCAGGTTCGCAAACGAACAACTGGCGCTGTAGGTCGCGCCTGTTGCAGAGGCGTTCACCCAGTTGCCACCGGCTCCGCATCTGACGGCGAAAGGCCCCGACACGCCACTCATCGTGAATGTGGCGGGGACCACCGTGTCCTGACCGGTCGCCGAGTCGGTGCCACCACCGAGGATCGTCGCTTGTACCGATTCGAGGCACGCGACATCCGCGCAGGGGTCGCCGTCCAATTGGCCGAGACCGCCCGTCAACTTCGCGCTGAAGCCACTGGAGATCGGATCATCCAAGCCTGGTCCCCAACCGTCGAGGTTCGTCGTCACGACAACATTCTTTCTCACGTTTGCGTTCTGCGCCGTTGTCGTTTGAGTCTGTGCGACAGTTGTGCTGGCGCGCGGCGCCGTCGTGGTCGGTCGTGCGACACCGGACGTCGTGCTACCGGCGATAGTCGTAGTCGTCGTGCTCGTCGTGGTGGTCGTACCGGCGACCGTCGTGGTCGAACTCGTCGTGGTCGGCGCAACTCCGCCGATCGCACGGCTCTCGGCTGACGGAAGGCCCGGTTTCACAGCGGGCACCGCGAGTTCCGCGGGCGGCTCTTGGTAAACCTGCGTGTTCGCGAGACGACCGTCCTCTTGGGAAGTCGATTCGGACCCGTCAAGATTCACGATCCTGCGATCAATGGCGTTCGATGAGGTCTGCGTTACGACTTCGTAATTGGTCTCGTCGGTCACGCCCTCGCGACCCGGTGTGCGGACCTCGACTGCATTCGTCACTTCATTCGCCGTTGCCGTGACCGGCGTACCGTCGGCGCTATCGACGGTGACTGTCACCTCTGCCCCCGCTGTCGTCACCGAGTTGTTCGCACCGTTGGCGGTTCCGACGAGGTTGCCGTCGGCGAGCGTGACGACCGTGTTCGGGTCGTCGGCCTTCACGGTGTCGGGTGCGACCGTCACCTGTTTCGTCGCGGATCCCTTGGTGTCGATCTGGATCGTTGCTTGGGGTGTCACTCCGGTCACGCGTGACAGCGAGGGCAACGTGAGCTCTACCTCGGCGTCGGCCGGCAACGTGACGAGGAAGTCCATGACGCGTCCATCCGCCTGCGGAGCTGAGGAGCGCATCGGCCGAACTGTGGCCTCGCCGACGTCGTTCGAACCTGGTGTGAGAGTTCCGTCGGCTGTCTCGATGGACCAGTCATTTGCCACCGAACGGATGACGAGAAGAGTCTGGCGAGCGGCGCTGTCTCCCTTGCAGAACGGACAGGTGCCGGCGATGCGCGCTTCGTAAGGCGCAATGTCAAAGTCTTTTGTTCCGCCGGTCCATGCCGACGGATCGTTTGCGGGGTCGGGGCCACCGAAGGGAAAGGTCCACGTGTCGGCAGCCATGTCGACGATGATGAAACGCTCCTGACCCGGCCAGTTCGAGTCGTAGATCATGATCTTGGCGACGTCGGGCGAGGTGTACTCGATGGCGTAGGGCAACAACGCATGACCGCCCATGTCGCTGTACACGCCGACAACGTCGCCCACCTTCTTCTGCGCGAACGCGGCTTCGAGAATTGCGACCTTGTCACGCATCGACTTCTTCACGATGGCTTTCGTCGCCTTCTTCGTTTCGTCGAAGAACTGCGTCGCGAACCCACGCATGAGCGCGTGAGTCACATCGCCCTGATTCACCAGTTCGACCGTGTTCGGTTGCTCAGCGGCCATGAAACGCGCCGCCGCAAGAACCGCGAAGCCCTCGCAGTGGCCGGCCGCACGTGACTCGTTCACCATGCGCGCCCAGCCCGCCGCCTCGGCAGTTGCCACACATGGATCGGCGCCGTCGACGCACACCTCGGGAGTGTTTCCGAACATCTCGACCAGGTCTGCTTCGTTGAACACCTCTGCGGTTGCCGCTGACCCAAAGTTGGGGAACGCGAACCCGTTCGGGTTCGGGATCAAGCCCGAAGATTGGTTCTCGCCCGTTGCCTCGGGCACGGTAATTTCGGCCCCTCCGCCGCCGCCTCCACCACACGCGGCAAAAAACAAAACGGACACAACTCCGAGAGCAATCCGCCTTCTCATCAACGCTTGACCGTCACTTTCACCCATGCCGAGGTGTTTCCAGCACCGTCGACTGCACGCACTTGCAGTGCCTTCGCCGTCGACCTCACCGTAATTGCGGCCGTGGTCAAACGGGGCATGCCCATCGTCTTCACTTTCGACGGCGCCTTGCCGAGCCGAATCAAGGTCGGACGCTTTTTGGCGGCGCTGCGCACCTCGATTGCCACTGCACCCGAGATGGTGTCGCTCGCGCGAACGTTCAACTTCACCCCAGTCGACGCTTTTGACTTCGCGCGTACCGCGGCCACCGTGACCGCCGAGGCAGGCGCGGCAGACCTTGCCGCGGTGATCGCCGTGACCCGCGGCTTCGACGTGTCAAGGATGATGTCGTCAGTCTTGTCGTCGGTGACCTTCGAGTCGAAACGTGAGAGGAACCTCACATATACGGTTTTCGTGAAAGTCCCGCTACGGCTTGCCACCAACTTCCACGGAATATCGGCCGCGCTGTTGGTGAGATCGAAGGGACTCGCGTTCTTGAATCCACCGTCGTTCGATACGAGAATTTTCGTCGCGTTCGACGGGCCAACGACAGAAACGACGACATTGATCGAGTTTGTGAACTCGTCACCGTCATTGATCGAGACGCCTTCGGGCCCGATCGTGGTAAACGAACCAATGTCGCCCGTCGCGGAACCGACCGCATTTGAGGCTTCGATGCGGAAGTAGTACTTGGTGCTCTCCTTCAGGTCGGTAATGACGGCCAGTACTTCTTCGTCCGTCGACGACGTCTGTGTCGTGGCCTTCACCGTCGTACCGTCCACCAACGCCGGGTCGGTGCCGAACACGAAGTTCACCGCAGTCTCGGTGCCACCCGCGTTCACTGCTCCGCGAAGCGTCGCCTTCGTCGATTGCGGCGTCGCGGTTCCCGTCTTGACCGTCGGCTTCAGCCCCGCGACCTTGAACGACCGCGACACCGAGTCGGCCGCTTTGTATAAGCCGTACGCGGCACGCGACGCCGAAATGGTGCACGTACCCGGACCAACGAGCGTGACCGTCGAGCCCGACACCGTGCAGATCGATGTCGTCGTCGACTCGAACGACACTGCGCCACCCGACGAAGACGTTGCGCTGACCGTGAACGCCGCATCGCCAAGGGCCTTGTCGGACGGAGCGGCAAACGTGATCGTTTGTGCGACAACTCCGGTGACCGTTGCAGGCGTCAACGCCTCGGTGTTTG
>JBEAPO010000012.1:0-2760 GCA_041164425.1 Actinomycetota bacterium
GCATTCAATTTGTCGATCGTCACGTTGGTGGACACGCCCGGGTTCTATCCGGGCAAGGACCTGGAATGGCGCGGCATGATTCGCCACGGTGCACAGTTGGTATTCGCCTACGGTCGTGCCACCGTGCCGCGCGTGTGCGTGATCTTGCGCAAGAGCTACGGCGGTGCTTACATCGTGATGGACAGCAAGCGCATGGGCAACGACGTGTGCATCGCCTGGCCCACCGCCGAATTGGCCGTGATGGGCGCCGGACAGGCCGCTGCGATTCTGCAACGCCGCGCCACCCCCGAAGAGCGCGCCGCATTCGAAAAGGACTACGAGGAACGCCTGTTGAACCCGTACGTTGCCGCCGAACGCGGGTACGTGGACTCGGTGATCACACCCGAAGAGACCCGAATCGAGGTGCTGGCGGCGCTCGACATGCTGTCGAGCAAGCGAGAAAAGTTCCCTCGTCGCAAACACGACAACGGCCCGCTGTAGATCGGGCTCGATCCACCGCGTCGGCGACGCTGTCATTCGTGCCGGCGACGCTGCCCGATGCGTCGGCGACGCTGCGCTCGGCGCGTCGGCACGTGCGCCAAGTAGCGTGAACGGCTGGGAGAGGAAGCTCCCGATAACGAGAGACGGAAAGGCCTAACGATGGCTGAAACGATCACGATCATTGACGACCGCACGGGCAAACAAGTGACCGTGCCGATCACGGGAGGCGCGTTCTCCTCGTCGGCACTGCGTCAACTCGACCCGAAACTACGCATGTACGACCCGGCGTTCCTATCGACCGCGGCATGCAAGTCGGCGATCACCTACCTGGATGGCGACGAGGGCATTCTCCGCTACCGCGGCTACCCCATCGAGCAATTGGCGGAGAAATCCACTTTCCTCGAGGTGGCCTACCTGCTGCTCAACGGCGAACTGCCGACCACCAAGCAACTCGAAACGTGGATCTACGACGTCACCCATCACACGATGATCCACGAGAACATGCGCAAGCGATTCGTGGACGGGTTCCATCACGATGCGCACCCGATGGGCATGTTCGTGTCGGCCACCGCCGCACTCGGCACCTTCTACACCGACGCAAAAGAGATCGACGACGACGGCTCGCTGTACAAGCAGACGTTGCGTTTGATCGCCAAGTCGCCCACCATCGCGGCGATGTGTTACCGCTTCAGCATGGGATTGCCGTTCGTGTCACCGAACAACTCGCTGGACTACTCGGCGAACTTCCTCAACATGATGTTCCGCATCGGCGACGACTACCAGATCAATCCGACGCTGGCCAAGGCGATGGACCTGTTGTTCATCCTCCATGCCGACCACGAACAGAATTGCGGCACCACCACCATGCGCGTGGTTGGTTCGTCGCATGCCGACCCGTACAGCGCGGCTGCGGCGGCTGCTTCGGCCCTGTACGGCCCGCTGCACGGTGGCGCCAACGAAGCTGTAGTTCGCATGCTGCAAGAAATCGGCAGCATCGACAACGTTCCGGCGTTCATCGCCGAGGTGAAGGCCGGCAAGGGTCGCCTGATGGGCTTTGGCCATCGCGTGTACAAGAACTACGACCCACGCGCCACCATCATCAAGAAGGCCGCCTACGACGTGTTCGAGGTGACGGGCAAGAACCCGCTGCTCGACATCGCGTTGAAACTCGAAGAGGTGGCACTCCAGGACGAGTACTTCGTGTCGCGCAAGTTGTACCCCAACGTGGACTTCTACTCAGGGCTCATTTATCAGGCGCTCGGCTTCCCGGTGGAGATGTTCACCGTGTTGTTCGCGATTCCGCGCATGACCGGCTGGCTCGCCCACTACAGCGAACTGCTGCACGACGACGATCAGAAGATCTCGCGGCCGATGCAGTGGTACACCGGCGTCGACGCCCGCGACTACGTCGCCATCAACAAGCGCTAGTCGCGATAGCCGCCGATGCGGCGGCGTGTCGCCGCCGTGTGGCGTTCGGCGCCTTGGTTGACATCGCCGAAGGTTGGCCGGCGGGCGGTGCTAGGCGCTGATGACGCGCTGGTAAGTGACGGACTCGCGCCACGGCTCGAAGCCCAGCGATTCATACAACCGATACGCCCCCGTGGGGTTGGCGGAATCCACTCCGAGCGCCGCGAACTGCATGCCTTCTTCGCGGTACGTCGCTAGCGCCGTGGTGATGAGTTGTGTGGCGACTCCCCTGCCACGCCACGCCGCAAGCGTGCCAATGTTGTCGATCCAGGCGTACTTCGCTCCCAGCAATGCGTCGTCGTTCTCGAAACGGTGCGTGATGAGGTGAGCGATGATCTGGTCATCGTCATTCACAGCGAAGTACGACCAATCGGGGCGTGAACCGAAGCCGGAGGTTTGGGTTGTCCACCACTGCGCCGAGGTGGGCGTGGAACCCCAGTGATCCATGAAGGATGCGTTCTTTACTGCGCGCGCCTCTTCGTTGCGGGCGAGATCCCACGGCACGATGCGAAAGCCGGAGGTGGTGCGTGTGGCGGGTGATGGCTGGCTCGACGTGGCGGGCGCTGGCTGATTGAGGTCGACGCGCAGGTCGGCGAAATAACGGATGGGCTCGAGCCCGAAGCGCTCGAACAGACGAATCGACGAGGTGTTGGTGCGCGACGAATCGACGCGCAGGTACTTGGGAAGATCGTTGCCCGACGCACGCAACAATTCGGTGCCACGGTTCAGCCCCCACTCCAGCAGACGGCGACCGATGCCGTTGCCGCGCCGGTCGGGCTGCACGGTGCCGAACAGGTAACAACGCACCTCGCG
>JBEAPO010000013.1:0-4582 GCA_041164425.1 Actinomycetota bacterium
GTCGTTGCCACGTGGATGATGTATCACACGCGATGGGGGCTGCGCACGCGGGCCATCGGTGAGTATCCGAAGGCCGCAGGCACACTCGGCGTGGACGTCATTCGACTCCGCTATCGCAACGTGCTCATCGCTGGCGCGGTTGCGGGTCTTGGCGGTGCGTGGTGGCCGGTTGGCACGGTCGGACGCTTCGATCAGAACATCACCGGAGGTCGCGGCTTCATCGCACTCGCGGCCGTGATCTTCGGTCGCTGGCATCCAGTCGGTGCGTTCTCCGCTGCGCTCGTGTTCGGCTTCGCCGAGGCGATCCAGTTGAAGATGTCGAATTTGAACACCGGCATTCCCTCTGAGTTCCTGCTCATGGCGCCGTATCTCGTGACGCTCATCGTGGTCGCTGGATTCGTCGGTCGCAGTCGTGCGCCAAAGGCCGCCGGCCAGCCGTACGACGCGCAGTAAGGGTTATTTCGACTTCGGTCGAAACGCGCTAAGTCCGCCACCCACCTCGAGGTGCGCGCCACCGATGAGATCGATGCAGTAGGGAATCGCGGGCAGCACTGCACTCAAGCAGTCGCCGATCGCAGACGGCTTGCCCGGCAAATTCACGATGAGTGACGAGCCGCGAATTCCCGCCGTCTGTCGCGAGAGGATCGCCGTTGGCACGATCGCGAGGCTCACCTGGCGCATCAATTCGCCGAAGCCGGGCATCATCTTGTCGCACACCGCCTCTGTGGCTTCCGGGGTGATGTCGCGCGCCGCTGGGCCAGTGCCACCGGTTGTGACGATCAGTGAGCAGCCTTCGACGTCGGCGAGTTCGATGAGAGCAGCTGACACCGCGGGGATCTCATCTGGCACGAGTCGCGCGACTCCTTCCCACTCACTCGTCAGGTGCGTGGTGAGGAAGTCACGGATCGCGGGGCCGCCGAGGTCTTCATAGACGCCCGCCGATGCACGATCGGAGACGGTGACGATGCCGATGCGTGCAGTGCTCATGGGTGAGCGAAAACTACCACTGCAACAGTCGGGTGTCGCCCTTGCCGCGTGGGTTCGTGATGCGAATCCACAGCGACTTGCGCATCTGTTTAAGCCCATAGCGGAACCCCACGCGATGGAACGCCGAGCGACTGACGATCTTCAGGCGCTCGGTTGTCTCGCGCAGGTTGGTGATGAGAGCCTGCTGCAAGGGATCGAGCACGAGTGAGCTGGATGCTGCGGTGAACGTATGCGGGGCGAAGTCGAACCAGCGATAGTCCTCGGCATAAGTCTCGGCGACCAGGTCGGCGGTGTGTTTGGTGTAGATCTGGATAGGCGAGATGCCGAGACCGCTGTTCAGTCGGGCGAGGGTGACGCTGGTTCCGCCTCGTGCATTCAACACGTCGGCGAGGTCTTGCAGCGCACCGGGTTGGTCGACCCGCACGAGGTGGTGCAGTTCGTACTGGTCGCAATACAGCGAGTTGAACTGCGGGCGGAAGTGGTCGTCGGCCATGAACGCTGGTAGGTCGGCGTGTAACTGCTCGGCGAAGTTGGCGAACGTCGCAGCCACGTCGATGCGCCCGTCGACGAGCACGTCGGGACATCGATCGAAGATCACCTGTGGCGTTCCGGGTGCGCGCAAAAGCACGCGATTTTCGAAGCTCGAGTACGCGCGGCGGAGCGGGTCGCGCAGTGCGGCGATGCGCAGCCAGTCTGGTGACGTGAGGATGTTCCACTGCTCCTTGCGTGGCAGTTCGAAGAACCGAGTGAGACCGTGCACGCGATAGTTGTGGATCGTTTGTTCCTGGGAGATGTTCGGAGTGATGATCTCTTCGGCGGCAGTTGCGTTGTACGTGCCCTCGATCTGTGAGACGAGGAGCTTCAGGCTGCTGCAGGCGACCTTCGTCGTCGGCACGTACAGCACCTTGATACGAGGGGCGACGAGGGCGTAGCCGAGTAACTCTGGCAGGTGATCCTGGGGCGTCACGCGATTCACGAGATTGCCTTCGTGCGCAGGTCGGCCACGATCGAAGCGAGGACCTCGACGGAGGTCTCGACGCTTTCGCTGGCTCGACCAAGGATGACCTCGGGGGTCGTCGGTGCTTCGTAGGGTGCGTCGACTCCGGAGAGTCCCGACATCTCGCCGGCTCGTTGCTTGGCGTACAGACCCTTGGGATCGCGCTCGGCGCACACGACGAGTGGGGTGTCGACGAACACCTCGACGAAGGGGAGTTTGGCGACGTGATGTGATGCACGGACCGCCTCGCGCGAGGCGCGGAACGGGCTGATGATCGGCACGATCGTGACTGCACCGGCTTCTGCAAAGAGTTGTGCGACGTGACCCATGCGGCGAACGTTCTCGCGACGGTCATTGTCGGAGAACCCGAGGTCGGCGTTCAGTCCGTGGCGCACGTTGTCGGCATCCAAGACATACGAGTAGATACCGACGCTCGTGAGATGCGCATCGAGGGCATGGGCGATGGTCGACTTGCCCGAGCCGGACAGGCCGGTGAGCCAGAGCGTCATCCCGACCATTCCGTGAGCGGCGAGTCGTTCGGTGCGACCGACCGAGTGCTCGTGCCAGACGGGTGAGTTCATGTGCGTGGTGACAGCAGCATTCCAGCGCCGGCGGTTTGGCCGGTCGTCTCGTCGATCACGATGAAGCAGCCCGTCGTGCGGTTCTGGTGGTAGTCGTCAAAGAGGAGCGGGGCGGTCGTATTCAGCGTCACGCGACCGATCTCGTTCATCTTCAGTTCCGTCACACCTTGCTCGCGATGGAGGGTGGAGATGTCGAGCCGATACAGCACCTCGTTGATGCGCGCGCGCACGTTGCGGGTGGTGTGTTTGAGTGCATAGATCTTGCCCGGCTGGAGTGGGGCCGCATCGTCCATCCAGCACAGCATTGCCTCGTGCTCTTGTGTGACGCGCGGACGGTTGTTCGGTCGACAGATCATGTCGCCACGGGTGATCGACAGGTCATCGGCGAGGAGGAGCGTGACGGCCATGCCGGGAGATGCTTCCTCGATCGGGCCGAGTGGAGAGTCGATGCCGGTGATGGTGGTCGTGAGACCGGACGGCAAGACCATGATTTCGTCTCCGACGCGCAGCACGCCGCCGGCGACTCGTCCGGCATAGCCGCGGTAGTCGGGGAATTCTGCGCGCTGTGGGCGAATCACGAACTGTACGGGGAAGCGCACGTCGATGCGGTTGTCGTCACTTGCGGTGTAGACGTTCTCGAGGTGGTGCAAGAGGGTCGGTCCTTCGAACCAGCCCATGTTCGGCGAGCGCGTCACCACGTTGTCGCCTGCAAGCGCGCTGATCGGGAGGAACGTCACGTCTTGCAGGTCGAGTCGAGAGGCGAAGTTCTCGAATTCGGCGCGAATTTCGTTGAACACGTTCTGGTCGTAGCCGACGAGGTCCATCTTGTTCACGCAGATCACCAGGTGCGGCACGCCCAGGAGCGATACGAGCAGGCTGTGACGGCGAGTCTGCTCGACCACCCCCGTTCGGGCATCCACGAGCACGATCGCGAGATCGACGTTCGAGGCGCCCGTGATCATGTTGCGCGTGTACTGGATGTGGCCGGGGCAGTCCGCGATGATGAACGACCGCTTCGGCGTGGCGAAATAGCGGTAGGCGACGTCGATCGTGATGCCTTGCTCGCGCTCTGCGCGCAGACCGTCGGTGAGGAGCGAGAGGTCCACGTAGTCGTCCCCGCGGCGCTTGCTCACCGCCTCGATGTGTTCGAGCTGGTCCTCGAAGATGCTCTTCGAGTCGTACAGCAGTCGACCGATGAGGGTCGACTTACCGTCGTCGACGGACCCGACTGTGGCGAAGCGCAGCCGATCCATCAGAAGTACCCCGTGCGCTTGCGGTCTTCCATGCCGGCCTCCGACATGCGGTCATCCGCGCGCGTCGCGCCGCGCTCCGTCACTCGGGCGACTGCAGTCTCGGCGATGATGTCGGCCACGCTCGAGGCGCTCGATTCGATTGCAGCGGTACAGGTGGCATCTCCGACGGTGCGGAAGCGCACCATCTGCTCGACCACTTCTTCCCCTGGCTCAGGCTGTAGGAATTCCGTGACGGCCATCCACATGTTGTCGCGGCGGAACACCGGACGGCGATGTGCGTAGTAGATGCTCGGGAGCTTCACGTCGTGTTCGGCGATGAAGGTCCAGATGTCGAGTTCTGTCCAGTTCGACAGCGGGAAGATGCGGAAGTGTTCACCCTGGCGATGACGGGAGTTGTAGATGCCCCACAGTTCTGGTCGCTGGTTCTTTGGATCCCACTGACCGAACGAGTCGCGATGCGAATAGACGCGTTCCTTGGCTCGGGCGCGCTCCTCGTCGCGTCGGGCGCCGCCGAAGACGGCATCGAAGCGGTGTTCGGCAATCGAGTCGAGGAGTGTCACGGTCTGGATCGGGTTGCGGCTCGCCCGGGGGCCAACAGGGTCGGCCACGCGGCCTGCGTCGATCGAGGCCTGGACCGAGCCGACGATCAGTTGTACGCCCATTTCCTCGACGCAGCGGTCGCGGAACTCGATGACCTCGGAGAAGTTGTGGCCCGTGTCGATATGCATCACGGGGAAGGGGATGCGGGCGGGGGCAAAGGCCCG
>JBEAPO010000014.1:0-21178 GCA_041164425.1 Actinomycetota bacterium
CGCCCATGACGTTTGCCGGGGTCTTGGCCAAGTCGAGGCCCAACGACAACATTTCGTTGCGGTTGTCGAGAGACAGGTACAGCTCGGAGGTCTTCGAGATGTAGCCAGGGTTGAACGTTCCGTCCTTGATGCGGGTGAGGCCGATGAGGACGCGGAACATGATGATGAACACCGGCATCTGCGCCAACAGCGGCAGGCACGACGAGAGCGGGTTGACCTTGTGCTCTTGGTAGAGCTTCATCATCTCTTCGTTGAGCTTCTGGCGATCGTTGCGGTGAGCCTGTTGCAGACGGCGCATTTCTGGCTGCAGACGCTGCATTTCCAACATGCCCTTCGTGCTCTTCAGCGTGAGGGGTGTGAGAATGACCATGATCGTCACCGCGACGAGTGCGATGGCGCCGGCATAGCTGTGCACGAGGCTGTAGAACTGGCTGACCAACCAGGCTGCTGCTTGGAACACGGTTCCTACTTTCTTGGGGATACGTCGGAGGGCTCGGGTACCGGGTCCCAGCCCGATGGTCCGAAGGGCCGGCAACGCGTGAGGCGACGCAAGGTCAACCAAAAACCGCGTGCGGTTCCGTGGGTTTCGAATGCTTCATGGGCGTAGTGCGAACACGACGGCGTAAAGCGGCAGGGGGAGAGCCGGTAGGCAAAGGCCTCTTGGTACCACTCGATGGCGGCCAGGCACCGCTTGTTCAGCGTCCGGCGACCCGACATCGTTTCGCTGGTTTGGCTCATTGCTCACCGTCCCGACGTCTGCGGTTCCGGGCGACGGCGCGATTGGCGAGGGCGGGCAGTGCCGCCGAGAGTTCGGCAAAGGTCATGGAAACCGCGGGAGCGTCAGCACCGAAGAGGTACCAGCCGGGCGACAGGGCCGAACCTGCATCAGCGGCCACGACCGCCCTCATCTGGCGGCTCAAACGGTTGCGCGACACGGCTGAGCCGACGGGTCGGCCAAGGGCGTAGGCCACATGGGCATGGGAAAGGGAAGGGTCGAGAAGCACGGAGCACCACAAGGGGCCGGACCGCACGAACGAGCCCTCGCGCCGCAAACGGGCGAAAACACTGCGTTCGTGAATGCGGCCGATCAAGCGGACAGGCGGTAGCGGCCCTTGTCCCGACGGGACTTCAAGACGGCGCGGCCTGCGCGGGTCTTCATGCGGGCGCGAAAGCCGTGCTTCTTGGCGCGGCGGCGATTGTTGGGCTGAAACGTACGCTTCATGGAGCAAATCCTTCGAGACAGATGTGGTGTCGGTGGCCGGGGCGGAAAATGCGAAGCGGCCGGAAAAACGTCATCCGACGCAGCAAGACTACGGGTGATTTGGGCGAACCGCACTCCAGCGGTCAATCTGGCCGCCCACGGTTTTTTGGGCTGTGGATAATCTGCTATGGTCTCCGCTCCACCTTGTAAAACAAGGGTTTGAGAGGTTTTCCACACGCGGAAGCGCCTTCCACACCCTGTGGATAACTATGTGGACAGTGACTGGACATACAGCGCTGCAATTTGGAATAGAAGTCAAAAAAGACGCTCAAAAGCCAGCAAAGAGAGGGGGTGACGGAAATGGCAGAACATGACACCGTGTGGACAGCCGTGTCCGCACTTTTGCGTGCTCAGGTGTCCGAGGCCGTGTGGCTGTCGACTTTCCAGGACGTGATTGCGCTCCCGTCCAACGACACGACGCTGCACCTACAGGTGCCGAATGGTCACGTTCGCGAACGGATTCTCACGCGTTATCTGCAACTGGTGCTCGACGCACTCGCCGAGATCGACGAAAGCGAACGTCAGTTGCACGTCGACGTCGCGCCGATCAACCACGACGTCGAGATCGACCTGCCGGAGATCGACTTCGACGCCGAACTCGCTCGCCTCACGTCGGGTTCGACATCGCCCGACGCGCCAAGCGGCGTCGCAATGAAAACCGAAACGCGCGGACAGGCCACGGGTTTGAACCCGCGCTACACATTCGACACTTTCGTGAAGGGAGCGTCGAATCAGTTCGCGCTCGCGGCCGCGCACCGTGTGGCTGAAACCCCGGCGCGTTCGTACAACCCGCTCTTCATCTACGGCTCGGCGGGTCTCGGGAAGACCCACCTGCTGCACGCCATCGGTGAATACGTGCAGCAGAACTACGCACACTACGAAGTGCGGTACGTCTCGACCGAAACGTTCATGAACGAATACGTCGATGCGATTCGTACCAACACCACCGCCGCGTTCAAGCGTCGCTACCGCGAGGTCGACGTGTTGTTGATCGACGACATCCAGTTCATGGAGGGCAAGGAAGGTCTGCAGGAAGAGTTCTTCCACACGTTCAACTCGTTGCACGGCGCGAACAAGCAGATCGTCATCTCCTCTGACCGCGTGCCCGACGCGATTCCCACGCTGGAAGATCGTCTGCGTGGCCGGTTCCGCTGGGGCCTCATCACCGACGTCCAACCTCCCGACCTCGAAACGCGTCTTGCTATCTTGCGCAACTACGCCGAGCGCAACGGCACGAAGGTGCCCGACGACGTTCTCGAGTTCATCGCGGCCAACATCACGTCGAACATTCGCGAACTCGAGGGGGCCCTCATCCGGGTCACGGCGTACGCCGCCCTCAACCGCATCCAGATGACGGTATCGACCGCGCAGGATCTGCTGGCCGACCTGTTGGCCGAATCGGCGTCGCGCCAGAAAACCGACGACGAGATGTTGCAGGACATCGCGTCGTACCTCGGGTACAGCGTCGATGCGTTGCGTGGCAAGAGCCGTCAACGGCCCCTCGTCATGGCCCGCCAGGTGGCGATGTACGTGATGCGCGAACAAACCGAGCTCAGCTACCCCTCGCTTGCCCGGCTCTTCGGCGGTCGCGACCACACGACGGTCATTCACGCGGTGGAAAAAGTGCAGCGTCTGATGGCCGAGCGCAAGCAGGTCTACGACCAGGTCACCGAACTCATCCGTCGCTCGAAGAAAGGCTGAGTGTCATTTTGTCTGGGGACAACATGTTGGTCGCGAAGGGGACAACCTGCGCACGCGTGGGCACAACCATGGGGTTGTCCACCAGACCAATCATGTGTTCGCCCATGCGTGTGGAAAACTGGGGACAACGTGCGCTGACCTCTTTCCGTGCCGGTATTGGCGCAGACGCGGCTCATCCACAATTCACAGGCCTTATTACAAGCATTATCGATTTATCTCCCATCCGACTCGGTCAATACGCCGGGTCACGCACAAAGCAGGACGTCCGTGAAATTTCGCTGTGAACGTGAACAACTCGCCGAGGCACTTGGTCTCGCCTCACGCATCGCCTCGGGTCGCGTCGGTGCACTACCGGCGTTGTCAGGTGTGCGCTTGCAGGTGAAGGGCGATGTGTTGCACCTCACGTCGACCGACAACGACATGACCCTGCAGGCGAGTCTTCCGATCGGCGGCGACCGCGACGGCATCAGCCTCATCAGCGCGAAACTTCTGAACGACATCGTGCGTTCACTGCCCGAAGGGAAGATCACCCTCGAGGCCACACCCGAATCGCTCGCCGTGAAAAGCGGCCGTTCGCAATTCACCGTCCCCACGTACAACGCACTCGACTTCCCGAACGTCGCCCCGTCTGCAGGCGCACCGTTCACCGTGCCGGCCGGCGAATTTGGGGAAGCGTTGCGCCAGGTCGTGCGCGCGGCAAGCGGCGACCAGATGCGCATCGCGTTGACCGGCGTGTTGTTGACCGGCGAAGAAGGCTGCCTGCGACTGGTTGCCACCGACTCGTACCGTCTCGCGGTCCGCGATGTCACGTCGATTGTCATCGCATCATCGACCAAGGTGCTCATCCCAAGCCGCGCACTCGCCGAAGTTCAGCGTCTGCTGTCGGGTGCCAACGAAACCGCGATCAGCCTCGACGACAACTCAGTCACCTTCGACGTCGGCGGCACGACGCTGACGACGCGCATCCTCACCAACGAGTACCCCAACTACAAGAACCTGCTGAGCGGCACGTACCCGAACGCCATCACCACCGGCCGCGAGGCACTGCTCGACGCGTTGCGCCGTGCACGCATCCTCGCCAAGGACCAGGGCCCGGTGCGTTTGGCAATGAGCGCGAACGGTTTGAAGCTCACCGCCGGCACGAAGGACAACGACGAGTTCGAAGAAGACCTCGACGGCGTTTACGCCGGCGACGACATCACGATCGCGTTCAACTCTGACTATCTCGCTGCCGGTATCGATGCGATCCCCACCGACGACGTCATCATCAAGACGATCGACCCGGGTCGTCCCGCTGTCATCACCGCCGCAGGCGACAAGAGCAGCGAGTACCTGTACCTGTTGATGCCGCAGCGCATCTGACGCGCGGTTCGCGATGATCGTCGAGCATCTTGAGCTCACGAATTTCCGCAACTACGTCACTGCCGACATTCGCTTCACGCCGGGTACAACGGCACTGATCGGCGCGAACGGCCAGGGCAAGACGAACCTCGCCGAAGCGCTCACCTTCCTCGCCACACTCGACAGCTTCCGCGGCGTCCCCGTCGACACACTCATTCGCAACGGAGAAGACACGGCGATCCTGCGTGCGCAGGTGCGCCACACCGACGGCAGGGAAGTGCTGATCGAAGCGGAACTCACCCGCACCGGCCGCAACCGCGTGCAGGTGAACAAACAGCGTCTCGTGCGCACGCGCGATCTGCTGGGTGTCATGCGCACGACCGTCTTCTCACCCGATGATTTGGTGTTGGTCAAAGGTGGCCCAAGTGAACGGCGCAGGTTCCTCGATGACGCGCTTGTCGCCATCGCTTCGCGCAACGACACGTTGCGCCGCGAGGTTGATCGCATCGTGCGCCAACGCAACGCGTTTCTGAAGCAGGTCGGGTGGAAGCCCAGCCCCTCGGCGTTGTCGGCCGATGAAAACATGACCCTCGACGTGTGGGACGAAAAACTCGCCGATGCCGGCGGCCAGTGGGGCGATGCCCGCGCCACGCTCGTCGCCCAACTACAGCCCATGGTCACCCGGGCTTACGAGGACCTCGCGACCAAGCCAACCCCCGTCGACCTGGTCTACGAGCCCGAGTGGCGCCGCGTCGGCCTGGCCCACGCCCTGTCAGCCGCCCGGGCCGAAGACCTGCGTCGGGGCCTCACCACGATCGGCCCGCACCGCGACGACCTCGAGATGTTCCTGAACGGCCTGCCCGCCCGCACCCAGGCCTCGCAGGGCGAGCAACGCACCCTCGCCCTCGCCCTTCGCCTTGCCACCCACCGTCTGGTCACCGACCAGGTGGGCTCACCCCCGGTCCTCGTCCTCGACGACGTGTTGTCGGAGCTCGACCCCGACCGCGCAACGGCCCTTCTCGCACACATGCCCGAGGGACAGGTGATCATCACATCAGCGTCGGGACTTCCCGCCGCCGCACACCCCGATCGCATACTGCACATCACCGCCGGCACCGTGCTGAACGAAAACTCATGAAAGACGAACCCGTCAACCTCGACTCCGCAATGGCACAACTGTTGCGACGTCTGAAAATGGACTCGCCCGCAGAGGTCGGTTCGGTGTTCGCGGCGTGGGACGACGTCGTTGGCGACGACATCGCACAACACATCCAGCCCGTGCGTCTCGACGAAAACGTGCTCTACGTCGAGGCCAACGACGCGGCGTGGGCGACACAATTCAGGTTCCTCGAAAGTGACGTTCGTCGTCGTCTTACCGAACGAACCGGCACCACCATCGCACACATTCAGGTGCGCCAAAAGGGCCGATGAAATCGGGCCAAATCACCTCTCCGAGATGGCGCAGAAGGTAGGATTTGTCAGTGAGCAAAACCGAGTCCGCGACCGCTTCTCGATCGAAGAAACCCACCGCTGATTACGGCGCAAAAGACATCCAAGTCCTCGAGGGTCTCGATCCCGTTCGCAAGCGTCCGGGCATGTACATCGGCTCCACTGGTCTCGCCGGTTTGCACCATCTCATCTGGGAAGTCGTCGACAATTCCATCGACGAAGCGATGGCCGGATTCTGCGACACCATCAACGTGGTTCTACAAGACGATGGCGGTTGCCGCGTCGAAGACAACGGCCGCGGCATCCCCGTCGACCCGTATCCATCGGGCCCGCACAAGGGGAAAAGCGCCGCCGAAGTGGTGCTGACGGTCCTCCACGCCGGCGGCAAGTTCGGCGGCGAGGGCTACAAAGTCTCGGGCGGCCTCCACGGCGTGGGCGTCTCGGTGGTCAACGCCTTGTCCACCCGCGTGCTGGTCGAAATCGACCGCGGCGGCGACCGCTACCAGTTGGAGTTCGAAAACGGCGGAAAAATGAAGGGGAAGATGGGCAAGGTCGGCTCGACCCCGGCCCGCGGCCGCACCACCGGCACCTCGGTGACCTTCTGGCCCGACCCCACCATCTTCCAGGCCGAGGGCGTCGAGTTCGTCTCGCGCACCGTCACCGAACGCCTGCAAACAATGGCGTTCCTCAACAAGAGCCTTGCCATCAACTTCATCGACGAGCGCCCGGGCAAGGAAAAGAAAGAGACCTTCCAATACAAGGGCGGCATCGTCGACTTCGTGAAGCACCTGAACGCCTCGAAAGAAGCGCTGTTCAGCAAGGTCGCCCACTACGAAGAAGAAGACGAAGCCGAGGGCATGCAACTCGATATCGCCGTTCAGTGGAACACGGGCTACTACGAGGGCATCCACGGCTACGCCAACGGCATCTCGACCACCGAAGGCGGTATGCACGTCGAGGGCTTCAAGACCGCCCTCACCTCGGTGCTCAACAAGTACGCCCGTGACAAGGGCCTGTTGAAGGAAAAAGAAGAAAACCTCCTCGGGGAAGACATCCGCGAGGGCATGACCGCGATCATCTCGGTGAAGCTGCGCGAACCCCAGTTCGAGGGCCAAACCAAGGCCAAATTGGGCAACGTCCCCATGCGTTCTTTCGTTCAGAAAGCCACGAACAAGGCCCTCGCCGAGTGGATGGACGAAAACCCGGCCGAGGCCAACAAGGTCGTGAAAAAGGCCATCGCCGCCGCCCAGGCGCGCTTGGCCGCCAAGAACGCCCGCAACGCCGTGCGCCGCAAGACCGCCCTGTCGGGTGCGGGCATGCCCGACAAGTTGAAAGATTGCAGCAGCGGCAACCCCGACGAGAGCGAGCTCTTCATCGTTGAAGGCGACTCGGCCGGCGGCACCGCCGTCGACGCCCGTGATCCGCGCGTGCAGGCGATTCTGCCCATTCGTGGCAAGATCCTGAACGTCGAGCGCGCGCGTCTCGACAAGATGCTGAAGAACAACGAAATACAGGCGCTCATCACCGCCATCGGTGGAGGTGTCGGCGACGAGTTCGATGTCGCCAAGGCCCGCTACCACAAGGTCATCGCGCTGGCCGACGCCGACGTCGACGGCAGCCACATCCGCACGCTGCTTCTCACGTTCTTCTATCGACAGATGCGTCCCATGGTCGAGGCCGGCTACGTGTACATCGCCCAGCCGCCGCTGTACTCGACCGAAATCGGCAAGGAAAAGATCTACCTGAAAGACGACATCGCCAAGGCGGCGTTCCTCGCCGACAAGCCGAACCACAAGAAGGAATTCCAACGCCTGAAGGGCCTCGGCGAAATGGACTGGCAGGAACTGCGCAGCACGACGATGGATCCGCTGTCGCGCACACTGCTGCAGGTCACCGTCGAAGAGGCCGCACTGGCCGACGAAGTCATGAGCGTTCTCATGGGCGACGACGTCGAGAGCCGCAAGAACTTCATCACCACCAACGCCCGCGACGTCCGCAACCTCGACTTCTGACACAGGAATCTGACCAATGACGAACGTGCCTTTGGAACCACCGGACGCAATTCAGCCCGTCCCGTTGCAAGACGAGATGGAGCGTTCATTTCTTGATTACGCGATGTCGGTCATCATGTCGCGCGCCCTACCCGACGTGCGCGACGGCCTGAAGCCGGTGCACCGCCGCATCATCTGGGACATGGAGCAACAGGGTTTCCGACCCGACCGCCCCTTCGTGAAGTGCGCCCGCGTCACCGGCGACACGATGGCGCGCTATCACCCCCACGGTGACGGCGCCATCTATGACGCACTCGTGCGCATGGCCCAGCCGTTCTCGCTGCGCCATCCACTCATCGACTTCCACGGCAACTACGGCTCGCCCGACTTCGGCCCAGCGGCCTCGCGTTACACCGAAGCACGTCTGCACTCGTTGGCGATGTTGCTGTTGCAGGACATCGACGAAAACACCGTCGACATGCTGCCCAACTACGACGGCACCACCGAAGAACCCTCGGTGTTGCCCGCGCGTTTCCCGAACCTGCTCGTCAACGGCAGTCAGGGCATCGCCGTCGGCATGGCCACCAGCATCCCGCCCCACAACATGGGCGAGGTCATCGACGCCACGCTGCATCTCATCGACAATCCCGACGCCACGCCCGACGACCTGATGAAGTTCGTGAAGGGCCCCGATTTCCCGACGGGCGGCACGATTCTCGGCCTCGCCGGCATCTACGACGCCTACCGCACGGGCCGCGGCTCGGTGAAGGTGCGCGCCAAGGCCAGCATCGAAGAAGGCCGCCGCGGCCAGATGCAGATCATCGTCACCGAACTGCCCTACCAGGCCAGTTGTTCGGCAATCGCCGCGCGAATCCAGGAACTCGTCGACGGCGGCGACCTCGACGGCATCGCCGACGTGAACGACAACTCTTCGGGTGGCCAGACCAACCTCATCATCACACTGAAGCGCGACGCCAATGCGAACGTCGTTCTCAACAACCTCTTCAAGTTGACGCAGTTGCAGTCGTCGTTCCCGATCAACATGGTGGCTCTCGTCGACGGCGTACCGCGCACGCTGAACCTGCGCACCGCGATCGAGGGTTACGTCAACCACCAGGTCGACGTCATCACGCGCCGCTCGGAATACCGCCTCGGCAAGGCCAAGGACCGCCAGCACATCCTCGAGGGTCGCCTCAAGGCGCTCAACGTCATCGACGCCATCATCAAACTCATCCGTGAAAGCGACGACGCCGCGTCGGCCAAGGACAAGTTGATGAAGAAGCCCTACGAGTTCTCCGAGCGTCAGGCAATCGACATCCTCGACATGCAGTTGCGTCAGCTCACGAAACTCTCGCGCATCGACATCGAAGCCGAAGTCGAGGCCCTCAACGCCAAAATCAAGGAACTCGAAGAGATCCTCGGCAATCCCA
This sequence comes from Actinomycetota bacterium, assembly GCA_041164425.1. Classification (GTDB taxonomy): domain Bacteria; phylum Actinomycetota; class Acidimicrobiia; order Acidimicrobiales; family Ilumatobacteraceae; genus F1-20-MAGs119. The sequence goes on from JBEAPO010000014.1 coordinate 9,174, forward strand.
AGGTGCTGCGCGCTCTCATCTCGAAGGAACTCGCCGAGGTCAAAGCCGAGTTCGCCACGCCACGCGCGTGCAAGATCATCGCCGACTCGGGCGAGATGAGCATCGAAGATCTCATCGACGACAAGGAACTTGTCATCGTGATGACCCAGGCACAGTACGTGAAGGCCGTCAGTGCCAGCTCGTTCCGCACCCAGGGTCGTGGCGGTCGCGGCGTCGCCGGCGCGAAGTTGAAGGCCGACGACATCGTGCGTCACGTCATCTTCACCACCGCGCACGCCTACCTGCTCTTCTTCTCGAACCGCGGACGCGTCTACAAACTGCGCGCCGCCGACATTCCCGAACGAGAGCGAACCGCCAAGGGCATCCCGATCGTCAACCTGCTGCCGTTGCAGCCGGGTGAAGTCGTACAGGCCATCATCGACACGCGCGAGTTCCCGGGCGAGCGCTATCTCTTCTTCGCCACCAAGCAGGGCCAGGTCAAGAAGACCGCATTCGACGAATACGACTCGTCACGCCGCGACGGCATCATCGCCCTCAACCTGCGCCCCGGCGATGAATTGAAGCGCGTCATCGAAACCAGCGGCACCGACGACATCTTCATGGTCGCCCGCAGCGGACAAACCATCCGCTTCACCGAAGAAGACGTGCGCCCCATGGGCCGTGCGGCTGCCGGCGTGAGGGGAATGAAACTGAAGGTCGGCGACGAAGTGGTGTCGTGTGATCTCGTCAAGGACGACTCGGCGATTCTCATCGTCACCGAGGCCGGCTACGGCAAGCGCACGCAGGTCGACAAGTTCAACCGTCAGGGCCGCGGCGGCCAGGGCGTCATTGGCATCAAGCTCACCGGCAAGAAGGGCCGTGTCGCGGCCGCGTTCATGGTGGGTATCGAAGACGAAATCGTCGCCATCTCCTCTGGTGGCGTCACCATCCGCATGCCCGTCAAAGAAATCAGCAGCCAGGGCCGCGACGCCACCGGTGTCCGCGTCATGTCGCTCGACGAGGGCCAAACCGTCGCCTCGGTCGCACCGATTCTCTCCAGCGACGAAGAGTAGAAGGCTTCACGCACACATTCGTGCGTGTTCGCTTTTCTCCCCACATCGTTGTTGTGCATCTGTCTGCTTCTCGGCCTCGGCAACAATGCCCACAAACAAACCGCGGTGTTGCGCGCACAGATCGCCGCAGACGCCGCTGCGCTCGCCGCCGTCAACGGGGGAGAAGCCGCAGCCCGCGCACTTGCCGAGCAGAACAAAGCCGACTTCCTCATCATCCGCTGGGTCGGCACCAACGCAGACATCGTTGAGGTGACGGTCGAACTTGACGGCATGCGGGCACAAGCGTTCGCAACGGGTACGTAGACTCGAACCGTGGCCCGCAATGCTCCGAAGCCCCGTGTCCGACGCGTCACCCGCGTCATTCGTGACATCGACCCGTGGAGCGTCTTCAAGGTCACGATCATCTTCCACTTCGCGGTCTACCTCGTTGTCCTCATCGCGAGCGTCCTTTTGTGGAACGTCGCCTACGCGACCGGCACCATCGACAACGTCGAGCGCTTCATGGAGTCCTTTGGCTGGGAGACCTTCACCTTCAACGGCGGCCAGTTGTTCCACAACCTCTGGGTCATCGGCCTGCTGCTCGTCTTTCTCTTCACCGGCCTCGCCGTCCTCGGCGCCACGGTGTTCAACCTCATCGCCGACCTCGTGGGCGGGGTGCGCGTCACCGTCCTCGAGGAAGAGGTGGTTTTGCGGGTCGTCGAGCCCGCAAATCCCGCGGTTGAGGGTGGCGAAATCGACCGTTAGGCTTCGACCCCTGCAGTCAACACTGCGGGGCTATAGCTCAGTCGGTTAGAGCGCATCCCTGATAAGGATGAGGTCCCAAGTTCGATTCTTGGTAGCCCCACCATTGGTCCGCGCTATTTGGCGACGGCACGCACCACGACGGTGATGACGCGGGTCGTCTTGGGAGTCTTGCCCGACTTCGCCGTTGTCACCGACAACGTGCAAACGCCTGCGTCTTTCGTGGCGGTGAAGGTCTTGCCGTCTTTGGTGACGCCGCAGCCGCCCGTGACTTTCCACGTCGCACGACCCTTCGATGCCGGGGTGACGAGTTTGGTTGCGGCCGTGCGCGACTTGCGCTTGACGATACGAACCGGCTTCACGGGAATCGACGGCGCGGAGTCGGCAATGACTGAACTAGAGGCCCGCACGGTTTTGATCGCGAATGAGTAATTCGTCCATGGTTCGAGCTTTTTGAACACACACGAGTTGGTTGCAGTCGTGCACTTTTGTCCCCCGGGCGTCGCGGTCACCGTGTACGTGGCGTTGACGTTGGCGAGAGAAGCAGGGATTGACCAGCGAACGTCGATCGTGCGATCGGCTGGCGTACCCGTAACCGTGATGACCGGAACGTCGTCTTGCGTGATTTCCACGATGTCGGCAGGAATGACGCTGTCGGCACTTGCGCCGGGCGCTGCTGCAACTGCAGCAACGGGACCTCCACTTACGGAATCTTCGGTGGCCGGAACGGGGGCGGACACCGGTTCCCCAAGACCCGTCTCGGCCCGCGATTCACGAATCACTTCGACCACCGGCGCTGGAAGCTGGGGTGCTTCGCGAGGAGTGAAATTGAGTGGGTTACCACTCGAATCGAGCATCAACGCGTACGAGTATTCACCATCCAAAAACAAGTCGAAATCCCCGGTTTTGGCGTGCTTCCCAACGCGCAATTCCAGCGACGTGACCGACATGTAGATGTTGTCACGCGCATCGACCGCTATGCGAGGAGATGAGAGCAGGAACGGAATTCCCAACTGGTACAAATCAACGCCACCTATGCCCTGTGTCCCGAATGAAGGGTCGAGTTCGCCCGAACGGAGAAAGCGCTGAACTTCGCCACCGCCAAGGAATCGAACACTTTGTTCGTCTTCTGGCGGAGTACGAAGAGCAGTGGGAGCGAACTCACCGGGATTGAGGTCGCCACCTTCAAAACGGAAACGTGGGTAGGCGATGAGAATGCGTCCGGCGGAATCGACCGTCGTCGATTGACTGATCGACTCGTACCACGGGTCAAAGATGCAAAGGCAACGAACGACGTCGCTGAGGGTCACCACGAGGGGAGGCGTAGCGGAATCGAGTGCCCCCAACGACGTGAAGCGTATGGTTGCGATCTGAAGCGGAAGATTGCCGTTCGAGTCGAAATCAGGGCTCCATTCGGATGCGACCAGGTCGATCGATCCATTCGCATTCACTTGAACGCGCGCGCGGTACCACCACGGGTCGACCCAGCCATCCGTGTTCGTCGGAAGATTGGCAAAGCCGTCGGTACCGAATGTCGCGTCGACGGTACCATCGCTGATCGATAGCTTGGCGACCGCGAGATTACCAGCGTGACTGCCGATGACGTAGAAGTGATTCGCGCCGTCGTAACCGGCGGTGACGTGTCGCGGGTCGAACATTGGAGAGAACTCATCGACGCTGATGGTTGACGGCGACCCTGTTTCTTTGCCGGAGGCGTCGTATCGCTGAACGTGGAAGACCGTGGGCGCCAAGGGACCACCCGGTCCCGGCGCGGTCATTTCAGCGGCGAGGCTGAGCATCGACCCGTCAATTGCTGCAAACAGTCCCGGTTGGGTGAGTACGTTCCTTTGAACCGGGAAACCTTTGTTCAGGGGACTCAACGCCATGCCATCGGCGGAGCCGTACGGCGCGAGGGTTGAACCGTCGCGCGCAATTTTCATGTAACCGGAGTCGCCGGAGAGTTGACCAAAATTGCTGAAGAAAGAGAACTCACCTCCGGTTTCGGCAACGAGGTTCATGAACACTTCGTCACCGACGTAGCGCAGAGTTTCGAAGCCGTGAGTCACAAGCGGGAAGTCACCAAGTCGCCGGGCGTAGTCAACTTGGAGGAAGTTTGATTCGGTGAACTTTCCAACGTTCAAGTCAAGCGATGGTGCGAGCGTGTTCAGCGTGACGCCAGCAACGAGGGGAGTCGGTGCCGGTATAAAGCGTGGATAGCCCAAGTACGACGTATTTGCGTTGGTCGATCCGAGCGCTATCGAGGGCAAAAAACCATTCTGCGGAAGGCCCGCATCGACGATCCGTGTGTAGCCATCGACGAGTTTGATGACTCTGCTTCCCGGATAGGTGTCAATGGAGAAGTAGCGACTTGAGGAGTCGTCGCCGAACCCGTGAACAACGTCGAGGACTGACGGCGTCTGCTCTGTGCGAAATAACTCGTCAATATTGTCGAGAAACGCGATGGCGTCGGTTTGGTCGAGCTTGATTCCGGCGACGGAAAACCGCCGAGTCGCGATGAAGCGTCGGAAATCGATGACGTTGCGATAACCCTCAACTTCCGCGAATTTCTTGACAACACAGCCGAACGTCACCAAGATCGTCGTGTCTCCATCGGGCCAGAGAGACGGCGCATCACAACTGAGCTCTTCGTCTTGCGCCAGCGGATAATCGGGGTTTGGAATCGCAACCAGACCGCTTCCCCCGAACGTGTTGTCACGTCCGTCTTTGGTCCAACGAGACAAATATCGGCCGTCGGTGGAGATTTCGCTGCTCGTTCCCAAGACGAAGACGCCGTCACCACCGTCGACCATCCCTTTGACGTCGTCGAAGTAGGTCGAACTGATCTGAATAAATCCGTCTTCGCCAAAGTTCACATCGCGATCACCGGTTGTCAGATCAAATCGTGTGGCACCGAGAATGGGAAAGCCCGAGGTCGAGGAGTCGATTGGGACGGCCGGCAAAATCATGTGACCGTCGTCAGACAGAAATGCAGCAAAGGCGAGGGGCCGAGAGATCACAATGTCGCGCACACCGTTGTTCCCGAAAGTGTCGTCGATTAGACCCAATGCGTCGATACGCGACACGGCGATTTCACTTCGTGCACCGTTCTTGTCGACGGCGACCGACGTGACGGCGACCAGAGTCGAGCCGTCTTTCTGCTGTCGCGCCGTCGAACTAATCGGCATTGCCATCTTGACGTCGCCCACCTTGTTGCGGGCGACCCCATCGAGCGCCTTCGCAAAGACAACTTCTGTTGGCTCGGCCTGAACGTTGCGATCGCGGTCGCCGTCTGTCGACTCGCTGGCACCACAGGCAGAAATAGCGAGAGCCCCGACGAGAGACAACCCAAGCCTGCGACGTAGATGGCGACGGGACATGTGAACCTCCAAGGGCGCGACGTACAACCTCAATCCGAGCGGTGAAGCAAGATTCATTCTAAAGCGCTTTCGTCGTCGGGTCCCGTCACGGCCACCGTTAGGCTTCGGCCCACCATGAAATTCATCCGTCGAGCTCTCTTGGCACTCAGCGTCGCAGGGGCCATTGCGGCTGCATTGCGCGTCAAGGGCAAGGGCGCCGTGCCGCCCCAGCAGGGCGGTTGGCGCGATATCGCGTCACCCAAGTAGGTCCCGATGATCGTCGTCGCCGGCACTGGTCTGGTGGGAACCCACGCGGCTGACCAACTGCGTCGCCGCGGCCACGAAGTGCGTTCGGTTTCGCACAACACCGTGAACGAAGTCGACCCCACCCTCACCGAAGTGGTGTTGTTGGCTCATGCGGGTGACCACATGCGCACTGCACGCCGCTTCCTCGACGCGGGCTGCAACGTGGTATCGGTCAGCGACAATACGAAAGACGTGCTGGCTCTCCTCGACCTGCATGGCGACGCTCTCGCGGCGGGTCGCACCCTCGTCGTCGGCGCGGCGTGTTCGCCCGGCTTGTCAGGTCTCTTGGTCTCGTATCTTGGGGCGAAGTTCGAAAGCTTCGACGAAGTGCACATTGCCGTTCACGGCACCGGCGGACCCGAATGTGCGCGTCAGCACCATGACGTGTTGTCGGGTACGGCGCTCGGCTGGCACGAAGACGACTGGTTGCGTCGGCCCGCCGGCAGCGGCCGCGAACTGTGCTGGTTCCCCGAGCCCATTGGCTCACGCGACTGTTATCGCGGTGACCTGGCCGATCCATTGTTGGTGAAGCACGCCTTCCCACACCTCGCGCGCATCAGCGCCCGCACCTCGGCCACGCGCCGCGACCGCCTCACCGCTCGACTGCCGATGCTCACCCCGCCCCGTGCGGGTGGTGACATGGGCGCCCTGCGCGTGGAAGTGCGCGGTCTGCGCAACGGTGAGCGCGCGGTCGAAGTAGCAGGTGCTGCGCACCCGATGGCCCAGATCGCCGGGTCGGTTGCGGCATCGGCGGCCCATGAGATTCGTCGCCAGGCGCACTTCGGTACACCCATCGCGCCCGGTGTGTTGGCGTTGGGTGATGCGCTCTTGCCGAACAACGACATTCTCGACGACATCATGCAAACCGGGATCCGCATCCAGGCGTTTTACGGAGTTCAGTGATGGGGGAACTCGACGACGTCGTGTTGGCGCGCCTCGTTGTCTCGGACCAGCGCTACACACCGGCACGCCGGGCGCTCGTTGCCGCGTTGCGCTCGGCGGGTGGCCCTGTGTCGATTCAGGAAATTCAGCGCCTCACCGACGACCTGCCGCAGAGTTCGGTTTACCGCAACCTGTCGGTGCTGGAAGCGGCCGGCGTGGTGTCGCGCATCGTCGGCAATGACGAATTTGGCCGCTTCGAACTGGCCGAAGACCTGATCGGCCATCACCATCATCTGTTGTGCGAAGAGTGCGGCGCGATGCTGGATGTCACCGTGCCGCCGGCGATCGAACGTCAACTCGACGAGGCTTTGGAGAAACTCGCCGAGGGCAGCGGGTTCACGCTGCACCACCATCGCCTTGATCTCGTGGGAAGGTGCGCCAAATGCAAGTGAGAATGTGCAAATGAGGTCGAACAAGTGGTTGGTGCGCAACAGCGGACCCATTCCGTGGTTGCCCGAGGCGCGCCTCGTGGTGTTGCCTGATCGCGGCGAGATCTTCTTCCGCCATCACCAGAATCCCGACCCGAATGCACCAACGCTGTTGTTGCTGCACGGTTGGACAGCATCCAGCGACACACAGTTCTTCACCGCCTACGAGGAACTGGCCAAGCACTATTCCTTCATCGGTGTCGACCACCGTGGCCATGGTCGCGGCCTGCGACCCAACCGCACGTTCTCTCTCGAAGAGTGCGCCGACGACGCAGCAGCACTGGTGCGCTGGATCGGCCCCGACCACGCAATCGACAAGGTGATCACCGTCGGCTACTCGATGGGCGGGCCGATCTCGCTTCATCTCGCGCATCGTCATCCCGACCTCGTGGCAGGCATGGTGCTGCAGGCAACCGCGATGGAGTGGCGCGCGACGCGCCGTGATCGTGCGACGTGGCTGTTCCAGAGTGCGGTGTCACCACTGATGCGCAACGTCACCACACCGCGGGTGCTGAACGTTGCATTGAACCGCACGATGCACCCCGACAGCCACGTCGCGAAGTACATCCCGTGGTTGATCGGCGAGATTCGTCGTAACGACGGCTGGATCGTCAGCCGTGCTGGCCGCGCGCTGGCGAAATACGACGCACGTGACTGGGCCGGAACGCTGGGCGTGCCCGCGGCGTATCTCCTCACAACGAAAGACCAATTGGTCGCCGTGCCGCGCCAGCGCGAACTCGCATCTGCGATGCAGGCCGAGGTGATCGAGATCGACGGCGATCACTTCGTGACCCTCGGCAAACCCGCCGAGTACTCGGCCGCTACTGCTGAGGCTGTGCGTCGGGTGCTGGAGAAAGTCGCTCGCTGAGCCCGGCCACTTGGCCGCCGAGTTTTTCCAACTGTTCGCGCAGTTCGTTCATCGTCACCATGTCGGCCAGCGCCAGCCGCACGGCGGCAAGTTCACGGGCGAGGAACTCGGTATCGGCCTGCGTGCGTGACGCAACCGAACGATCGACTTCGCTTTGCTGGCGGTCGCGGTCTTCCTGACGGTTCTGTGCGAGGAGGATGAGCGGCGCTGCGTAGGCGGCCTGCAATGACAACGCAAGGGTGAGTACACCGAACGGGTTCGGGTCGAACTTCCATTCGTCAGGCATCACGATGTTCCACGTCAGCCACACAACGGCAACAACGCTCTGGAACAACAAGAACCGTGCGGTGCCAAGCGTGCGCGCGATCGACTCGCTGAACTCGCCAAACGCATCGGGGTCGTAGTGAACTCCCAGTCGCCGACGGCGACGGGGCATCGTCAGGTCTTCGCGGCGGCGCATTACGAAGCCGCCTGACGTCGACGCTGCCGCCAGTCGGCGGGCAGCGTGCGGTCGAGAACGTCGTCGACGGTGATGGCACCCAACAGACGACCCGCGGCATCGCACACACCCATCGCCATCATGTTGTACGACGCCAGCATTTCAGCCACCTCGCGCTCGGTGGTCTCGGGAGTAATCGTTGCTTCCTGTGAAAGACAACGGCCCAGTTCCATGCTCGGTGGTTCGCGCAACAGACGCTGGATGTGGACCACGCCCAGGTAGCGGCCGGTCGGTGCGCGGAACGGGGGATTGGTGACGAAGACCTGCGCTGCGACTGACACCAGCCATTCGGGACTGCGCACGTGGGCCAGTGCTTCGGCCACGGTTGCGTTGGGGCCGAGCACGATTACATCGGGGGTCATCAATGCGCCGGCCGTCCCACGTTGGTACGACAACAGTTGACGCATCACTGCCGCCTCGTTTTCATCCATCTCGTTCAAGATTCGCGAACGTTGTTCTCCTGGCATCTCAGCCAGCAGGTCGGCCAGGTCGTCGTACTCCATTTCGTCGAGAACTTTCAGCAGACGTTCCATGTCGAGACCCTCGATCAAACGCAACTGTTCGGCCTCGGGCAGTTCTTCCAGCAGGTCGGCCAAACGTTCGTCGTCCATCGCCTCGGCCAACTGGCGACGCTGGAGCAACGGCAGCGAACGCACGACACCCGCCACGTCGCTGGGGTGCATGTCGCGCAAGCGCGCGGCTTCGGCCGCGGCCTCGGTGGTGGCGGCGAACAACGCCGGCACCGCGTTCCAGTCGACCAAGCGATACGTCGGCCGGCGACGCAGCGCATTGCGACGCGCCAGGCGAATCTTTGCCACTTCCCAACCACCGCTGCGGCCGTCTTCGCGGGCGCGCAGGGCCACGTCGGACACCACTTCGTCGCCCACTTTCTGGTCGATGACGTGCACCCGCAAAAGTCGTTCGCCTTCCTTGGCCTTGAACGGGTGGAAGTCGACGTCCCAGCTGCGGAGGCGCGCACCCGAGTTGTCGAGGGTGGCGACACGATTTGCGTTCACGAAAATGCGCCGACGCTGGCTGGTGGCGACAAAGCCCAGGACCCGCGGGGCCGATGCCGTACGGCCCGACACCACGACCGCGTCTTCCAGGCGGCCAATGGTGGCGCCACCCGCATCGAGAAGCGGCAGGCGCATCACCCGGAATGCATAGATGAGATCGCCTGCCATGCAGGCGAGATTACCCCCGCTTCTTCGTGAACCTGTGGCGATTTGCCGCGATCACGCGGTACACCACATCGCCCACATGGCGGATGCCCCACACCGACAACACATGTCCGCACGCGCGCCACCACCATCGTCGCGACCGCACCAAGATGCCCGCCACCGCCAATGCCCGAGACTTCGACTGGCCTTCACCCACCAGCCACACCGACGTGTCCAACTGTTCAGCCGACAGGTTCGACGTCGATCCCGGCACCAGTTCCAGATCGGTGTTGCGCTCAACCCACTTCGCCGCGGCACTGCACATGGCACACGAGTCGTCGTAAACCATGCACGCAGAAGGGTTTTCGGTGTGAAAAGACTCGCTTTTCGCTACACCTCGCACCCGGAACCGCGCCACATCACACCTACTTCTTCAGCAATGGCGTCAGAATCTCGCCCGCCAACGCCACCGACTCGAGGTCGTGCGCATCGGGCAGGTTGAAGATCAACCCGTCCAAACCCGCCGCCATCAGGTTCGACACTTCTTCGCCCACCGAGTCACGGTCGCCGATGATCATCATCGCCTTCATCCGCTCGAGGCGTTCACCCTTCAGGTCATCCAACGACGACACGCCGTACCGACGCGCGATGCGCGCCAACGCTTCTTCCTTCGTGCGGCCCACGACCAGCGTGCCCAACCGCGTGCGACAGATATCGGCCGGGTTGCGACCCAAGCGATCGCAGTGTTCGTCCAACACCGACATCAAATGCTTCACCTGCGTTGGGTTACCGAACACGTTGCACGCATCGCCGTACTGGGCGACCATGCGCAGAGTCTTCTTTTCCCCGCTCCCGCCGATCAACACAGGAATGCCCTGCGACTGCACCGGCTTGGGCACGTTGAACGCGTCTTTCACGCTGAACCACTTGCCCTCGAAGGTCGTCGTGTCGTTCACGAACATGCTCTTGGCGATCTGCAGTGCCTCTTCCAACTTCTCGAAGCGCTGGCCGAACGTGCCGAACTCGTAGCCGTACGCGTCGTGTTCCATTTCGAACCAACCCGCGCCAATGCCCCAGATCGCGCGACCCTTCGAGATCACGTCGAGACACGTCACCGACTTCGCCAGAAACGCGGGGTTGCGGTACGTCACACCACCGACCATCGCACCCAAGCGCACCTTCGATGTCACCGCGGCCAACGCCGAGAGAACGGTGTACGTCTCGAACATCGGTTCTTGCGGCTGGCCCAACCCGGGCAATTGATAGAAGTGGTCCATCACCCACACCGAGTCGAAGCCTGCGTCTTCACCGGCCTTTGCGATCGACGCCACCGTGTCGAACATCGTCGCCGACGTACCACCCGGATAGGTGAAGAGCGGGATCTGCAGTCCCATGCGGATGTTCGGATTGTTCGACGTTGCTGCCATGGCTTCACCCTAGAGTCGTCGGGTGAGTTCCCCGACCACGCAACCCACGACCACCGACTGGCTGCGTCTTGCCGCACCCGGCCTCATCTGGGGAACCTCGTTCTTCTTCATCGCCGAAGGCCTCGAGGCCTTTCCCGCGATCATGATCACCCCGATGCGCATCGCCTTCGGGTTCCTCGCCCTTGCCTTCATTCCCGCCTCGCGCACACCGGTACCGCGCAGCGCCTGGCCCCGCATCATCACCCTTGCCGCCGTGTGGATGGCCGTTCCTCTCACCATGTTTCCCTTCGCCGAGGAACGCGTGTCATCGAGTGTCACCGGCATGCTGAACGGCGCGACACCACTTTTCGTCGCCACCGTCGCCGCACTCTTCTTCGCCAAGCGCGCCTCGAAGGCACAGGTCAACGGCCTCTTCGTCGGGTTCCTCGGCGTCATTCTCATCGCCATCCCCACCGTCACCGAGGGCAAGTCCAGCGTCGTTGGAATCCTTCTCATCCTCCTCGCGCTGTGCTGCTACGGCTTTTCCCTGAACGTCGCCCTCCCTCTGCAACAGGCCCACGGGTCGCTTCCCGTTCTCTGGCGCGCACAAATGGCGGCCCTCGTCATGACCGCACCCTTCGGCCTCATCGGAATCGACGACATCGACTTCGCCTGGAAACCACTTCTCATGGTCGGCCTTCTCGGCGTGTTCGGCACCGGTCTCGCTTACGTCATGACCGTCTCGAACGCCGGCCGCCTCGGCGCCACCCGTGCATCAGTCACCACATATCTCATCCCCGTCGTCGCACTTGCCCTTGGCGCCATCATCCGCAACGAAGAGGTCCACGCACTCTCCATTGCGGGCTGCGCCGTCGCTCTGGTCGGCGCCTACCTCGCCGGCCGCCACCACTGACGCAGATTTCGGCGCGAAATCGTGCAAAAACTGCACCGCCCCGCGCCGAAAACCCTTCTGCCGATAGAGTTCGCGACGCCCTGCGGGGACGTAGCTCAATTGGTAGAGCGCCTGCTTTGCAAGCAGGAGGTCGTGGGTTCGATTCCCATCGTCTCCACTCGCTGTGACAACCACCGTCCTTCTCATTTCGTGTCCTGATCGATCGGGAATCGTCGCCGATGTGGCGGCGTGGGTGTCGATGAATGGCGGCAACATCGTCCACGCCGAACAGCACACCGACCACCACGACGCGATGTTCTTCCAGCGTGTCGAGTTCACCCACGACGGCACCCGC
>JBEAPO010000015.1:0-4295 GCA_041164425.1 Actinomycetota bacterium
CACTCCTCGCACCACGGCATGACTACTCGGCTCTCCGCCTGACGCGCAGCTTGATGGGTGTTGAGCCGAACTTGAAGGCCTCACGAATGGAACGCTCGAGATAGCGCAAGTACGTAGGCGGAAGTTCGCGGTTGACGAAGAGCGTGAACGTCGGCGGGTCGGCTGCACCCTGCAGGGCGTAGAGAACGCGCGCTCCGGCGGCGGCTGGTTGACGCTGCTGGGCCTCGGCGATGACGCGGTTCACGTCGCGGGTCGGCACCCTTCGTTGGTACTGCTCGATGGATTCGGTGAGGATCGGCATCAGGCGGTGCACACCCTTGCCCGACAGCGCAGAGATGCGCAGAACCGGGGCATCGCCGATGAAGTAGAGCTTGCGACCGATCTCGGTGGTCACTTCCTCGCGTGCTTCGGTGTCGAGCAGGTCCCACTTGTTCAAGACGACGATCAGCGGGCTGCCTGCGGCATCGATGCGCTCGGCGAGGCGCTGGTCTTGACTGGTGATTCCCTGGGTGGCGTCGATGACCAGGAGAGCAACATCGGCTTCGTCGACGGCGCGAAGGGCTCGCACGAGCGAGTAGTACTCGGCCGAGTCGTCGATCTTGGCTCGGCGGCGCATGCCGGCCGTGTCCACGAGGACGATGCGTCCTTCATCGGCTTCGATCAGCGTGTCGATGGCATCGCGCGTCGTGCCGGCCATGTCGTGGACGACGCTGCGCTCTTCACCACACAGTCGGTTGAACAATGTGCTCTTCCCGACGTTCGGTCGTCCGACGATCGCCACGCGCGGCACGCCCTCGAGGTCGGCATCGACGGTCTCGGGGGTTTCGTCGTCGTTCTCGACGGTTGGTTCGACTTCGTCTTCGATGCCGAGTTCTTCGACAACCACGTCGAGCAGGTCACCCGCACGACGGCCGTGAAGGGCGGAGACAGGGTAAGGCTCACCGAGACCGAGCGACAGGAAACTCCACCGGTCGGTTTCGCGACGGTCGTTGTCGGCCTTGTTCGCCACCACGAGGACCGTTCTTCCGGTTCGGCGCAGCCACGTGGCGATGCGTTCGTCGTCGTCGGTGGCCCCGATCGATGCGTCGACCACGAAGAGAACGAGATCGGCGGTCTTCACCGCCTGTTCGACCTGACGTGACACCTTTTCGTCAAGTTCCGACCCGCCGGGCATCCAGCCGCCCGTGTCGGTGACGGTGAACTCACGACCGAGCCAGTTCGCATCGTGGGTCTTGCGGTCACGCGTGATCCCGGGGCGGTCCTCGACGATCGCCACCTGACCGCCGACGAAGCGGTTGAAGAGGGTGCTCTTGCCGACATTCGGCCGGCCGACGATCACGACGTGGGGTTTCATAGGGAACGATCGAGGATACGGCGCAGCGAGGCACCATCGGTGGGAACGATGGTCACATTGGCGTGAAGGTCTGCGACGGTCGTTCCGTCGAGAAAGCGGCCTTCTGACAGACACACGTCGGGAAGCAGGAATTCATCGACTTCCGGATGAGCCGCAATCTCACGAGCGATGTCGGCCCCGACCATGAGCCCAGTCACGGCCGTGTTTCCGCCAAAGAACTCGTTGCGCACGGGAATCACCCTGACGTCCCGATCACCGACGAGATCGGCGATCACGGGCGCGGCGTACTCCCCCGTCAAAATGCCCAATCTGCCTTGCGATACCGAGCCGGGCGTTTCGCGACGTTGTCCGATTTCGACGCGCACCGGCCGCAAGCCAGTGTCGCCTGCCGGATTGAGAGGTACGCGCTCTGCGCGGTAGCCCGAGGGCGTTGCACCATCCACCGAGGCAAAGAATCCCGACGTCGGTGCGGTGATCGAGCTACGGCGACCGGCGAACTCTTCTCGGAAACTGGCGACGATGCCGACGCCGTCTTCGTACATCGGAAAGTCGCCGTAGTCGGCGACGTCGGGCATGGGCATGTCGGCGAGAAGGTACAGCTCGTCTGATGCCCAGAACATCGGATGGCCCACCACGCGGCGCGCGACTTCCCGCCACTCGTCGACCAGTGCGATCGTGCGTCGCGCATCGGCGGTGCCGTGCACACGCAGGTGAGACTCGGGGTTGAACCGACTGAGACCCAGCGGCACCACGGCGACAGCATCGAGCTCGGGGAACTGGTCGAGAATCGATGCCAATGTTCGCTCGAGAACCACGCCATCGTTGATTCCCGGACACAAAACGATCTGGCCACGCACGTTCGTGCCGTTGTCCAGAAGTGCGCGCAACCAACGCAGGCTCATCGCGCCACGCTCGTTGCGCAACATGTCGGCGCGGCCCCACGGGTCGGCGTCATGGATGCTGACGTGCAGCGGAGACAGCGCTTGGTCGATGACGCGTTCGAGGTCCATCTCCGTGAAGCGTGTGAGCGTGGTGAAGTTGCCGAAGAGGAAACTCAGCCGGTAGTCGTCGTCTTTGAGGTAGAGGCTCCGACGCAGGCCCTTCGGCAACTGATAGATGAAGCAGAACGAGCAGTGGTTGTCGCAGGTTTGCACGCGATCGAAGACCGCACTGGCGATCGACACGCCGAGCGGCTCGCCGGGCTGCTTTTCTACGTCGACGTCGACCATCATTCCGCCCCGGTCGAGCCTCAGTGACACGTTTGCCTCGTCCACCTGGTGGTGCCATTCGATGATGTCGCGAATCGGGCGGTCGTTGACCATGGCAACGACGTCTCCGACCACCACGCCGGCACGGCCCGCGGGTGAATCAGGAACCACCTCGGTGATCCGGGCAGTGAGATCGACTGAATCAGCCAAACGGGAATCAGTCACATGGTCAGGCTAACTGGGGTGCCGACAACTACCGTTGAAGCAGTGTCCACATCAGGCGTCGACAAGGTTCTTCTGGCCGCACCGCGCGGATTCTGCGCAGGCGTCGAGATGGCGATCAAGGCACTGAGTTGGCTCGTTCGCACGTTCGAGCCGCCCGTCTATTGCTACCACGAGATCGTCCACAACCGCATCGTGGTCGACCGCTTCCGCGCACGCGGCGTGGTGTTCGTCGACGACCTCGCCGAGGTTCCCGATGGCAAGCCGATCATGTTGTCGGCTCACGGCTCACCGCCGGCCGTCGTCGAAGAGGCGCGGCGCAAGGGCAGTTACGTCGTCGACTCGGTGTGCCCACTCGTCACAAAGGTGCACCATGAGGTCAAGGTACGCGCGAACAAGGGCTATCGAATCGTCTACGTGGGACACGAAGGCCACGAAGAAGCCGTCGGCACGATGGCGGTGGCCCCGCAGGCCATCAGTCGTGTCGAATCCATTGCCGATGTCAACTCTCTTCCGGTCTTCGACGAACCCGTGGCACTTCTCGCCCAGACAACCCTCTCGCATCGCGATTGGTCCGACGTCGCCGTGCGTGTTCGGGAACGATTTCCCGATGTGTGGTCACCGGGTCGCAGCGACCTTTGCTTTGCCACGACCAACCGGCAGAGCGCTCTGACCGAACTTGCCGGGCGGTGCGACGCCATCATCGTCATCGGATCGTCGAACTCGTCGAACACCCGGGCTCTCGAACGTCTCGCAGTCGAATCGGGTTGCGCGCGGGTGTACCGAGTCAACAGTGCAGCGGAGCTGCCGGCCGACCTCGTCGGAACGGTCGGTGTCACGGCCGGTGCTTCGGCACCCGAGGAGCTTGTCGACCAGGTGCTTGCGAAGCTTGCGCCGCTCAACGGCGTCGAAGAAGTTCGCGTCACCGTGGAAGACGAGTACTTCCCGCCGCCGCGCAACATCCGCGACCTGCAGTCAGCGACGCTCGGCGCGTGCTATTCGATGCTCGCGGTCCCCGTGTCACGTCGCGCCGCGGGCAACGATCACAACATCGCCGCCAGCACCGTGCTGCACGCCCTCAACAAGTAGAAGGATCACATGATCAGCCCGACTCTCGACTCGCTGCGGAGTTTCCTGCACATCCTCGCCGTTGCCGTGTGGGTGGGCGGCCAGATAGTTCTCGGCGGTCTCGTGCCCCGCGTGCGCAAGTCGAACCCCGAAGCGTTGAAGACGATCGCCAATGCATTCGGTCGCGTTGCGTGGCCGGCATTCGGCGTCGCCGTCGTGACCGGTATGTGGGCCATTCTCGACATCGACGTGTCGGCGATGGACTCGAGCTACCACGTCACGCTGGGCGTGAAGATCGTCGTCGTGATGTTGGCCGGATTTGCCGCCGCGGCTCACGCCAACACCAAGAGCAAACTCGTCCTCGCCCTCGGTGGGGCGATCGGACTCCTCGCCTCTCTCGGCGCGCTGTATCTCGGCGTTCTTCTCGGCGCTGCGTCCTAGTT
>JBEAPO010000016.1:0-3361 GCA_041164425.1 Actinomycetota bacterium
GCTCGGCGGCGACGAACATCTGCGTGAGGGTTTCACCCGACAGTTCCGACCCTCCGGCCGAGACGGTGGCTCCGCGGGCGCTGACCGAGTCGACGATCGTGACCTCGCCGGCCTCGACGGCGTCGAGAAGTTCGTCGACGGTGTCTTCGAAGTCGGTCAGCGTCACGAGAAGAGCACCCTCCCACTTGAAAGGAATCCCCGCTGCCACCAGCAATTCACCGAGGCGTGACCGCTCGTTGTCGGCCCATTCGTCGAGTTCGTACTCGGTGATCTCGTCATCGTCGGCATCGTCGATGGCCGCGGCGGATCCGCTGCGTGCAAAGACCCCACCGTCGGCCGTGAACTCGTGCTCGAGTCGGTCGAGCAACGTGTCGGCGACTTCCTCCAACTCTGCCGGAACGACGACCTCGTTTCCCACCCATGCGTGGGGCACCTCAGCCTCGGCAAACACCTCGGCAACCGCCGCACGTTGGTCGAGCGACCATTCGGCAAGGTCGTAGTGAACGCTCTCCGCGTCGGGGTCGAGAGGGTTCCAGTCGGACATGAACGGGAACGCTACAACGTCCGCAGGAACTCACCAATCAATGCGTACTCGCGTTCCTGGTTGGCGCGCTTGCGAAAACCGTGCCCCTCGCCTTCGAACACGTGCAGCGCCACGTCTCCGCCGCGACGACGCAGTTGATCGGCAATGAGCACGCTGTGATCGAGCGGCACCGCTTCGTCGAGATCTCCGTGCATCAACACCACACGCACCGTCGCAAGAGCGTCGAGCTTCGACAATGGCGAACGGCGGTGGTACAACTCGACATTTGCCGGCGAATCTCCCACGAGCACCCTGATCGAGTGCTGCTCGTAGTGCCACGAACGAGCGGTCGCATCAGCGAGGTCGACGACGGGATACAGGGCCACCACACCTGCGAACAGATCGGGGCACGTACCCGCTGCATTCAGTGCGGCGAAACCTCCCGCCGACCCACCCAACACGACGGTTCGCTCGGGCGTTCCCCACCCGACCGCGTGTGCATGTCGGGTGACCGCCACGACGTCGTGCGTGTCGTGTTCTCCCCAATGACCGTTCAACGCCTGCTGGAACCCACGTCCGTGACCCGTTGTGCCGCGATGGTCGACGACGAGCACGCGACAACCACGGCCCACCCAATGCGCGATGCGCGGCATGAAAGTGACCTGCCACTGGTCTGTCGGCCCACCGTGGATCCATACCAACAATGGCGCCGACACTGGCGATTCAGCGGGTTCATAGAACCGGTACGGCACACCTCCTACCGAACCGACTGTCGGCTCGACGAGATCGAACGTCGACCAAGGTCCGTCGTCGCACGGCAGTTCCGACGACGCGAGGACACGACGCTCGAACGTCGTGGGATCGAAGAACACCACTTGTGTCGGCGTCACCGCACCGGTGCGCAACGCGACGATGCCGTGAGACGTCCAAGACACGGCTCCGTGCACGGCACGTGCCAGCGTGGTCGTCGACCCCGTTGCCCGATCGACGACGGCAAGATCACCGAAGCCCTCGATATTGCGCGCCACCATCCATTGCGACGCATCGGGTGACCAGCACCACGAGCGCAATCCACCACCCCATTGCGGGCCCGCACATTCACGCGGCTCGCCAACGAGCGGCAACGGCATGACCTCATCGC
This sequence comes from Actinomycetota bacterium, assembly GCA_041164425.1. GTDB lineage: Bacteria > Actinomycetota > Acidimicrobiia > Acidimicrobiales > Ilumatobacteraceae > F1-20-MAGs119. Next base: position 1,665 of record JBEAPO010000016.1, read on the forward strand.
CGTCGACGATCCCCGGCCGCAACCAGCCGGTGACATCGCTCATCGCGCTCAGCTCACCCTCGGCCGAGACCGCGAACTGCTGCAACGAGACACCGCGCAACTTGAGCACCCGACGGGCAAGAAAGTCGGGGGCGGTTGCACACCAGATCTCCGCTTCATCCCACGGCATGTGCGGCTGCGACCACGCCTGCCAATAAACGGTGTCACCGTGCCACACGGGGTCGAGAGAGAAGGCATGTTGGTGCACGACCTTTCGCGTCACACCACTCGCCCGTTCGACCACGACGATCGAAGACAACGAATCCACGGCTGCGACGAAACGGGCGTCGTCGGACAACGCGACACCGTGCAACGCGGTGAACGTGCCTTCGTGTCGAGTGTCAACTCGACACGCTTCGACCCGTTCACCCGCAAACGGCAATGCTGCCTCCCACAGGCCCCCGTCCTTGGCTGCGTACAAGATGCCCGACCCATCGGGGAGCCAGCGAAAACACCCCCCACCCATCCCGCGGGCGAGCGCCGGCGTGGGTGACAACGGCCACTCACGCTCCGACCCATCAACCAGTTCGACGAGACGCAACGACCCGACCCCGTCGTGCGCGGCCCCGAAGGCCACGCGCGTGCCCGTCGGGTCGAGCCTCGGCTCGGTCAGATCGCGCTGCGCAAGGCAACGTGCAACGCTTGGGCCGACCACGAGCCGAGGGTATCTGTCGTGGCCGACGGTGGAACTACCGTGGGTCCATGCCCGACAGCCAAGTCCAAAAGCCCGACCGGAACCTTGCCCTCGAACTGGTGCGCGTCACCGAGTCGGCCGCGCTTGCCGCGTCGCGATGGGTGGGCCGTGGCGACAAGAACGGCGCCGACGGCGCCGCGGTCGAGGCGATGCGCACCGTGCTCGCCACCGTGCCGATGGACGGCCTCGTCGTCATCGGTGAGGGCGAGAAGGACGATGCGCCGATGCTGTTCAACGGCGAAGCAGTCGGCGACGGCAGCAGCACGAAGACCGACGTGGCCGTCGACCCCATCGACGGCACCACGCTCACCTCGCTCGGTCTCGGCAACGCGCTCTCTGTCATCGCCGTGTCGGAACGCAACACGATGTTCGACCCGGGCCCGTGCATGTACATGGAGAAGATCGCTGTCGGCCCCGACGCCGCGGGTTCGATCGATATCTCCGCCAGCCCCACGCAGAACCTGCGATGGATCGCCCGCGCGAAGAACGAATCAGTGCGCGACCTCACCGTTATGATCCTCGACCGCGACCGCCACAAGGACCTGATCGAAGAAGTGCGCAGCACGGGTGCGCGTATCAAGCTCATCAAGGACGGCGACATCTTCGGCGCGATCGCCACCGCCTGGCACGAAGCCGGCGTCGACGTTCTCTTCGGCATCGGCGGCACCCCCGAGGGTGTCGTCTCGGCCGCAGCGCTCAAGTGCATGGGCGGCGAGATCCAGGGTCGCCTGTGGCCGCGCAGCGAAGCCGAACGCAACGCCGCAGTCGCCGCCGGCTACGACCTCACAAAGGTGCTCACAACCGACGACCTCGTGCGTGGCGACAACTGCTTCTTCGCCGCCACCGGCGTCACCGATGGTGAACTGTTGCGCGGCGTACGCTTCGACTCGCGCGGCGCACACACGCAGAGCCTCGTCATGCGCTCACTGTCGGGCACCGTCCGCCTCATCGACGCCCACCATCG
>JBEAPO010000017.1:0-8669 GCA_041164425.1 Actinomycetota bacterium
CTTCGCTGGATCCCTTTGCGTTCGTGGCTGTCACGGTGAAGGTGTACGCCGTGCCGTTGGTCAAGCCGTAGATGATGCAGGCAGTACCCGACGAGGTACAGGTCTTCCCATCCGGGCTCGACGTTGCCGTGTAGGTGTTGGCAAGCTCGACATTCACGTCGGAGGCCGTCGTCCATGCCACGACTGCCGCACCATCACCCGCAACCGCACGCGCATTGAGTGGGCTCAAAGGCTTGGACCACGTGTCAAAGGTTCGCGCCATTCCCTTGAAGCCCGAGGCAGACGGCGCCCCGACGACAAAGATCTTGCCGGTACCCGACATGGCAACTTCTGTTCCGAAGTACTGCTCGCCATAAGCCGCTTTGTTCAGACCTGATGCGCCGTATTCGGGATCGTTGTCTTCAGCATCGAGACGGATCAGGCCGTAGCCACCGATCTTGTCTGCCGACGTCGGTGCCCCGACGAGTAGCAAAAGTCCGTCGGAGTTCAGTGCGACCGCCTGACCAAATCCGGATACGTTTGCATTCGCCGAATCGACTTTCCGCGACGTGACCATCGAGCCCGATGTTTTTTTCGCGACGGCTACTGCACCCTTGCCACTGTTCAAGCCCGGCGCACCAACCGCGACCGTGTTGCCGTCATCGGAAATTGCGACCGAATCGCCGAAACGCGCGCTTACACCCGTCACGTAGTCGTTCGAGGTACCGACCCGACCACCAATCGCCTGGCTGTAGCTCCAGGTCCAAGTACCGGTCTTTGTAAAGAGGTGAGCCCGACCCGTACCGGCGCTGTCGGTTGCCGTCGGCTCGCCGACGACGATGTCGAGTTTGTAATTCATGTCGATTGCTGATCCGAAGTCATCGTTCGTGATCCCCGCAGAACGGGGGCTGACGAGCGTCGACTTCAGCGTTGAGCCGGTGATATCGGACGCCGTGCCGGAGAGTTGGTACAAGCGCACGACACCTGCGCCCACGACGGCATTGGCCGTCGCCTTCGGCGCCCCGACCGCGAGAACACCACTCTTCAGCGCAACCGAAGAGCCGTGATATTCGGCCTTTCCGGCCACCGGTGGCTTCACCACGATGCTGTCTTCCCAGTCACCACCACCACGGGTGAAGACGTATGCGCGGCCGTCACGGCTCTCATCGAACGGTGCACCGACAGCCAGCTGAGAGCCGTCATCATTGAAATCAAGAGCGAAACCGAAACGCGCCGAGGGGGACGGCTGTTTGATGTTCGCCTCGAGCGTCCACGCGAGATCGGTTTTCTCACGGCTGTAGACGTTGACCGAGCCCGCGGCGTTCCGTTGATCGGGAGAATCCGTCGGCATCCCGACCGCCATGCGCAAGCCATTCGTCGAAACTGCGACTGCAGACCCGAATTGGACCGGCGTCACCCCGCCGGCTCCGTCCGATGTGAGTGGTGTGCCCTCGTTGGCGGGTTCGCAGGCGGTGAGTGCAGCGAGACTCGCCAGGGCGACAAGACCCGCGAGGGTCTTCCGGCGTCTGCTGGTGAAATGAGATTTGCGGAACATGTTGAAATCCTTTCGTCGCTCATGGCGACACTAGTGGGGTCTACCTGTTGCGTGACTGAGTCCCGAACCGTCTGCCTGCGGACACTTTTCTGTTCCCTGCTAAGAAATTCCCATGCCCGTTCCCATGCCCGTCGCGTTCATCGGCCACGGCAGCCCGATGAACACTTTGGAAAACAACGACTTCACCGCGGCCTGGGGCCAATTCGGCGCCCTCTTCGCCAATGCAGAGCACTCGCGGGCGATGAACGACCTCGGCATTTACGCCACGCCGCGTGCGGTGCTCTGCATCTCGGCCCACTGGGCGCCGACGGCTCCGAAGTTGGTACCAACGACCACAAGCTCGTACCTTCCGGGTGCGCCCGGCCCCGCCGGGGAGACCTTGGTACAGACCAGCGACAACCCAACGATGATCCACGACTATTCGGGATTCCCGCCCGAGCTCTCGCGGTTCCGTTACCCCGTCGCTGGGGCCTCGGGTGTTGCGCTACGGGTCGCCGACCTGCTGCGACCGATGTGTGCACCAGCGCCGATCGGTCGCACCACCACGTGGGGCGTCGACCACGGCACATGGTCGGTCCTCGCCCACGTCTTCCCCGAGGCGAACGTGCCCGTCACACAACTCTCGATCGACCTCACGCGTCCGGCGTCATGGCACCTCGAAGCCGGACGCAAGTTGGCGGTGCTGCGCCAGGAGGGCGTGCTCATCCTCGGTAGCGGCAACATCGTGCACAACCTCGGTGCCATCGACTGGTCGGTTGATGCCCAGGCACACCCGGCGGCCGTTCGGTTCCACGACTTCATCGTCGATGCCATCAACCGCGAAGACATGACAGCCATCGAGTCGTGGCAAGAACACCCCGACGCCGCCTATGCCGCACCGACCACCGAACATTTCTTACCCCTGCTCTACGTGCTGGGTGCACGCACCAAGGGTGAGCGGGCCAAGGTGATTACCGACGGCTACGTGTATTCGTCTCTCTCCATGTACTCCGTGCGCTTCGGCTGATTTTCGTCCCGGGTGCGAAACGTCGATTCCGGCAATCCGCGACCTAGCGTTATCGCATGGAAATCGAAATGGTTGTGGAAATTCCCCAGGGCTCGCGCAACAAGTACGAAATGGACCACGACACGGGCGCCATCTGGCTCGACCGCACATTGTTCACCGCCACGCAGTACCCGCTCGACTACGGATTCTTTCCGCACACATTGGGGGAAGACGGAGACCCACTTGACGCGCTGATTCTCCTTCCGCAGCCGACATTCCCCGGTTGCCACTTGTGGGCGCGTCCCATCGGTGTGTTTTGGATGGAGGACGAAAAAGGTCCCGACGCAAAAGTGCTATGCGTACCCGCACGCGACGCTCGGTACGAAAAGTTCCAAGATCTCGGTGATGCGCCCGATTTCCTTCTTGCTGAGATCGCCAACTTCTTCGAGGTCTACAAACTGATCGAACCCGACAAGGTCTCAACAGTCGGGGGTTGGACAGGACGTAACGAAGCCGAAAAGGAGATCCAGGCGGCTCTCGCCCGTTACAAGAACTGACCCGAAAGGAAGGTGCCCATGGCTCTCGTCTCGTTCCAAGACCGCAAGTCATTCGGCGAACAGCTCGACGCGCTCGTTGACGCCGGTCGCCTCACCCGCACCGAGGCCGACGATCTGGAGATTGCACCGCGCATCTTCGTTCCACTGCGCGAAGTACTCGGCTACCTCGGTGGGCTCGTCATCCTCGTCGGTGTGGTGTGGACCACGACGGCTGCGCTCGAGGATGCCTCGCCCATGTCGATCGCCGCCTTGCTCTACATCGCTGCCGCCGTGGTGCTGTCGGTCGCCTTCTGGATACAGGTGCACTTCGCCCGTGCCGACAATGCACTTGGTCGCCGCGGCGGTGAAGTGATGGAACTCCTCGGCTCTGCATCGCTCGTCGCCGCAGTCGCAATCACCCTGAGCGAACGAGATATCCGCGCCGAACACGTGGCGTTGTGGATCGCGGTTCCGGGTCTGTCGTGGTCATTCGCCCGCCTCGAACGTTCGATGTTCGCGGCAACCATCACTTCGTGTGCTTCATGGATCGCGGTGGTTGCAGCCTCGGTGTCGTTGCTCGACGCTGGCGATTCGTGGAGTGCGATCGTCTTCACGCTCGGTGGCTTCGTGCTCTTCGCCTTCAGCCTCTCCGAACCGCCGTTCTCGTTCGCACCGCACGCCATCGGGGTGCTCACCATGATCTTCGCTTCGAACGGCATCAACGGTGCCGACCGCAGCGCATGGTTCACGCTCTTTCCCTTGTCTGTTGCGGCACTGCTCTTCCTCTACGGCGCGGCTGGATCACGCATCGAGGTGATGTTGGTGGCCGGCATCGCCACGACCGTTGACGTCGGAGTTCTCGTCGGACGCTCGATCGAGAGCGACGTCGTGAGTGGTCTCGTCGTCACCGCAGTCGGTGCGGCACTGTTGGCAGCGAGTGTCTACACAGTCACTTCGACACGACGATCGTCACTGTCTTCTTCGTCTTCGGCGTCGATCCGAACTTCGCCGTCGTGACGCTGAGCACGCAAGTCGCTGCGCGCTTCGGTGCGGTGACACGCGTGTTCGATGCGTTCAAAGTGCAACCACCGCGCACCTTCCATGTCGCCTTGCCTTTCGAGGCAGGGCGAACGTAAGTCGTCGGTGAGGCGATACGCCCCGCCCTCAGAAGCACCACGGGCTTGATGCTCTGTGACGGAGCCGACGCTGTCGCCTCGGCACCCTTGGGAGCGACGGTGACGGTGTAGCTCACCGACGGGTCGAGACCCCGGATGATGCACGATCCCTGGTCCGACGTGCACGTGCGGCCGCCGGGTGTCGCCGTCGCCGTGACGAATCCCCGCTGAGCGATGGCTTGCGTCCACCACACGGTCAGCGAGCGATCCTTGTCCGCCTTCACGGCGGTGATGAGCGGCTTCGTGGCGGTCACGGTCAAACCGTTGTCGATGGGTAGCGCCGCCTCGTGCTCTTCGCTCTTACGTTCTTCGGCCGCCTCGGCAGCTAGTGGCTTGCGCTGTTTTTCCGCAGCTTCGCGCTCTTGTTGCGGAGTCGTACCCGCATCACCCGGCACGGTGTCCTCGGGGGCAACGGCGATTGCCGAGGCATCTACCGCACCGTCGGCAGTGAGACGCATCACGAGCACGTCGGTGTTCCATCTGTCGTCGGTGAGGGGCGCCGCCAGGTACACCCGTTCCTGAGCGTCGATCGCGCCGACCATCGTCACACCCGCGCTGTGCAGCGCATTGGTTGTCCCGTCGAACGTCACGACACCCTGCGTGCCGAACGTCGCGTCGAGCTTGCCGGCCGACGTGAACTTCGCGACCGTCGCATTCGCGGTCACGTATTCATCACCGTCGTAGACGTCCTTGTAGCCGACCACATAGAGATTGCCCCGCGCATCGATCATGTAGTCGACTGCCCGCGTCAGGGCCAATGGCGCGAGATCAGCAACCGACGTACCGGCACCCACGGGTTGTCCTGTTGTGGTGAATGTTGTCCATGACACCGTCTGCGGCGTCTCAGAGCAGTCTTCCGGATCGTCGACAGTCAGGGGATCGTGGTCGATGACGAGCAGACCCACGACACCGGGACCACTGTCCAAAACTTCCTTCCACTCGCAGTCGTCGTCACGACGCAAGGCAGGAAGCGATGCATGGCCCTTGTCGCCGAAGCCGACGTCGACCGATCCGTTCTCGACATTGACTTTGTAGAGCCGCACCTCGGTTCCCTCGTCGCTCCACAGATCGGCACGAAGAAGAAGCGAGGTCTCGTCTATCTCGGTCACATCTCCGTTGTCGGCGGAGTACTGGGAAACGCCGAGCGGCAACGACAGCGGAATTTCGCGTGGCTCTTCACCTGCGTCGGAGACGAGGAGCATGTTGGGGGCGAAGTTGCGCTGGGTCGATCCAAACGTGGCAAGGCGACGCGTGCTCATCACTTTTGGAGGCGCAATCCAACGCACGTTCACGGACGACATCTCGCCGTTTTCTTCCACTTCTTCGTCTTGGTAGAAATCGAAGTCACCGCGGAACGATGTGGGCTCGCCCGCCACGGCCGATCCGTCTACGGGGAACGACACGACGGAGTGTGGGGCGTCACCGCTGAAAGCACCGACGGTTTTCAGGACGATGTGAATGCCCGCTGCATCGACTTTCATCGACTCCAGACTCGTCCATGCACCTTCGTTGGCCGCCATGTCGATCACCTCACGCATTCCCGAGAGTGCGGGAACGTTGCATACCTGGCCATCGAAGCAGATCACCGAAGATGTCGTCCGCTCGACGAGGTCGTGATACAACTCGACCGCAAAGCCCTTTCCTTCGGTTGAAAGGTCGTTCACGAACTGACCGACTCGCACCAGTGAATCGGTGGCCGTCCGAAACCGAGCGAAAATCGAACGCCGTGCCACGCCGGCAGTCGGGGAAGACGATGTGAACGTGATCACTTCGTTTCCGTACTCCTCGAGTTCGGCGTAGCCCGTACCGAAGGGAATACCACTGATTTGCGCGTCGAGTGAGCCGTCGATGTCGATGATCGCGTTGCGCAAATTCACCGACTCGAGTCCCGGGGCGAACGCGTTCGCATACGCTCCGTTCGCGGCGTCCATGGTGATCGGTCCACCTGTACGTGGCGCGCGCGCCACGATTCCGGTCAGCTCGATCTCGTCGGCCTCCCACCAATCGGTCTTGCGTTCAGTTGCAGGAATCCACGACGTCAACACCGCGCCGACCACACCAGGGGCAGAGCTGAGGCCCGGGTCGGCAAGGCGGATGTACCAGTTCGCGTTCGTTCCAAAACTGGGCAGCGAATCCCGCAACGAAATCGTGCCCGAGCCTCCGACGCCAACGGCTGGATCAAGTTTCCCGTCGGCAGTGATGCCGACAATGGCAACGTCGTCCTCGGTGTATTGGTCGTCGTTTTCTCCAAAGGCAAGCCCGGCAACGACGAGACGCGGCATACCGTCGTCGCCCATCTCTCGGAAAGCGATGTCGTAGACATCGGTGATACCCGCCGACTTCGGCACGACGATGCGGCCATTGTCGCCGAGCATCGTGTTCGGTTGCCCCGATTGCAGGTCGTAGAACTTGATGAGACCTGCACCGTCAGCGTCCTCCATTGACGATGGAAAAGAAACCGCGAGAAGTTCGCGCGAAACGACAGTGAAGCCGTTCGGCCTGTTCCACCATTCGCCCGACTCTTCCTTGAACTCGATCGTCACGCGACCGTTGTCACCAAAATCGCTCATCGCATACTTCTTCGGGTCGTCGCCCTCTGTCGTGTAACCGTCGACGTGCAGGGTGGTGGCAATCGAGTTCCCAGTCGTGCGCGTCACCCTCGTGACGACGAAGACATCGCGAAAATTGGCGACCGTCCGCACACCGACGGTCTCGAAACGCGCCCGACGGAACACGCGTGTGTCGAACAATGTCTCCACGCTGTCGGCCACCCGCGCGCTGGCGATACCGCCGCCGTTCTCGCCGAAGCCCGCAGCACCGACGTTGCGGTCGCGGTCTTCCTCGGCGCTGGTATCCGACGGCGATGCCGTCGTGTCGGCCGTCGTTGTGTCAGCCATCGACGTGTCAACCGTGGAATCGGATCCACCCCCACACGAAGACGCGAACACCGCGGCCGCGCACACCGCTACCAGTGCTTTCGTCGATCGCTTCACGTCCGCCCCCCTTGCAATAACTGAAGTGTCGTTCAGACTAGGGCAGCGGCGCCGCTTCAACCCGTCGGGCTGCCACGGTTAGCCTCGCCCGCATGTCGTTGCGGGGGAAAGCTTTCATTGCCGGTGCCTACGAGCACCCGCTGCGCACCATTCCCGATGCGACAGTCGCACGGGTGCACGCCGAAGTGGCAGCAGGAGCGTTGGCCGACGCAGGTTTGGGCTTCGACGACGTCGACGGCTACTTCTGCGCCGGTGACGCGCCGGGTTTTGGTCCATTGTCAATGGCCGAATACATGGGGATCTCGCCCACCCATGTCGACTCGACCGAAACCGGCGGCTCGTCGTACCTCATTCATGTGCAGCACGCCGCCGAGGCAATCGCTGTCGGGCACTGCAAGGTCGCTCTCATCACGCTTGCCGGCCTGCCGCGTTCATCAGGTGCCGGCATCGCGGGCGCAGGTCGGTTCGGAAACTCCCCCGAGGTCCACTTCGAGAACCACTTCGGTATGTCGATCGTCGCAGGCTACGCAATGGCCGCACGCCGCCACATGCACGAGTTCGGCACGACGTCGAAACAGTTGGCGGCAATCAAGGTCGCAGCTTCCATCCATGCGCAACACAACCCAAACGCATTTCTGCGCAACGTCGTCACCATCGACGAAGTCGTGTCGTCGCGGATGGTCGCCGACCCGCTACACATGCTCGACTGTTGCGTCGTCACCGACGGTGGCGGCGCGCTCGTCGTCGTGTCACCTGACGTTGCCAAATCGCTGTCACGTCACTGCATTCCCGTGCTCGGCACCGGCACCGGCGTGAAACACGTCGACAACGGCCGCATCGATCTCACCCACACGGCCGCCGTGCAATCGGGACCACGCGCATTCGCCGAGGCCGGTGTCACCCCGGCCGACATTGACTACGCCTCCATCTACGACAGTTTCACCATCACCGTTCTCCTCGCACTCGAAGACCTCGGCTTCTGCGCCAAAGGCGATGGTGGCCGATTCGTTGCCGACGGTGCCCTGCAGGCACCCTTCGGCAAGCTCCCGTTCAACACCGACGGCGGCGGCCTGTGCAACAACCACCCCAGCAATCGCGGTGGCATGACCAAGGTCATCGAAGCCGTGCGGCAACTCCGGGGCGAGGCACACGCTGCGGTCCAGGTGCCCGACTGCGAGATTGCACTCGCCCACGGCACGGGCGGCAACCTCGCCACGCGCATGGGTTCGTCGACCCTCATCCTGGGACGCAGCCTGTGAACACGCCGTTCCTTCCACTCGCCGACGTCGAGGCCACCGTCGAGAACCAGCGGTTCTGGGACGCACTCCGCGACGGCCGCATCGACCTTCCCCTCTGCGCCACGTGCCGTGCATTCGTCTGGTACCCGCGGGCGATCTGCCCTGGCTGCCACTCGGCCGACGACATCGGTTGGCGCCCACTGCCCGG
>JBEAPO010000018.1:0-2535 GCA_041164425.1 Actinomycetota bacterium
CGATCCACCGGCGCACACGGCCGAGCGTCTTGCCATCACACGCATCTTCAAGCCCTCCGCCATCGAAGCGATGGAAACCGACATCCGCACGCTCGTGTACGGCCTCGTCGAGGGCTTCCGCGAACGCGGACGTGGCGACCTCATCGCCGACCTCGGAATGCCGGTTCCGCTCACCATCATGTGCTGGATGCTGGGCACACCTGTCGAGGACATCGAGAAATTCCGCAACTGGGTGTTGCCGATGGCCGAAGCCGTGGCCTACGTTGGCGGACGTCAGGCCAACGACACCGTCGTCAATGCCTACAAGAGCTACGGCGAATATTTCGGTGCGCACATCCGCAGTCGCGTGGCCGCCGTCGAAGCGGGCGACGACATACCGGACGACTTGCTCACACGATTGCTGACGGTCGAACGCGACGGAAACCGACTCACGTTCCAGCAGGTGATGGGCTTTTGCCAGTTCCTGCTCGTTGCGGGATCGGCCACGACGACGTTGCTCATCGGCAACGTGGTGAAACGTCTGATGGAGTTTCCCGAGCAATTCGAAAAGGTGCGCAGCGACCGCAGCCTCATCCCGAATGCGATCGAAGAAAGCCTGCGCTTCGATGCACCGGTGCACGGTCTGTTCCGCACGAACACCTGCCCCGTCACGCTGCACGGCGTCGACGTCCCCGTCGACTCGAAGGTGCTCATGATGTTCGGCTCGGCGAACCGTGACCCCGAGGCCTGGGACAGGCCAGACGAGTTCGACATCACCCGCGACCTCACGACGCTGAAGCGCCACGCCGCCTTCGGAGTGGGCATTCACTACTGCCTTGGTGCACCGCTCTCCCGCATGGAGGGAGCGCTCGCCCTCGAGGCGATCCTCGACCATCTGCCCCGGATCAGGCCGGACGGGGTCCCAACCCGCGTCAAAGCCCCTGTTCTCAAGGGTTTCGAGACCCTGCCGGTGCGCTGGGACTGAGTAACCGCTCGAAGAACGCGAAAGTTGACTATTCCGATAGGGTTTTGCAAAATTAAACCCGACTGGAAGGGTCAACAATGCAGTTCCCCATCAATCTGAACCTCGCCGGCCGCCGCGTGTTGTTGGTTGGTGGCGGTCGCATCGCTTTGCGAAAGGCGCAGCAGCTTCTGTCGTGCGGTGCTGATCTCACCGTCATCTCCCCCGACATCGTCGATGAGTTCCTCGACATGGGGGTCACGTTGGTGTCGCGTTGCTACGAGTCGGGTGATGTCGACGGCTTTCGTTTGGTCGTCACGGCCACGGGCAACGTTGCAATTGACCAGCAAATTTTCGACGAGTGCGAGGCACTCGGCATCTGGGTGAACTCGGCCGACGACCCCGAACGATGCACGTTCACCCTTCCCGCCGTGCACCGTCAAGGTTCGGTGATGGTCACCGTGTCGACGGGCGGTGCGAGCCCCGCATTGTCGTCGTACCTGCGTGCACGCATCTCGGAACTCATCGGCCCCGAATTCGCCGATGTCGCGGCCGAGCTTGCCGCTCGTCGCGCTGAAGTGCACGCACGCGGTGCGAGCACCGAAGACATCGACTGGCGTCCGATCATCGAAGACGTTCTCGTTTCGCACGGAGTTGCACGATGACCGTGCATCTCGTTGGTGCGGGGCCGGGCGACGCCGACCTGCTGACGGTCAAAGCGGCGCGTCTGGTTGCCGGTGCCGACGTGATCGTTCACGATCGACTCGCCGACCCGACGATTCTCACGCTCGCTCGCGCTGACGCAGAGTTCATCGACGTCGGCAAGCGCCCCGGGGCGCCGACGCCGCAAGAGAACATCAACGCGCTTCTCGTGCACCTCGGCAGCCAGGGCCTCGAAGTCGTTCGCTTGAAGGGTGGCGACCCGTACGTGTTCGGCCGTGGCGGCGAAGAGGCCGATGCGTTGATCGCCGCAGGGATCCCCTTCGATGTGGTTCCCGGTGTCACCTCTGCGATCGGCGCCCCCGCCGCGGCGGGCATTCCCGTCACACACCGCAACGTTTCCACCTCGTTCACCGTCGTCACCGGACACCGGGAAAAGGGTGGCTCGAAGAACATCAACTGGGAAGCGCTCGCCAACGTCGGCGGCACGATCGTGGTGCTGATGGGCGTCGCCGAACGCGGCGAAATTGCCGCCCGACTGATGGCGGGTGGCCTGCCTGCCGACACGCCCGTGGCAGCCGTTCGGTGGGGCACGCGACCCGAGCAACACACCGTGCGCACCACGCTCGGGAATCTCGCCGACGCTCACGTCGAGGCGCCTTCGACCATCGTGATCGGTGCGGTGGCCGCGTTCGACTTCGAGCCCACCGCGCGCCGCACCACTGTCTTGGAGGGCCGCTGACGTGCGCCGATCGATCGACGACATGCCCCTGACCGCCACCGACCTTCCCGAGGGCGCCGACGACGCAATGGAAGTGTCGTGGGCCGTTGCCGTGTGCGACGACTACGACGACGCAACACCACGCGTCGTGCTCACGATCGAAGAGATCGGCAACCCCGGAGCGGGCCTCGTCGCCCACCTCGGCCCCGACCAC
>JBEAPO010000019.1:0-19935 GCA_041164425.1 Actinomycetota bacterium
CACGATCTTCAGGCCCTTGGTTTCGAAACGCGAGAGGATGTTTCCGACGAGTCCGCGTTCGACCGCGTCGGGCTTCAACAAGACAAGGGTTCTGTTCGACATCCCGAGAAGCCTACGGCAAGACCCGGGAAAGATGCCCTCTCGCCTCGCCAACGACGTACAGCGATCCCGTGACGAGGACGGCGTCGTCGGCGTTTGCATCGGTGAGACCACGGTCGACGGCGGCTGCAACCGATTCACGCACCACGACGTCGTCGCACCCCATCGATCGCGCAACCTCAGCAAGGTCGCCGGCGGGTAGGCCCCGCGGACTCGGCGCGGTACAACAGATCACCTGGTCGAATTCGTCGGCGCGCAACGCCGACAACAACGCATACGGATCACGACTGCGCAACGTTCCGACGACGAGTCGACGCGCACCCACCGGATCGAAGTCGGAGAAGAAAACCTCTGCGCACACATCAGCTCCCGCCGGGTTGTGTGCTCCGTCGATGATGACGAGAGGTTGGTGATGAACGACCTCGAACCTGCCGGGCATCACGACGGAGTTCAAACCCTCTTCGAGCACTTCCCTGTCGATCGCGTGACCGAAGAAGGCCTCGACGGCGGCGATCGCCGCACTTGCATTGTCACCCTGGTGTCGGCCGTGCAAAGGAACGAACACATCCGCATAACGTGCGAGAAGTGTGCGCACTTCGAGCATGCGGCCGCCGAGCGCGAGATGATTGTCGACGCATTCGAAGTGTTCGCCGCGTCGCACAGCATCGGGCGCCGCAGACGTGAAGAAGTCGGCGAGTTCGGCTGTGACGTCGCCGATGATCACCGCAGAGTTCTCCTTCACGATCCCCACCTTCTCGCGGGCGATGTCGAGCACCGTCGGCCCCGCGTATTCGGTGTGGTCGAGCGCGATGTTCGTGATGACGGCGACGTCGGAGTCGACGACGTTCGTGGCGTCCCAACGCCCCAACATGCCCACCTCGACAACCGCCACGTCGACCGGCGCATCGGAGAAGCAACGGAATGCGGCTGCGGTGAGGATTTCGAAGAACGACGGCCGCACACCCGCAAGCACCTCTGCATCCGCCACCGCGGCAATGTTCTCGGCGAAGGTCTCGTCGTCCACCGGAGCACCGTCAATGAGAATCCGCTCGTTTATCCGCTCGAGGTGCGGGCTGGCATAGGTTCCCACCCGCAAACCGTGGGCCATCAAGAGCTTCGTGATGATCTGGGACGTCGAACCCTTGCCGTTGGTTCCCGTCACATGGACGACGCGGAAGTCATGGTGCGGGTCCCCCATGACCGCGGTGAGTGCAGTGATGTTGCGCAGCGACGGCTCGTCGATGCGACCCTGGCGCTCGTAGCTCGCATGTTCGTCGAGGTACGCCAACGCCTCGGCGTGGTTCACGGGACTTCTCCGCTACTAGGAAGCCGCGCGCCGCTGACGCGGAGCACGCGAGGTTCCGCGCATGACGACGAGTGGTGCGGCCTTTTCCTTGACCGCCTGCTCGGTGACGACGACCTTGGCGACGTCGCCCTTGCCCGGGATGTCGAACATCGTGTTCAAGAGAACCTCTTCGAGGATGGCACGCAGACCGCGCGCACCCGTGCCACGTTCGAGAGCAAGGTCGGCGATCGCGCCGAGTGCGGCAGCGTCGACTTCGAGTTCGACCTCTTCGAATTCGAAGAACTTCGCGTACTGCTTGACGAGAGCGTTCTTTGGCTCGGTGAGAATACTCATGAGAGCCGCGCGGTCGAGGCTGTGCACCGCACCGACCATCGGCAAGCGACCGACGAATTCGGGGATCATGCCGAACTTCAACAGGTCTTCGGGCAACACCTGCGCAAAGAGCTGACCCGGATCCTTCTCGGCCTTCGAACGCACGGTCGCGTGGAAGCCGACACCCTTGTGGCCGATTCGCGACTCGATGATGGAGTCGAGCCCCGCAAATGCACCACCGCAGATGAAGAGCACGTTCGTGGTGTCGATCTGGATGAACTCTTGGTGCGGGTGCTTGCGCCCGCCCTGTGGCGGCACCGATGCGACGGTTCCCTCGAGGATCTTCAACAGCGCCTGCTGGACACCCTCGCCCGAGACATCTCGGGTGATCGACGGGTTCTCGCTCTTGCGGGCGACCTTGTCGATTTCGTCGATGTAGATGATGCCCGTCTCGGCCTTCTTCACATCGAAGTCGGCTGCTTGCAACAACTTGAGGAGGATGTTCTCGACGTCCTCGCCCACGTAACCCGCCTCGGTGAGCGCGGTGGCGTCGGCGATCGCAAAGGGCACGTTCAGCATGCGCGCCAGAGTTTGGGCAAGGTGGGTCTTGCCGCAGCCGGTGGGCCCGAGCAAGAGAATGTTGCTCTTTTGCAACTCGACGTCGTCACGGCGCGCGGCGCCTTGGTTCAACTGGTACTGGATACGCCGGTAATGATTGAAAACCGCGACGGCGAGAACCTTCTTCGCCTGTTCCTGGCCCACCACGTACTCGTCGAGGAAAGTACGGATCTCGTGCGGGGTCGGCAACTCTTCGAAGCGGACGTCGCCGGTGTCGGCGAACTCCTCTTCGATGATCTCGTTGCAGAGTTCGATGCACTCGTCACAGATGTACACGCCGGGACCGGCGATGAGCTTCTTCACCTGCTTCTGCGACTTGCCGCAGAACGAGCACTTCAGCAATTCTCCCGAATCACCGAATTTGGCCACGCGGCCCTCCTCTGAAACGTGTCAGCGGATCGGCCCTGTACGGTCGGTCAACTGACGACTCGAAATGATGTCATCGATGATGCCATACGCGAGGGCCTCAGGTGCTTCCATTACGAAGTCACGGTCGGTGTCGGTGTGGATGCGGTCGATGGGCTGGCCAGTGTGGTTTGCAAGGATTTCCTCGAGAAGGTCGCGCATTCGCAGGATTTCCCGGGCCGCGATTTCGAGGTCGGTTACCTGGGCGTAACCCACCTGGCCGTAGGGCTGGTGGAGAAGGACTCGCGAGTGCGGAAGCGCGAGACGCTTACCCTTGGTGCCGGCGGCCAACAACACGGCCGCCGCCGACGCCGCCTGGCCAAGGCAGATCGTGGCGATGTCGTTCTTGATGAACTGCATCGTGTCGTAGATGGCGAACAGCGCGGTGATGTCGCCCCCGGGGCTGTTGATGTAGATGTTGATGTCCTTGTCGGGGTTTTCGCTCTCCAAGTGGATCAACTGGGCGCAGATGAGGTTCGCGATCGTGTCGTCGATCGGGGTTCCGAGGAAGATGATGTTCTCTTTCAGCAGACGGCTGTAGAGGTCGTACACCCGCTCGCCACGGCTGGTCTGCTCGGTGACGTTGGGGACGTAGTAGTTACGGAACTGGTTGGACACGTTGCTCATTCTGCCCCGTGGGAGTGGCCCTCATCGCCATCGTGCGCATGATCGTGATCATGGTCATGGCCCAGGACATGCTCGCGGTCGAGTTCCTTGCCGTTGGTGTCGACCATCGTGACGTTGTGCAACAGCCAGTCGAGAGCCTTCGACTTGGCGATTTGCGACGAGAGATCGGCGACGGCGTCGTTCTTCTCGTAGACCTTGCGCACTTGCGCCGGCTTCTGGTTGACCCGCATCGCGATGCGCTGGTACTCGAGTTCGATGTCGTCGTCGGTGGCTCCGAGGCCCTCGGCGACCACGATGGCCCGCAGCGCGAGGTCGACCTTCACGGCCTTCACCGACTGCTCTTTCAGTGCATCGACGAATTGGTTGGTGTCCTGACCGGTGGCCGACAGCCACTGGTCGAGGGCGATGCCCTGCGACTGGAACTGCTGCACCGTGTTCTGCACGCGGGCCTGCAGGTCGCTGTTCACCATCGGTTCGGGTGCGTCGATGTCGACGAGCGCGGCCAGCGAATCGCTGACCTTGTCGATGAGAACGTTGCGCGCCTGGTTCAACTTCATGTCGGCGATGCGCGCCGCAACCGCCTCGCGCCATGCAGCGACGGTGTCATGTTCGGCCACGTGTTCGGCCACCCATTCATCGGTGAGATCGGCGAGCTCGAGCGTCTGCACGCGCTGGACGGTGACCTCGAAATCGGCGGCCTGTTCCGTGCCGTTCGGTGTCGCGCTGAACTTCAGTTGCACACCCTTCACGGCGCCGGTGACTTCCTCGTCGAACGTTGGCGCCACCCAGCCACGACCGAGTTCGTACACCCAGTCGTCGGTGTTGAGTCCCGGAACCGGCTCGCCATCGCGCAGACCCTGCAGGTCGAGGGTCACGAAGTCACCCGTCTGCGACGGGCGGTCGACGTCGACCAGGTTGCCGTGACGACGGCGCTCGGCGGCGACCACTTCCTCGATCTCGTCATCGCTCGCCTCGATGGGGGCGAGCTCGATGCGCAGACCCTGGTAGCCCGGCACGGTGATGACGGGACGCACTTCGCAGGTGGCGTCGAACGACACCGCGCCCTCTTCTTCGCCCGACACCAGTTTCACGTCGGGCGTCGCGATCAGGTCGATGTCGTGTTCGCGCACTGCCTTCGACAGATACGTCGGTATGGAGTCCTGGATGGCCTGCTGGCGGGCAGCGGCGAGACCGATGCGCGCTTCGAGTAGCTTGCGCGGCGCCTTTCCGGCGCGAAACCCCGGGAGGCGGACCTCGTGGGCGATCTTCTTGAAGGCGAGGTCGATACTGGCGTCGAATTCGGACTGGTCGAGCTCGACCGTGAGCTTGACTTTGTTGCCGTCGAGGGGTTCAAGGGTCGTTTTCACAGGACGCCGAGTGTACCGAGGTGCATTGAAAGTGGGCTTTGGCGTTGCCGATCGGCAAAGATGGACACATGCCGTTCTGGAAGCCACACGCCCTTGCCACACCGCACCCAGACCAGATCAATCTGCGCATCGGTGACCGCGTGATCGCCACAGTCGACCTTGACGGGGTGCCCGCGGGCACGGCCGGCAAAGTGATTCTCGCCAACGGTTTCAATTGGCAGCGTTACCGCGTGCTGTTCGCCAATGGCGGCGAACTGGGTGACCTCGACGCACGACAGATCGCCGCGACCGGCCGCACCGCCAAGCGTCTGGCGCGTACAGCGAAGCGCCAATAAGCACAGCGAAGCACCAAAAAGCACAGCGAAGCGCAAGAATTCCCTCCGTAGACTCCGTCCCACGCCGGGGAATGGCGCAGTTTGGTAGCGCGCCTGCTTTGGGAGCAGGAGGCCGGGGGTTCAAGTCCCCCTTCCCCGACTCGAGAATTCCGCGAAATTTTTGCGGCAACGGCGATCGGCAAGAATGATGCCATGCCCGTACGCGTCGAAGTCGTTGCCCACCCGCTCGTTCAAGACTCCCTCACTCGGGTGCGCGACAAGTCGACACCCAACGCCCTCTTCCGCCAGGAACTCGAGCGTGTGGGAATGTTGCTGCTCGTCGAAGCGACCCGACGTCTCGCGCTCACCGACGTGACGGTCGAGACGCCCCTCACCGCAACGGCCGGCAAGGTGCTCACCACGCAGCCCGTTGTTATTCCTGTTCTTCGTGCGGGCCTCGGATTCGTTCACGCCGCACAAGATCTGATGCCGAACGCCGATGTCGGCTTCATCGGCATCAGCCGCGACGAAGCGACGTTCCAGCCAAAGCCCTACGTCAACAAACTGCCCGAGACCCTCGCCGGCCGCCTGTGCATCGTTCTCGATCCAATGCTCGCTACGGGTGGGTCGCTCGCCCACACCTGCCGCCTTCTCATCGAGCGCGGCGCCGAGGGACCGATCACCGTGGTGTGCGCATTGGCGGCCCCCGAAGGCATCGCGCACCTCGAAAAGGAACGCCTTGACCTCCTCATATATACGGCGTCCATTGACGAGCGCCTGAACGACCATGCGTTCATTGTTCCGGGTCTCGGGGACGCCGGCGATCGCCAATTCGGCGCGCCGCACTGACAAAGACCCGACCCGAGAATGAGAGCCCGATTAAGTAGCGGTCAGAGAAGCGCCATCGTTGCAACCAACAACCTTGCGGGATGCACTTATTTTTTACGTAACAGTTGGGCGCGCGCACCGTTGCCCCTCCGCGAAGGTGGCAGTATTGTGACAACAGGCACGCCGAACCCGGTGTGGCCATGAACCAAAAGAGGGGAAACATGTCGACACGAGCGACGAAGAGGTCGCGGGTGGTGAAGTGGACCGGTGCAGCCGTGCTGTTCGGGTCCGTTGCAGCAACCGCACCTGCCGCGGTGGTAAGTGCCGCCAGTGCAAAGAACAACCTGATCATTGGCATCAATGAGCCGAACGCTGCGTGGTGCACGCAGGACTCGCCCGGCATCGATCAAGTGGCCGCGAAGAACTCCGTGCTAGAGACGCTCACGATCGTGAACGACAAAGGCAAGATTGTTCCTTACACCGCAAAGAGCGTGACCAAGGTCGGGACCGACAGCAAGACGTGGAAGGTCGTCCTGCGCGACGGCATCAAATACTCGGACGGTTCGTCCTTCGATGCCACCAACGTGTTGCTGAACATGTACGCCCAAACAGGTCTCGGACCACTCGTCTTCGCTCCTGCAAAGGTTCAACAGCCTTCGCTTCCCGCGATCGCTTGGACCGATCTCTTTGGCAGCTCGATCGACGACTTGAAGGCTGCGTATGCGGCGTTCATTGCATCCGGCCAAAAGGATCCGTCAAAGCTTCTGGCAATCAAGGCAAAGGTCGACGCTGCCGTGCAGATTGATAGTCCCACCCAGGTGACTTTCAAACTCCCATCGCCACGGCCCAACTTCCCCTTCCAGCTGTGGAACTACGGACGATCGGCGCTTCTCTCAACATCCTCGCTGAAAAGCCCTGACTGTGGCCTCACCGCCGCGGCGACCGTAGGCACCGGTCCGTTCAAGGTTTCCAGCAAAGGTGCTTTTGGAACGACCGCGGACACGGTGCTCGAGGCCAACCCGAATTACTGGCGAAGCACCAAGGCAAATCCGCTGCCGAAGGCCCAGCAAGTGACCTTCCGGGTGCTCGGTGACTCGACTGCCAAGGTGAACGCCGTGCGCACGAATGCTGTTGACATCGCGACCTTCAGCGCAACCGAGGGCACCTCGTTGAACTCGCTGAAGAAGATGGGCAAAAAGGTCACGCTGTACCGCGGGCCCAAGGAAAGTGCCTGGACGATCCACTTAAACACCGTGCCTGGCACAGGATCGCCCTTCACCAGCAAGAACGCACGCGAAGCATTCGCTTATGCACTGAACGTCCAGGAATACGCCAAGGTCATGACCAAGGGCAACGGTTCAGCGTCATATGCAATCGCCCCACCGATGCACCCGTACTACCAAAAGAACGCCTCTTTGAAGTACAACCTCGCCAAGGCCAAAGCAGCGGTCGCCGCGTACAAGCAGGAAACCGGCAAGTCGAGCCTCGACGTGATCATTCCTCGTACGACCACCAGCCAGTCCGGTGAAAGTGGCGCGCTGATCTGCAAGCAGTTGTCCAAAGCGGGCATCAACTGCACCGTCGGTACAGCCGTGTCCAGCACGACGTACATCTTGAATGGATTCGGCCTGAAGCAACAGTTGAGCGTCTTCCTGGTCTCGAGCGGCTACTACGCCGAATTCGCGAACCTCTTCACGACGAAGACCGACCTTGAAATGTCGGGATTCAGATTCACGAAGCCGGCACTCGCTCAGTGCTTCACGGATGCAAGCGCCAAGTCGACTCGAGCGGCCTACAAGAACTGCGTCAAGGACCTGACGAAAGAGAGCTTCTGGCTGCCGCTGTACCTCGAAGGCGGTTTCCTTGCGTGGAACAAGACGGCACAGGGCGTCGGCGCCACACCGCTTCCTGGTGGTGGAAAGCGTCCGCTCATCAACGGTTCGGGATTCGACTTTGCTTCGGTGAAGAAGACCTCGTAGTCAACTCTCAAAAAGGGGTGCAGCGCCGGACGGCGCTGCACCCCTTTTTTGTTGTCTCATTTTTTTTACCTGACGAATCGTTGTGTAACCTTGGTCACTGTGAGCGACGATCGGACCAAGCGCAGAGTCCGAGGGGTGGCCCTGGCGCTTGCAAAAGCCGTCACGGTGCTCGTGTTGGCAACATTTGGAATCGCGTTGCTCGTTCGCCTTCTGCCGGGAGATCCAGCTGAAACGCTTCTCCCCTATGGCACCCCTGCCGAGCACGAGGTGCTACGCCGCGAACTCGGCCTTGATCGAAACATCTTTGTTTACTACCTCAGATGGCTCGGCGACTTCGTGCGCGGCGACTTCGGCTACTTCTACAACGCGGGTGGCAGCGAAAGCACCAAGGTTACGACACTCGTCGGAAATGTTCTTCCAAGGTCGGCGCTCATCATGCTGTACACGATGATCCTCTCGCTTCTTATTTCGATTCCAGTTGGCGTATCCCTCGCCTACAAGGCCGACAGCAAATACGACAAGTTCACGAGCAATTTTCTGTTTGCCGTGTCAGCGGTGCCGAATTTCGTGATCGCCCTGGTCCTCATGTACCTCTTGGCTGTGAAGTTTCAAATTTTTCCGGCCATTGGCTACACGCCGATGAGTGATGGGCTGTTCGAACACCTGAAATCGGTCTTTCTTCCGGTTGCGTCACTTTCGATTGGCTTGGTCGCAACCCAGACCCGATTGTTGCGGACCGATATGATCGCCACGCTCAAAGAGGACTTCGTCACGATGGCATCGTCGAAAGGACTCACGGATCGCTTCATTTTGTGGCGACACGCATTCAGACCGTCCAGCTTTACGTTGATGACTTCAGCCGCGCTCAACATGGGCGCGCTCATCGGTGGCGCCGTCATCATCGAGGCAATTTTTGCACTGGACGGATTCGGGCTGCTTCTCGTCTCGTCGATCAATTCCCGCCAATACTTGGCGATTCAGTCACTGGTCGCACTCGTCACCGTTTTCTACGTTCTATTCAACGCCATAGTCGACATTTTTTACGCAGTTGTCGATCCACGTGTTCGGAGTCATCGTGGCGCCGCGTAAGTCGGTGGGTTTCTACCTTTCGTCGGGATGGCTTGCTCTTGTGCTCCTTATCTCCGCCATCGGTGACAACCTGCCGCTCCCCGCATACAACGACTACGACTTCGACAACGCTGGAGCGGGACTCTTTTCGGGCAAGCACATCTTGGGTACCGACATCGATGGAACTGACACGTTGTCGGCGATTATCCACGGAACCCGATTGTCGATCCTCATCTCGTTCAGTTGCGTCGCGGTCGCGATGCTGCTCGGAGGTGCATTGGGAATTGTTGCGGCGTACTTCCGCGGTCGCGTCGACTCGATCATCACGATGTACTTCAACGTGACGCTTTCGATTCCCAACTTGGTGTTGACCTTCGCCATGGTTGCAGTGCTGTCGACAGCAACACCCAGTGATCCGAATGGACGAATTCCCCGGGTTCTCGTGTTGATCATTTCGCTGACCTTCGCACTCATTCCCATTCTTGGGCGACTCTCCCGTTCATCCGCTCTGTCGTGGACGGGTCGCGAATTCGTCCAGGTTGCGGAATCGATCGGAATGAAGCGCCGCCACATCATGTGGAACCACATCGTGCCGAACGTCGTTCCCTCGATGATGTCCGTTGGTTTTCTCGCGGCCGGCGTGGTCATCGTCATCGAGGGTGGTTTGGCCATCTTGGGTGTCGGAACTGATCCTGGCCAGAGCTGGGGTTCACTCCTCGCGAAGAATCGCCCGCAAATCAACGACTACCCCTTGACGGTCATCTTGCCGGCGATCGCGGTGGCCCTCACCGTCATGGCGCTCAACTTCTTCGGCGATTACTTCCGCAAGCGCATCGACAACCGGGAGTCGCGCATATGAGTGAGCTGCTGAAGATCACTGACCTTCGGATCGACTTCCACACGCCTAGGGGCGAGCTCCACGCTGTTCGCGGCGTGAGCCTCGAGGTCGATTCCGGCGAAAGTCTCGGCATCGTCGGCGAGTCCGGGTCGGGCAAGACCGTCATGTCGCGTGCGACCATGGGTCTTCTCCGCGGCCGCCGCGTCAAACGATCGGGCAGCGTCCAGTTCGAGGGCGCCGAACTCCTCCCGCTTTCGAACAAGGAGATTCGCGAATATTGGGGAACCAAGATCGCAATGGTCTTTCAGGACCCAATGACGGCACTCAATCCGGTGCGCCGAATTCGCAGCCAAATGTCCGAGGCTCTCGTCAAGCGTCTCGGAAAGTCGAAGGAAGAGGCGAACGCTCGTGCTCTCGAGCTGATGAAACTCGTGCGGATCCCCGACCCCGAAGCAGTACTCGACAAATACCCACACCAACTGTCAGGTGGCATGCGTCAGCGCGTGATGATCGCCATGGCAATCGCCTGCGATCCAAAACTGCTCTTCGCAGACGAACCGACGACCGCACTCGACGTCACCGTGCAGGCCCAGATTCTCGAGCTCATCTCCGACCTGCGACGAAAACTGAACATGGCGATGGTCATCATCACCCACGACCTGGGAGTCGTTGCGAACCACACCGATCGAGTCGCGGTGATGTACGCCGGCGAGCTTGTCGAATTGGCCGACACCAAGGATCTCTTCGCCCGGCCGCGCATGCCCTACACCGAAGCGTTGATGAACTCGATTCCCCGTCTCGACCGTCAACCCGGCGCACGTCTGCCTTCCATTGCGGGCTCAACCCCCGACCCCACGATGGAACGTACGTCATGCGGTTTCGCAGCACGTTGCCAGTACGCCACGGACAAGTGCCGGAACGAACATCCCGAGCTCACCGATGACGGCAACGGCCATCTCTACCGCTGCTTCTTCCCGTTGGGAGGAAACTGACATGGCAGGAACGGGCAAAGCACATCTCGCAACCTCGGGTGATGCGGTTCTTCGCGTCGAGGATCTCGTCGTCACCTACGAGACACCGGGCGGCGAAGCCGTGCAAGCGGTCTCGGGTATCAGCCTCGACATTCGCGAAGGGGAAACCCTCGCGGTGGTCGGTGAATCAGGCTGCGGCAAGTCGACACTCGCGAAGGCCGTCATGCGCCTCATTCCAAACGATGGCGGGTCGATCAAGGTCATGGACAAAGAGATCGCGAAGCTCAGCGGCGAAGAACTTCGCATGGTTCGACCGGCGATGCAGATGATCTTCCAGGACTCGATCAGTTCGCTCGACCCGCACATGAAGGTGAAAAGCCTCGTTGAGCAGCCGCTCAGGGTGTGGAACCGCGGCAATGAGGCCGAGCGCGCCGCGAAGGTTCGCGATCTGCTCTCGTCGGTCGGCCTTGACCCCGAAGTTGTCGGCGACCGCAAGCCCACCGAGTTCTCCGGCGGCCAGTGTCAGCGCATCAGCATTGCGCGCGCGCTCACCCTCGAGCCGAAGTTGCTGATCTGCGACGAACCGGTGTCGTCACTCGACGTCAGCATCCAATCGCAAATCCTCAACATCCTCCGCGACATGAAAGACCGTTACGGCCTGTCGCTGCTGTTCATCTCACACGACCTGTCAGTGGTGCACGCAATCAGCGACCGTGTCGTCGTGATGTATCTCGGCAAGGTCTGCGAGGTCTCCCCCGCGGGCGACCTCGCCACCAACCCGCGACACCACTACACACACGCACTCGTGAGTGCGATCCCGATTCCAG
Organism: Actinomycetota bacterium; assembly: GCA_041164425.1. Lineage (GTDB taxonomy): Bacteria > Actinomycetota > Acidimicrobiia > Acidimicrobiales > Ilumatobacteraceae > F1-20-MAGs119. The sequence goes on from JBEAPO010000019.1 coordinate 11,560, forward strand.
ACCCGACGAAGCAAACGGGTCGTGCGATTCTCGAGGGAGAACCACCCTCGCCGGCCAACCCGCCGTCGGGTTGTCGTTTCCGTACGCGTTGTCCCGCCGCGACCGAGAAGTGCGCTGCGGAAGAGCCGCAGCTGACCGAAGTGTCGGTCGGCCACTACGTCGCCTGCCACCACCCCCGCTAACCCCCCCAAGGGTTCTCGGTGTGAATCGACTCGGCTTTTGCTACTTGGCGCACCGAGAAACGCTCAGAATCACGGCAAACCAGCCCGACCAACGTCGACGCGACACGTGACGATTCGGCCTCTTGGTGCAGCCGACGCCGTGTGAGCATCGGCCGAGTCTGCGGTCAGCATGAAGAGTGTGCGACCGTCGTCTCCGCCGAGCATGCAGGCAAAGCACAACTGACCCGTGTCGACAACCTCGAGGACTTCCCCACCCTCGGCAATCCTCACGCACTCAGCCGACATGGGATTGGCGAACCACACCGCGCCTGCAGCGTCGAGGCAAATACCGTCGGGAACGCGCGGCAACGTCGGTGCCCACACCCGACGGTTCGACAACGAGCCATCGGGGTTGACATCGAACGCAGTCAGGCAGAAACCGACGGTTTCAGCGACGATCAAAGTGTTGCCGTCCGGCGTGATCACCGAACCGTTGGGAAAGTGCATCTCTTCGGCCGCGACGCGCACGGCTCCCGACGGCGAAATGCAAGCCAACTTTGCGGTCGCGTGGTTCGCGATCACGTCTTCGATGGGGCGAGTCGCGACTTCTTCATCGAGGTTGAACCCGAAGTTCCCGACGAACGCACGGCCCTCTGCGTCGACAACCATGTCGTTGCAATGGAACGTTGCGACATCAGAGAGATCCGCGTGAACCGAGACCGCGCCGTCGACGGTACGCCGCAGCACCCGGCGCTTCGTCATGCCGACGATCAGCATCGACCCATCGGGCAACCACCCGAGACCCGATGGCTGGTCGTCGATTTCGCATTCCGTCCGCAGGTCACCGGCCATCGACACTGACTTCACCGCATGGGCGTAGAAGTCACTGAACCACAACCGCCCGTCGCGCCAGCGTGGCGCTTCTCCGAAGTAAATACCTTCGGCGAGGACCTCCACTTCACGTGTCATCTCGCACCTCCTCTCGGTGTGCAACGTCGCAAAACCCGAGTCAATTCACACCGAAAACCCTCGGGTTATGCGGAGCGTTGACCCTGCTTGCGGCGCCAAATCAGCGAGTCACCGGGACGGTGAATTTCGTGCGCGCGACGCCACTGTGCGAAGACCTGCAAGATGTGCGGCGGGTCACCGTGGATCTCAGTGAAGCCGCCGTTGATGTGGCGGGTGTCGAAGTACGAGGCGTGCACGCCGTCGGCGAACAGTTCGCACGCCGGCTCGAGACCAAGGTCGATGAGACGCTGACGCTCGGCCTGGAAGTCGGTCACCAAGTAAGCGAGATGGTGGTAACCCTCTTGGCCTGCGTTGTACATGTCGCGGTAGATCGACGGCGTGTCGTCATGTTGCACGATGAACTGGATCATCGTGTCACCGAGGTAGCCGAATGCGTACGAAACGTCGGCCTCTTGGTTCGTACCGCGATACCAAAACTCGTCACACTTGTGGTGTTCGGTCACCGAGAATGGTCCCGCGCCAAAAGTGTCATGCCAGTACTTCATCGACTTGTCGAGGTCATTGACCAACCACGCCTGCTGGAAAAGCGGATACGGCGTACCCAGTGCACCCATGAAATTCTCCCTCCATCGGTCCCTCCCCCGAGGGACGTCTCCAGAGTACCCCGTTGGTCAGACCCGTATCGGGGCGAAGGCCTCGAGCAGTGACCACTTCGACTCTGCGTCACGCCGATCGGTCGGCAACGACGAGACGATGATGTTCGTCGCCCCGGCTTCGAGGTACTCACGCATCCGCGCCGCAATCGCCCCGGCGTCGCCCCACGGGATGTAGGCCTCGACCAGGCGGTCGCTCCCCTTGCCCGACCAGTCCGATTCATCGAAGCCCTGTTTGGCCCACTGGCGTTGATAGGCGGGAAGCGGAAGGTAAATCGACAGCGCAGCACGTCCGGCGGCCAGACCAACCTCACGGTCGGTCGTCAGACAACACGGCAATACCACGTTCAGCACCTTGTCGGGTCCGAGAATCGCCCGCGCGTCGGCCATGTACTCGGGCAGTTGCATGTAGATGTTCGCCCCGTCGGCGTGGCGCGCCGCCACACCCAACATCTTTGGTCCGTGGGCAGCCAGATACAGCGGCACCGTGTCGACGCCCGCCCGAACCGACAGCGGGGTTTCACCTCGCATCGCTGCGAGGTAGGACGACGCCTTGTCGATGGGGTTTTCCCATTCGAGGCCCCGCATGGTTGCAGCAATCGGATGTGACACCCCGACACCCTGAATGAACCGCCCGTTCGACAACTCCGACAGCGTGCGACCCGACTGAATCGACGCGATCGCATCACGGCCGTAGATGTGCGCGATACCGGACGCAACGCGGATGCGCGTCGTGCGCGCCAACAACCACGCTGCGGTCACGTAGATCTCACGCCCGTACATGTCGGTAACCCACGCCTGGTCATAGCCCAATGACTCGAGTCGCTGCACCGTGCGCAGCAGGTCGTCGGACGACATCGTGTCGGCGGCAAGAATCACTCCGCTCACTAGACTGTTCATCGTTTTCATGTCCACCTTATGACCGGGTAAAGCGCGCAGTGCGGCGTTCGGCCGTCGCGCGAACTCCTTCGGCAAAATCATTCGTCTTTCGCAATCGAAGCTGTTCGGCGAGTTCATGTTCGGTTGCGACCGCGACACGATCGGCCAGGTCCCCTCGCAACGTTGCCCTGATCGACTCGACTGCGAGTGGCGCCGCCGATGCGATCGCCACCGCATACGCGACCGCCGCTTCGACCAGACCTGAATCGTCGACCAATCGATCAGCAAGACCGAGAGCCACCGCCTCTGCACCGCCCACGCGCCGCCCGGTGAACAGCAGGTCTGCGGCACGCTGGTTCCCGACCAACCGTGGCAGGGTCACCGAAAGGCCGAAACCGTGATGGAACCCCAGTTGAGCGAAGTTCGCGCTGAGGCGACCCGACGGCGACACGAATCGAAAATCGGCGGCCAGTGCCACGCCCAATCCGCCACCGATGGCCGCACCCTGCACTGCCGCGACGATGGGTTTGCGCGTACGGAACAAACGCACCGCCATGCGGTACAACTCACCGGTGTCGTCACGGGCATCACGACGCGAGAAGTCGGCGCCCGCGCAGAAGTGCTTGCCCTCGGCCGAGAGGACCACCGCACGACAGTCGTCATCAGCGTCGAATGATTCGAGCGCATCGGCGATCTCTCCAATCATGCCGACACTGAAGAAATTGTTCGGCGGCTGGTTGAGAACGATGCGGCCGACATGGTGGACAACCGCATCGACTCGCGTGAAGTCGCCCACAATCAGAAGAAGTCCGCTCGGGGACGGAACTTGTCGTCGTACACGGCCGAAACCCGGTCGACCCGGTACTTCTTGAAGTCGCCCTTTACCCACCCGTACTTGGCGAAGTTGGTGCCCATGTTCAGGTAGTTGGGGTGAACGAAGTGCGCAGCGAGGGAATCCTCGTCGGCCCACAGTTCCCACACCACCATGACGCGGTCATTCACGGGGTCGGGGGCGAAATAGTAGGCGAGACAACCGGGTTCGTCTGCGCGGGTCGCGGCCTGAAGAGGCGCCCCCGTACGCAGACACTCGTCGCGGCCCTCCTTCGTCTCGAATTCGCCCACACCGGCGAGCACGATCATCTGACTCATTGCATCCCCCTACTTTGTCGAGAGATTGCGCGCGAACAATCCCAGCAGCTCATCCCAGTGACGACGTTCGCCTTCGGCGTCGTGTTGCGGTCTGTCGTTGAAAGCAAAACCGTGGTGCATTCCCCAATAGCGCTCGACCCGCCCACGCGCACCCGATGCGATCATTGCAGTTTCGAATTCGTCGACCATCGACAGTGGCACGTAATCATCGTGTTCTGCGCACGCCACGTACAGTTCGCCGCTGACCAATCCGAGATTCGCGTGCGGCGAGTCGGCCTTGTCGGTCACCAATCGAACTCCATAGAACGACGCAGCGGCCTGAACGCGGTCCGACAACTTCGCCGCCGAGTACAACGCGAACGGTCCGCTCATGCAGTAACCCACGACTCCGACGACGTTCGAGTCGACCGAAGGATTCCCGTACGCTTGGTGAATCAGTGCGGTGACGTCGCGCACGACCATGTTGTTGCCGACGTTGCCCATCAAACCGCGCATCCGCTCGAACGACTCCTTGCTGGAGAAGTCGAGCTGGAATCCGGGTGTCTCGCGGTGGTACAAGTTCGGCAACATGACGTGGTAGCCCTCGGCAGCGATGCGATCGGCCATGTGATGCAGCAACGGGCGTTTGCCCGGCGCATCCATCAGAAACACCACCAGTGGCAACTTCGAAGTGGGGGCGATCGGCGCGGTCACGTACGTTTCCATTCGGCCCTCGGCCGTGTCGATGAAAATGTCGCGACCCTGAATTTCCCCCGCCATGCCCCGAAAATACCATTTTCGACACTCATGTCGAAAATGACTAGCGTGCCGTCCGTGGGGATCGACTGCATGACCGCCGGCATCCACCTGCCGCAGGCCGGACCCGCCGCATCGGGCGAAGCGATGACCCTCGCCGCACGCCGCGCCGAAGAACTCGGATTCGTCGACGTGTGGGTGAGCGATCACCTCGTCGTCCCTACGGGCGCTCAGTACCCACCGTCGGCATACGTCTACGAACCGTTGACGGCACTCGCATGGGTGGCCGCGGCGACCAGTCGCGTGGGCCTCGGAACGACTGTGCTGGTACTACCGATGCGCAACCCGCTACACGTCGCCAAGTCGATTGCGAGCATCGACCTGATGAGCGGTGGTCGGTTCATACTCGGCACCGCCGCTGGGTGGTTGAAGGCCGAATTCGACGCCATCGGCGTTCCCTTCGATGAACGAGGCCCTCGAACCGACGAGGCGATCGCGATCATGCGCCACGTCTGGGAGAACGACAACATGACGATCGACTTTCCCGTGCACCGAATCCACATGGAATCGATCCGCGCCAAGCCCCAACCGAACAGACGCATTCCCATCTGGATCGGTGGACATGCTGACGTCGCTCTTCGTCGCGCAATTGCCGTCGGCGACGGTTGGCATGGCGCATTTCTCACTCCCGAGGAAACGAAAAAACGTGTCGAAATTCTGCGCAGTGGCCGGCCAGAACCCGAATACGAAATCTCGATGCGCACCCGCTGGGATCCCCTGGAAGATGACAACGATCTGATACTCGCCGAACTCGACCATTATCGCGAGATCGGTGTCACCCATGTCGTGCCCGAACCGCGGCAACGAACGATGAACGCCTATCTCGAATCCATCGAAGCGACAGCAGAACTGATGCGACGAGGCGGAGTTGAGATGACTCCGCTCGGAAAATGATGACGACACAAACCACTCGAGGTGGTCATCGCGCAACCGGTACGGCGGCGGATCGCCGAGCCAGCACCGCCAGTACAAACGGTGTGAAGTCACAACGCACTCGCGATGAACTGCTCGACGCGGCTCGACGTTCTTTCGCGAGATGGGGTTATGCCAACACCACCGTCGAACGCATCGTCGACGAAGCCGGTCTTGCGCGCGGGAGTTTTTACACATATTTCGAGTCCAAGGCCGACCTGTTTCGCCATCTCGTCAACACGATCGAACGTGACATTGCCGCCCAGGTCGCCACAATCACCGATGCTCAGCGCGGCGATGTCGTCGGCAACCTGCTGCAATCGAACCGCAACTACCTTCGCGTCGTGGCAGCAAACGCCGATCTCTACAGGCTCGTCGAGGAGATGGCGGCCCATGACCACGAGGTCCGAGCGAACCGTGAAAAGTCCCGTCGACGCCATGTGCGTCGCGTTGCAGACACCATCCGCCGCTGGCAGGCGAACGGACGTGCCGACCGCGGAATCGACCCCGATCTCACTGCTGCGGCGCTCGTCGCAATGCTCTCGGGCTTCGCACAGTCGATGCACGCAACTCGGACAGCATCAGAGGACGACATCGCCGCACGACGCCTCACCGATATCTGGGTTGCTGCCTGTGGTCTTCGCCTTGATGAATCGGGCGATCGATGAACGAAGCCGAACTTCGCAAGGCAGTGCGTGCATGGATCGCGACGAATTGGGACCCCGACGTCTCGCTTCTCGAGTGGCGCACTCGTCTCGTCGAATCGGGTTGGGCGGTGCCGTCATGGTCTTCGCGCTGGTTCGGCAAGGGCCTGCCTGCGTGGGCCGACAAGGTCGTTGCCGACGAACTTGCCGCGGCGGGGTGCGTGGGCATGCCGTTGGGCGGCGGAATGAGCCTTGCCGCTCCGACGCTTCTCAAACATGGCAGCGACGAACTGAACGACCGGATCCTGAAGCCGACATTGACGGGCGCAACGACGTGGTGCCAACTCTTCAGCGAACCTGGCGCCGGTTCGGACCTCGCATCTCTCGCCGCGAGCGCCGTGCGCGACGGTGACGAGTGGGTGGTGAACGGCCAGAAGGTCTGGAACACGAGTGCACACCACGCCGACCTCGGCATGCTGCTGGTACGCACGGATTGGGACGCGCCGAAGCATCGCGGCATCACCTACCTGGTGCTGCCGATGCACCAGCCCGGAGTCGAGGTGCGACCGATCCTGCAGATGAACCGCCACTCTTCCTTCAACGAGGTCTTCCTCACCGACGCACGCGTACCAGTCGGCAATGTGGTCGGCGATGTCGGAATGGGCTGGGACGTCGCCCGCACGACGCTCGCCAACGAGCGCTCGTTCGCGACGATGAAACGACCGCGCTTCGCCAAGACCGCGGGTCGCGTCGTCACCGAAGCCCAAGCCGAAGCCGACGACCATTTCGCTACCTACGTTTGGTACCCGCAACGTGCGGGACGCGCCGACCTCGTTGTCGAACGTGCGAGCGCGAACGGGACTGCGACCGACCCGATCGTTCGCGATCGCATCGCCGCACTGCATTCGTTCCGCATGGCCAACGAATGGACCGCCCTACGCGCCCGAGCGCACCGCGAACTCGGACGTCAACCCGGACCAGAAGGCTCTCTCGGCAAACTCGCCGCCTCCGAAGTCGCGCGGCGTGCCGCGCTATTGCACAGCCGCATCGCGGGCGCGAACGGAATGCTCACCGACAACGGTGACCCTGCGCATCCAACTATCGCCGAAGTTCTGGTGTCGACACCCGCACAATCCATCGCGGGTGGAACCGACGAGATTCAAAAGAACATCATCGGTGAAAAGATCCTGGGTCTGCCGCGCGAACCCGCCGAGGACCAGGCGACACCTTTCAGAAAGTCGAACCGCTAGACCCGCTCGAGTCTCGCGCGGCCCGCCGCGCGCACCACCCAACCGTCGACGCGCGCATCGGGATCGCACAACGCAACCAAGCAGCCACCGAAACCGCCGCCTGTCATGCGCGCACCATAAACGCCGGGTGTCTCGGCCATCTCGGCGACCGCGCGATCCATCACCGGCGTCGACGTTGCGAAGTTCTCGGCCAGGCTGCGATGCCCTTCGAGCATGATCTCGCCCGCCAACGCATAGTCGTACGTCGTCAGCGCCCGAGCGAACGATTCGACCCGCGCATTTTCCGAGACCACGTGCACCGCGCGCCGTCGAACGGTGTCGTCACCGATCAATGCCAAGTCGCGTAACTCCACGTCACGCAGCGGTCCCACCACCGCCTCGGCAGCGGCACACTCGCGCACGCGCGTCGCGTATTCCGAACCTTCGAGCGTGCGTGACGCGACAAAGCGCACGACCACCTTTACCGAGTCCGGAATCGGAACATGACGCACTTCGAGCGACCGACAGTCGATCAACGTCGCGTGACCCTCGCGGGCAGCCGCAATGCACAACTGGTCCATGATCCCGCACGGCACACCGGTCGCGTCGTGTTCGGCTTGACGGCACAACTTCGCCAGATCCGTCGTCGAGCCCGGAAAACCCAACGCCAAGGCGACAGCCACCTCGAGCGCCGCGCTCGACGACAGACCCGCGCCCACCGGAATCGTCGTCGACACGCGACCCGAAATGGCACGCGCACCGGGCACCAAAGCCCGCACGGCCTCGACGTAGCGCAACCAGTCACCGCCCACGACGTCGGCCGACGTCAACGCCAATTCGCCCGACTCTTCGAAGTCGATCTCCGTCTCACGGTCAATCGCCATCGGAAACACCAAACCGCCCGTGTAGTCGGTGTGGTCACCAATGAGGTTCACCCGTCCCGGCGCAATCGCCCGCCAACGTTCAGGCATGCAGGCTCTCGGGA
>JBEAPO010000020.1:0-20844 GCA_041164425.1 Actinomycetota bacterium
AACTGAAGGGTTCCTACACCTACGGAACCGAGTCGCTCCCCGATGGCTCGCGGCGCCGCACCTTCGACCTTGCGATCGAACTCGCCGGCACGTTCCGCACCGAACGACTGTTGTCGGCCACTTACCCGCTGGCCGACTACGCCCACGCGCTGCGCCACGCAGCGGAGGCCGGCCCCCGCGGCGCGATCAAGGTCGCCTTCGACCTGCGCCAGGAACTTCTCAGGAATGACAAATCGAAGAAAGCAGAGAGCCGCTGATGCCACGTCCCGGTTTCGTCCTCGAAGTCGACCGTTCGACGCCCCCGATTCTCTTCTGGCGGGGCGAGAACTTTTCCCTCGAGAAGTTGCCCGCCGACCGCTCACGGGTGATCTACGCCCCCGAACCCCACAAGGTGATCGACGACATCGACGGCGCGATTCGCCACTCGTTGTTGAACCCCATCGACATGGATCCGCTGCCGACTCTCTTGTTCCCCGGCATGAGGTTGACGATTGCGTTCGACGACATCAGCCTGCCCCTGCCGAAGATGACGCGGCCCGATATCCGCCAGCGCATCATCGAGGCCGTTCTCGACATGGCGGCCGAAGCCGGCGTCGACGACGTGCACATCATCGCGGCGCTCGCGCTGCACCGCCGCATGACCGAAGACGAATTGCGTCACCAACTCGGCGACCGCATCTACGACGCATTCGCACCCCGCGGAATGCTCTATCAGCACGACGCCGAAGACCCCGACAATCTCGTACTGCTCGGCGAGACGCCGCACGGCGAAGAGGTCGAGATCAACAAGCGGGCGGCCGAGAGCGACCTGCTGGTGTACGTGAACATCAACCTCGTGGCGATGGACGGCGGATGGAAGAGCACGGCGACCGGCCTCGCCTCGTACCGCTCGCTGAGGCACCACCACAACACCCACACCATGCAGAACAGCCGCTCGTTCATGGACGCCCACAAGAGCGAACTTCACAAGAGCAACTGGCGCATGGGCGAGGTGATGCGCAAGCACGGCCCGAAGATCTTCCAGATCGAGACGACTGTCAACAACGACACGTTCCCCAAGCCCTTCGACTTCCTCGCCAAGCGTGAGTGGGAATGGAACGGCCGCGATCGTGCCAAGTTCATTGCCGCGCAGGCCGGTCTCAACCGCGCACCCGCCCGCATGGCGCGCAACATTTTCCACGGCATCGAAGCACCGCACAACATGACGAGCATCCAGTGCGGTGAGGTCGAGGCGGTGCACAAGGTCACCACCGAGAACGTGTGGAAACAGCAACTCGTCGAGGTGCAGGGTCAAACCGACATCCTCACGATGGGCATTCCCTTCATCTGCCCCTACAACGTGAACTCGATCATGAACCCGATCCTCGTCATGTGCACGGGTCTCGGGTACTTCTTCAACCTCTACCGCGGCAAGCCACTCGTGCGCGAGGGTGGCGTCGTCATCATGACCCACCCGACGACCAACGAGTTCCACCCCGTTCATCACCCCAGCTACATCGACTTCTTCGAACAGGTGCTCACCGAAACCACCGTGCCGCACGAGTTGGAAGCACGTTTCGAAAAGCGGTTTGCCGAGGACGATTGGTACCGCCACCTATACCGCACGAGTTACGCCTACCACGGCGTGCATCCGTTCTACATGTGGTACTGGGGCAGTCACGGCCTGCAGCACTGTGGCAAAGTCATCATCGTCGGTGGCGATGCACCGACGGTTCGACGACTGGGTTTCACCCCGGCTTCGACGCTGAACGATGCACTCGAGATCGCAAGCGACGTGGTCGGCCGCAGCCCCACCATCACGCACCTCCACACCCCGCCGATCATGGTCGCGGACGTCAAATAGGAACCCAGCGAACATGGCCCGCGACTACCCGAAGCAAAATGTTCGTAGCGCCGCGTCGCGGCGCTTACTGCACCGTGCGGCGGGCTTTGCAGAGGGACTCGAGTCGCTCGCCCGCAAACCGGTGAAGATGTGGCGTACGAAGGGTTTCCCCTACCGCGCGCCCAGCGTGCCACGCGGCGTCGACTTACCGGCAAAGCAGTCGAACCTCGGCGCCGACTTCGACACCGACTTCGCACGCGGTCCGGGAGCACGCTTCGTGCGTCGACTCCTCGTTGCCGGCCCGGTGACCGGCATGGTGCAGTTCATCGCACGACCGAAGGTCGAGGGTGTCGACCGCCTGGCCGACCTCGCCAACAACGAGTCGATTGGTGGCGTCATCTTCGCGCCCAATCATCACTCACACCTCGACACACCACTGATGGTCACATCGGTGCCGCGACCCTGGCGCGACCGCCTGGTCGTTGCGGCGGCTGCCGACTATTTCTTCGACAAGCGCGCGAAGGGCACTCTTGCCGCGATCGCACTGAACGCGATACCGATCGACCGTGAAACCACCAGCCGCAAGTCGTCCGACGAACTGCGCCGGCTGCTCGCCCGCGACTGGAGCCTCGTCATCTACCCCGAGGGTGGTCGCTCTCCCGACGGTTGGGGTCAAGAGTTCAAGGCTGGTGCGGCGTACCTCAGCGCGAAGACCGGCGCACCCGTGGTGCCGGTGTTCATCGACGGAACCGGTGCCATCTTCGGCAAGGGTATGAAGCGACCCAAGCGCGGCAACGCGCGCGTGGTCTTCGGCGCCCCGCTGTGGCCCGACGACAGTGAGAACACGCGCCGCTACAGCGACCGCATCGAACGCGCGGTCACGCTTCTCGGCGACGAAACATCGACGGATTTCTGGACGGCACGCCGGCGCGCCGCGAGCGGAAACTCGACTCCGCTCACCGGACCCGACTACACGGGTTGGCGTCGCCAGTGGGCGCTCTACGAACACCGCAAGACCGGTGTCGCTGGTCAGCGTCGACGCCAGAAACGTCGCTGGCCCGACCTCGGCAACTAGAGCTCAGCCACCAACTGCGGGAATGACGATCGCTTGTCCCGCAAAGAGTCGAACGGAGTTCACGTCGAACCACCCGTTCGCGGCCATCAGTGCGGCGATCTTCACGCAGAACTTCGAACCAATCAGCGACAACGAATCACCGGGTTGCACTTCGTACGTTCCCGCCGGACGTGCACCACAGCCCTGTCCTGCCGGTCCTTGTGGTGTCAGTGTGGTTTGCGACATCGCCTGGTCGGTGGTCGCCTTTGCCGTGGGCGGAATCCTTAGCGTCTGGCCCGGGTACGGGAACTGTGTCACCGACACCCACCCGTTGTACATCAACAACTCTTCGACGCTGATGCCGTACATGGTCGCCAACTTGATCGGCGAGTCTCCCAGTTCGACCACGTAACTCTGTTCGACGCCCACCGAGCCCGGCGGCAAAGTCGTATTCGAAACCGGCGCGGTGGTGATGACGGGCGGAATCGTTGCAAAATCCGTAGGGGCGATCGGCACGACAGTCGTCGCGGTACCACCAACATCGCCACCGCATGCTGAAATGCCGAGAACCAGCAACGGAGCGGTGACGACGCCGAGGGCGATCGTCATGAATCGGGGGCCGAACCTCATTGTCACGTCAGCGTAGGTGCCGACACGTACCCAACTGCGTCACACCAACGGCCGGGCCGTTGGTGGAATGGGTTTCGGCAGGACGGTCTCACCCATCAGATAACGATCGACACCGGCGGCGGCCGCGCGGCCTTCGGCAATCGCCCAAACGATCAGGCTCTGACCGCGACCCATGTCGCCTGCAACGAAAACACCGTCGACATTGGTGGCGTAGTCGTCGTTGCGCTTGACGTTGCCCCTTTCGTCGAGGTCAACGCTCAGTTGGTCGAGCCAACTTCCCTTTTCGGGTCCGAGGAACCCGAGGGCAAGGAACACGAGATCGGCGGGAAGTTCACGATCGGACCCTTCGACTTTCTGGAACTTGCCGTCGACCATCTTCACCTCGTGGATGAGCAGCGCGCGCACGTTTCCGTTGCCATCGTCGAGGAAGCGCTCGGTGTTGACGCTGTAGATGCGTTCGCCACCTTCTTCGTGGGCACTGGCAACGCGGTAGATCATCGCGTACTGCGGCCACGGGTTGTTCGCACCACGCGTCTCGGGCGGTCTCGGCATGATCTCGAGCGACGTCACCGACTTTGCACCCTGACGGAGCGCCGTGCCGAGACAGTCGGCGCCGGTGTCGCCACCGCCGATGATGACGACGTGCTTGCCGTTGGCATCGATCGGATGGTTCTCGAGGTCGCCTTCCTGCACCTTGTTCGCTATCGGCAGGTACTCCATCGCCTGGTGGATGCCCTTCAGTTCACGACCGGGCACCGGCAGGTCGCGCCATGCGGTTGCACCGCATGCAAGAACGACCGCGTCGTTGCTGGCACGAAGAACCTCGATGTCAATGTTCTCGCCGACGACCGCGTTTGTGCGGAACTCGGTACCTTCTTCGCGCATTTGCTCGAGGCGTCGGTCGATGTGTCGCTTTTCCATCTTGAATTCGGGAATGCCGTAACGCAGCAGTCCACCGATACGGTCGGCGCGTTCGAGAACCACGACGTCGTGACCCGCGCGCGTCAGCTGCTGTGCTGCGGCCAGACCCGCTGGGCCGCTGCCGATGACTGCCACGCGCTTGCCGGTCTTCACGGTCGGCTTCTGCGGCGTCACCCAGCCGTTGTCCCATGCATGGTCGATTATTTCGACCTCGACCTGCTTGATCGACACCGGATCCTGACTGATGCCGAGCACACACGCCGACTCGCACGGTGCCGGACACAACCGACCAGTGAACTCCGGGAAGTTGTTCGTCGCGTGCAGACGATCGATCGCATCGCGCCATGCACCGCGGTAGACAAGGTCGTTCCAGTCGGGAATGAGATTGCCGAGAGGACAGCCGTTGTTGCAGAACGGAATGCCGCAATCCATACACCGCCCCGCCTGGTGGTTCAGCTCGTCGCGGTCGAACGGCTTGTAGACCTCTTTCCAGTCGCGCAGGCGCACGGGCACTTCCCGCCGCTGCGGGCCCTTGCGATCCCACTTCAAGAAACCGGTTGCCTCACCCACGGGCAGCCTCCATCACTCGTTCATTGGTTTGTTCTTCGCTCAGACCTTCGGCCTTCGCCTTGGTGATGACGTCGAGAACGTTGCGGTAGTCGCGCGGCATGACCTTGCGGATCCTGGAGAACTCGACGTTCCAGCCGGTCAGCAAACGTTCGGCGACCGCCGAACCGGTGAGACGCTTGTGCTCGTCGATGGTCGTCTTGAGCCACGCCAGATCGACGTCGTCCAACGGCTCGATCTCGACGAGTTCGTAGTTCACGCGGGAGGCAAATTCGCCATCTCGGTCGTACACGTAGGCGATGCCACCCGACATACCGGCCGCGAAATTGCGCCCCGTCGGACCGAGAACGACAACACGACCACCGGTCATGTACTCGCACCCATGGTCACCAACCCCCTCGACGACAGCGGTAGCACCCGAGTTGCGAACGCAGAATCGCTCGCCGACGATGCCGCGCAGGTAGATCTCGCCACCGGTGGCGCCGTAGGCGATGACGTTTCCGGCGATGACGTTCTCTTCGGCCACGAAGTTTGCGTTGCGGTCGGGATGCAGGATCAGACGACCACCCGACAGACCCTTGCCGACGTAGTCGTTGGCATCGCCTTCGAGTCGCATCTCGATGCCCTTCGGCACGAACGCACCGAACGACTGCCCCGCCGAACCGGTGAAGTGAATCTTGATGGTGCCGTCGGGAAGGCCCGCGCCTCCCCACTTCTTTGTCACTTCGCTACCGAGCATCGTGCCGACCGTGCGATTGACGTTGTTGATGCGCAACTGCACATCGACCGACTTGCCGTCCATGATGGCCGGCTGACACTCGGCGATGAGTTGGTTGTCGAGCGCCTGCTCGAGTTCGTGATTCTGGCCGACGCTGTGATGGAGCGTCTGGGCGTACGGGTTCTCGGGCACGGCCAGAAGCGGCGAGATGTCAAGGCCCTTCGCCTTCCAGTGGTCGATCGCCTCGACCGCGTCGATCAGCTCGACGTGGCCGACTGCTTCCTTGATCGAACGAAAGCCGAGCGCCGCGAGGTACTCACGCACTTCTTGGGCGATGTATTCGAAGAAGTTCGTGACGAACTCGGGCTTGCCGGTGAACCGCTTGCGCAACTCGGGGTTCTGCGTGGCGACACCGACGGGGCATGTATCGAGGTGGCAAACGCGCATCATGATGCAGCCGCTCACCACCAACGGTGCGGTCGCGAAGCCGAACTCTTCGGCACCGAGCAGTGCCGCGATCACCACATCGCGACCCGTCTTCATCTGGCCGTCGGCCTGCACCACGATGCGGTCGCGCAGGCCATTCAGCATGAGCGTCTGCTGCGTCTCGGCGAGACCGAGTTCCCACGGCGCGCCCGCATGCTTCAGCGACGTGAGTGGCGAGGCGCCGGTTCCGCCGTCGTGACCCGAAATCAGCACCACGTCGGCCTTGGCCTTGCTCACGCCGGCCGCGACCGTCCCGACTCCGACCTCGGCGACCAACTTCACGTGCACGCGCGCTGCAGGGTTCGAGTTCTTCAGGTCGTGGATGAGCTGTTTCAGGTCTTCGATCGAGTAAATGTCGTGGTGCGGGGGCGGCGAAATGAGACCGACGCCCGGCGTGCTGTGGCGCGTCTTGGCAACCCACGGATACACCTTGTGGCCGGGCAACTGACCGCCCTCGCCGGGCTTGGCGCCCTGCGCCATCTTGATCTGAAGGTCGTCGGCGTTCACGAGGTACTCGCTGGTGACACCGAAACGACCCGAGGCAACCTGCTTGATGGCTGACCGCTTGGAGTCACCGTTCGCCAGCGGGATGAATCGCTCGGCATCCTCGCCGCCCTCGCCGGTGTTGCTCTTGCCACCGAGGCGGTTCATCGCTATTGCGAGGGTTTCGTGCGCCTCGGCAGAGATCGACCCGTAGCTCATCGCTCCCGTGGAGAAGCGCTTGACGATTTCGCTCACCGGTTCGACTTCGTCGATCGGCAACGCGGGACGAACGCCGGTCTTCAGGCGGAAGAGTCCGCGCAGGGTCGCGAGATCGCGCGACTGGTCGTCGACGGCGGCCGTGTACTGCTTGAAGATGTCGTAGCGGCCCGAGCGCGTGGCGTGCTGCAGGCGATAGACCGTCTCGGGGTTGAACAGGTGGTACTCACCTTCGCGGCGCCATTGATACTCGCCGCCGAGTTCAAGTTTGCGGTGCGCGCGTTCTTCGGGTCGGCTCGGGTGCGCTGTCGCATGGCGCGCCGCGACTTCTGCCGCGACTTCGTCGAGGCCGATACCGCCGAGACGCGACACCGTGCCGGTGAAGAACTCGTCGACGAGGTCGTTCGACAAGCCGATGGCTTCGAAGATCTGCGCGCCGGTGTACGACGCAACGGTCGACACGCCCATCTTCGACATCACTTTCAGCACGCCCTTGCCGGCTGCCTTGATGTAGTTCTTGCGGGCCTTCACCGGGTCGACGCCGCCCAAGCCGTGCAGGCCGAGACCACCCTCGTTCAGGATCATGTCGTCGATCGACTCGAATGCAAGGTACGGGTTGATCGCCGCTGCGCCGTAACCGATGAGAAGCGCCATGTGGTGCACTTCGCGTGCATCGCCCGCCTCAACGATGAGACCGACGAGAGTGCGCTTGCGCTCGCGAATTAGATGGTGATGCACCGCGCTCGTCATCAAGAGCGACGGAATCGGCGCGTTCGCACCATCGCTGTTGCGGTCGGACAGCACGATGATACGCGCGCCGGCTTCGATCGCTTCCACGGTTTCTGCACGAACGCGGTCGAGTGCCTCGCGCAGCGCGGCGCCACCGCCAGCGACCCGGTAGAGACCGCCGATCACCGCGGATGCGAGATGCGGCATGTTGCCATCGTCGTTGATGTGGATGATCTTCGCGAGGTCGTCGTTGTCGAGAATCGGAAACGGCATCGCCAACTGTCGGCATGCCTCTGGACCTTCCGCCAGCAGGTTGGCTTCGGGGCCGACCGTACGGCTGACCGCGGTGACAACTTCCTCGCGGATCGCGTCGAGCGGCGGATTGGTCACCTGCGCGAACAACTGTTGGAAGTAGTCGAACAAGAGCCGCGGACGCTCGGAGAGCACGGCGATCGGCGTGTCGGTTCCCATCGAACCGATGGGTTCGACACCGGCTTTGGCCATCGGCGCCACGATGACCTTCAGTTCTTCGTGCGTGTAGCCAAACACCTGCTGACGACGCAGCACGCTGTCGTGGCTGTAGATGACGTGCTCGCGTTCAGGTAGGTCGTCGAGTGCCACCATGCCATCGTCCAGCCACTCGTCGTAAGGGGCGGCGGCAGCAAGGTCGGACTTCACTTCCTCATCGTCGATGATGCGGCCCTGAGCGGTGTCGATGAGGAACATGCGCCCCGGCTGCAAGCGACCCTTCTTCACGATGCGCGCGGGGTCGATGTCGAGTACGCCCACTTCGCTCGCCATCACGACGAGGTCATCGTCGGTAACCCAGTAGCGGCTGGGACGCAGACCGTTGCGGTCGAGCACCGCACCGATCACCGTGCCATCGGTGAATGCGACGCTGGCCGGGCCGTCCCAGGGCTCCATCAACGTGCTGTGGTACGCATAGAAAGCGCGTTTCTTCGCATCCATGCGGTCGTTGTTCTCCCACGCCTCGGGGATCATCATGAGCACGGCGTGCGGAAGCGAGCGTCCACCCAGGTGGATCAGTTCGAGCACTTCGTCGAACGACATCGAGTCGGAACCGCCGGCGGTGCAGATCGGATACGCGCGCTCGAGACCGGGCAGAAGGTCGCTCGCCATCAACGACTCGCGGGTGCGCATCCAGTTGCGGTTGCCCTGCACAGTGTTGATCTCGCCGTTGTGCGCGATGAAGCGGTACGGGTGCGCAAGCGGCCACGACGGGAATGTGTTCGTGCTGAAACGGCTGTGAACCAACGCGAGCGCCGACTCCATCCGGTCATCGGACAGGTCGGGATAGAACGCGCCGAGTTCGGGCGTGGTGAACATGCCCTTGTAGACGAGCGTGCGTGCCGAAAGCGACGGGAAGTACGTGTGCTGTTCACCGGGGAGTTCGTGTTCGATCCGCTTGCGGGCAACGAAGAGTTTCCGGTCGAGGTCGATACCTGTCGCGCTGCCGTCCTTGTCGGCGACGAAGAGCTGTTGGAACGACGGCATCACCGAGCGAGCGGTTTTGCCCAGGCAATCGGGGTTGATCGGCACGTCACGCCAGCCGAGCGGCGCAAGACCCTCTTCGCCGAGGATGCGCTCGATGTTCGCGATCGCCTTCTCTGCGTCGTTCGCGTTCGAGGGCAGGAACGCCATGCCGCAGGCGTAGGCGCCGCGCACGGGCAGTTCGAAGCCGGCGACAGCACGCAGGAACTTGTCGGGGATCTGGATGAGAATGCCCGCGCCGTCACCCGTGTCGGCCTCGGCTCCCGTCGCACCGCGGTGTTCCATGTTGCACAACGCACCGACACCGCGCGCGACGATGTCGTGGCTCGCGACACCTTGCATGTTCGCGACGAACGAAACACCACAGGCATCGTGTTCGAACCGCGGGTCATAGAGACCGGTCGCAGGACGATAGAAGGGGGAATCGGTTTTCGTCGTCACATCACACCTCTTGGGGAGGGTTCTCGGCGCGGTGCCGTGCAGGTTGTGCACGATTTCGCTCCGAGAACTGGGCTGAGACCCGGACTGGTCCGGATTATGTAGCCACAGGGGACGACGCTGGCCCGAGCGGTTCGCTCAGGCTACCGCCCTAGGCCGGGTCAGCGAAAGCCGTTTTGCGTTTTTCGAAGTTGGCCATGACGGCCTCGACCTGGTTCGGCTTGCCGATCAGGCCACCGATGACCCGGCGCTCTTCTGCGAACTGCTCTGCCGCCTGTTGCGTGAAGAGGCGGTTGATCAGGGCCTTGGCCCCGCGGACGGCGTCGGGGCTGCGATCGGCGATTTCGGCCGCCATGGCGAGCGCGTCGTCGAGCGGCTTGTCGGAGATACGCGTCGCGAGACCCATTTCATACGCCTCGAGTCCGCTGAAGACGCGCGCGGTGAAGACGATGTCCTTGACAAGGTCTGGTCGCGCGAGACGCGAAAGGACGAGCGTCCCGGTCATGTCGGGCACGAGACCCCAGTGCACTTCGCGCACAGACATCTGTGTGTCGGGATGCACGATGCGAATGTCGGCACCGAGTGCCACCTGGATCCCACCACCGAGCGCGTGCCCGTGGACGGCCGCGATGACCGGAACCGGGATCTCTTGCCACACCCACGCGGACTGTTGGCCGAGGTGGGTGATGCGACCGGGGGCCATGTCGGATGCCGCCGGCTGACGGTCGTCGTCACTTTTCGCACCACCGGCCATCTGCTGGAACGAACCGAAGTCGAGACCCGCACAGAACGACGATCCTTCACCCGACAGCACGACACACCGCACGTCGCTACGGGCCTTCAATTCTTCGCCGGCCTCGACAAGTGCGGAAAACATCGCACCGTCGAGTGCGTTGCGCTTGTCGGGTCGGTTCATACGGACGTCGGCGACTCCTCCGCTGACGTTCACGGTCACACGCTGGTCTGAGGTCATGGCCCCAGTGTGTCACGCGCGGGTGAAGCGTGACACACTGCCTCCATGAAATTGAACCTCACCGCAGACGAAGTCCTTACCACCACCCGCAGCGTGCGCAAGCGCCTCGACTTCGACAAGCCGGTCGAGCGTTCGGTCGTCGAGGAATGCCTGCACATCGCCCTCCAGGCCCCAACCGGTTCGAACAGTCAGGGCTGGCAGTTCGTCATCGTCGAGGACGAGGCGAAGAAGAAGGCACTCGCCGACATCTACAAGGCTAATTTCTCGATCTACGCAAAGAACCCACGCAGCGCGCAGTACGAAGAGGGCGACCTGCGCGCCGAACAGCGCGACAAGATCACCGAGTCGGCGACGTTCCTCACTGAGAACTTCCATCGCGTGCCGTTGATGTTGGTTCCGTGCATCACGGGTCGCCTCGACAATGCCTCGGTCTTCCAGGGTGCTTCGGCATGGGGTTCGATCCTTCCTGCGGTGTGGTCGTTCATGATGGCGTTGCGCGAGCGCGGCATGGGTTCGGCGTGGACGACGATTCACCTCATCGGCGACGGCGAGAAGAAGGCCGCCGAAGTTCTTGGTATCCCCTACGACACCGTCTCGCAGGCGGGACTCTTCCCCATCGCATACACCGTCGGCACCGACTTCAAGGTCGCCAAGCGTTTGCCGCTCGACACAGTGATGCACTGGGACACCTGGGGCTCCCGGTAACAATCAACTCGGTTCTCGGTGTGAATTGACTCGGAAAACGAGTCAATTCACACCGAAAAGCCTCACAAGGTGAACCGAGTTAGTCGACGAGGCGGAGGCCCGTTGGCGCGATCGACGGCGCGGATTGCGGAAGGTCGACGACGAATTCTGTTCGGTGGCCTGGGAACACGTGACGCGACAACAACACGGCGCGACCCGACTCATCGGCGGTGATGCGCTCGCAACGCAACACGGGTGAGCCCACGGGAACGTGCAGCAACAAGGCGTCGTCGTCGGTCGCCGCGTCAGCGCCGATCGTTTGTGTTGCGCCTTGCAGCGGAATGTCAAGCAGTTCATAGAAAGGTGACTGCTCGACGTCACGTCGTGACAAGTTCTGTCCAAGGTCGGCCGGGCACCAGACAGTGACGATTGCGAACGGTTCGCCGTCTGCCATGTTCAATCGCTTCACACGCAGCACGTGTGCACTGTTGAGGACGCGCGTGACGAACTTCGGCGCACGTTCGAATGCGAATTCGAGAATCCGACGCTCGGACACCACTCCACTCTCGGCCATCTGCTCTTCGATGGTCGCGAGCCGACCGAGGGGCTGGCGCAACGGATCGCCTGCGACGAACCAGCCGAAACCTTGTCGGGCGTCGACGAGGCCCTCGTCGCGCAACACCTCGAGTGCCCGGCGCACGGTCACGCGACTGGCAGCGAACTCGGCCGACAATTCCGACTCACTCGGCAACATGCGACCGGCTGCGAACTCACCCGCGAGTACGCGGCGACGCAGTTCCTCGGCGATTTGTTGATAGCGGATCGAACGCACTTGTATTAGAGTTGTCTACAAGTCGACAAAAAGCAACCCCCACAAGACAACCCAAGAATGAAGGAGCCGCCGTGGCCGTTTCTGCAGGTACCCCGATCGAACTGGTGAACAAGGTGTACGGCACCCTCGGCGAGCGCGTTGCACTCGGCCGCAAGCGTCTCGGCCGTCCATTGTCTCTCGCCGAGAAAATTCTCATCAACCACCTAGCCGATCCCGTCAACCAAGAAATGGAACGCGGTCGCAGTTATGCCGACTTCCATCCCGACCGCGTGGCGATGCAGGACGCAACCGCGCAGATGGCTTTGCTGCAGTTCATGACAGCGGGCCTTCCCGAAGCAGCGGTTCCGTCGACCGTGCACTGTGACCACCTCATCACGGCAAAGGTCGGCGCGAAGATCGACATGGGCGTTGCCATCGACACGAACAAAGAGGTCTACGACTTTCTCCGCTCGGTGTCGGCAAAGTACGGCATCGGTTTCTGGGGACCCGGTAGCGGCATCATCCACCAGGTCGTTCTCGAGAATTACGCGTTCCCCGGCGGCATGATGATCGGCACCGACAGTCACACGCCGAATGCGGGTGGTCTCGGCATGGTCGCCATCGGCGTCGGTGGCGCCGATGCCGTCGACGTGATGACGGGCTTCCCCTTCAACGTGCGTTGGCCGAAGGTCATCGGCGTGAAACTGACGGGCGAACTGTCGGGCTGGTCAAGCCCGAAGGACGTCATCCTCGAAGTCGCACGTCAGCTCACCGTCGAAGGTGGCACGGGCGCCATCGTTGAATACTTCGGTCCCGGCGCCGACACCATCTCGGCTACGGGCAAGGCGACAATCTGCAACATGGGCGCAGAAATCGGCGCCACGTGTTCGGTGTTCGGCTACGACCACAACATGGCGATGTACCTGAAGTCGACCGGCCGCGAAGCAATCGCCGATGCCGCCGACAAGGTTGCGGCCGACCTTCGCCCTGACGACGGCGCGCAGTACGACCAGACGATCACGATCGACCTCTCGTCGTTGAAGCCGCTCATCAACGGCCCGCACTCCCCCGACCGCGCGCACAAAGTTGGCAAGGACGGCGTCGGCAAGGCAGCACGCGAGAACGACTGGCCGCTCGAAGTATCGGCCGCGCTCATCGGCAGCTGCACGAACTCGTCGTACGAAGACATCACGCGCGCCGCTTCCGTAGCGCGCCAGGCAGCCGCAAAGGGTCTGAAGGCAAAGGTCGAACTGCTCATCTCGCCCGGGTCCGAGCAGATCCGCGCAACCATCGAACGCGATGGACTGATGGCCGACCTCGAGGCCATCGGCGCCACCGTGCTGGCCAACGCGTGCGGACCGTGCATCGGTCAGTGGGAACGCGCCGCCGACAAGACCGCCAAGCCGAACAGCATCGTCAACTCCTTCAACCGCAACTTCCCGAAGCGCGCCGACGGTTCGGCGAACACACTGTCGTTCGTCACCAGCCCCGACACCGTCATCGCCATCGCACTTTCGGGTCGCCTCGACTTCGACCCGACGGTCGACACCATCACGGCACCCGACGGCACCGAGGTGCGCCTAGACCCGCCGGTTGGTGAAGTGCTTCCTTCGAAGGGTTACGACCCGGGCAGCAACACATTCACCGCGCCGCCCGCAGAGCGCAACAACATCAAGGTCGAGGTGTCGCCGACGTCGGATCGCCTGCAGTTGCTCGAACCATTCTCGGCCTGGGACGGAAATGATTACATCGACCTTCCCGTGCTCATGAAGGCCAAGGGCAAGTGCACCACCGACCACATCTCGGCGGCGGGCAAGTGGCTCACGTACCGCGGTCACCTCGAGAACATCTCGGGCAACCTTTTCATCGGTGCGGTCAACGCGTACAACGACGCCGTTGGCGAAGGCAAGGACATCACCGACGGCGGCACGCGGTCGTACCCCGACATTGCCAAGCGTTACTCGCAAGCCGGCATCAAATGGTGTGCGATCGGCGACCAGAACTACGGCGAGGGTTCGTCGCGGGAACACGCGGCAATGGAACCGCGCTTCCGCGGTGGCGTCGTCATCTTCGCCCGGTCGTTCGCGCGAATCCACGAAACCAACCTGAAGAAGCAGGGCATGGTTCCCTTGACCTTCGCCGACCCCGACACGTACAACCTCATCGGCGAAGACGACCGCATCAGCGTGATCGGCCTGCCGCCGGTTCCGGACAAGAACGTGAAGTGCGTGATAACCAAGTCCGACGGTTCGAAGATCGCATTCGAGGCCAAGCACACATTCAGCCCGGAACAGGTCGAATGGTTCAAGGCCGGTTCGGCCCTGAACATCGTGCGCCAAAAAGTCGCGAAGAAGTAACGACTACTTCTTCTTCGACGAAGAGGGTGGCGAGGCCCGGCGGATCTGTTCGTCCGTCGGCTCGATCGCCCATCGCGATTCGTCGGGCAACAGATTCATGATCGCGTTCATGATGCGCGTCGTGTCGGCGTCGACGTCGTCGTAGGTCAACGCCACGCTCGGTCCGACCGTCACGCGGACCAGCGGTGGTTTGGAGATGTTCAACACGTTCGGTATGCGCGACGAGCGCGGCCACACGTCTTCGGTTCCCCACAATCCGATGGGAATGACGGGAACACGGACGTGGGCGGCGAGGCGCGCCGCACCCCACTTCCCCTTCAGCACCGGGTCGAAGAAGGCGCGCCCGCGCGGAATCGTTCCCTGCGGCATGATCGCGACCATTTCGCCTACAGCCAATGCGTCCGCGGCAGCGAGCAGTGGTTCGTCGCTTCCCGTGCCACGATCGACGCGAATACCCCCCATGGCCGTTGCAATCTGGCCGATGATCGGCGCGTCGAAGACTTCCTTCTTGCCGAGGAACCTGACGGTTCGGCCCGAACGCGCGACAGCCATTGCGACCGCGGCAACATCGAAGTAACTGCGGTGGTTTCCGACGAGAATCGCCGGACCAGTGCGCGGAATGTTGTCGATTCCCGACAGTGTGAATCGCGCGAACGGAAACGTGGTGGGTCGGGTGAGAGCGAGCGCAAGACGCTGCACTTCCAAACCGACCACCGGCACCTTCGAGATGCCGTCGGCAACATCGAAGTTCTTCACACGCCAACGGCGCGCCGCAGCGAGAAGCGACAAGCGCGGGTCGGGGTTGACTGCAAACGGTGTTCCCACCGCCGACAACAACGGTGCGTCGTAGAAGCTGTCGGAATAAGCGGTGCTCTCGGACAACGACACACCGTTCGCCGTCGCCCACGTCTTCACCGCGTTCAACTTTCCCTGTGACCACACGAACGGACCGTCGAGTTCACCCGTGTAACGACCGTCGGCGTCGATGGCAAACTTCGTCGCGACGACGTCATCGAACCCGAGGTCTTGCGCGAACGGAAGAATGAAGTCGTGGGGCGTCGTCGTTGCCATGACGATGCGATCACCCGCCGCGCGGTGCGACTCCATCACCTGCGCGGCGTACGGCTGCAGCAGTGATCGCAGTCCGTGCACCGCACCCGAGGCGGCCTCGCGCACGTCTGCTTGCCGCGTACCAGCAAGGATCGAAGCACCTTGACGCGCGAGAACCATGCTCGGCAGCGTTTCGCCGACAGTGTTGAAGATCTTGTAGAGCAGCGGTTCGAGCGGAAACTCCGTGCCGCCGATTCCTGCACCACGCAACGCTCGCGACAACACCGGCCCGGAGGCTTCGCCAAGCAGCGTGCGGTCGAGGTCAAAAAAGGCTGCACCGGCCATGGCGGCACTGTACGGCTCGCGACCACCAACGCAGGTCCCGAGAACGGGAAAGGCCCCGCGTGGGGGACGCGGGGCCTCTCAACCTTTCGAACCCTCGGTGGGGGGACCGAGTGTGGTTCTCGCATCGCCCTTGGGGGAAGGGCTTTGCTGATGTGTCTCTATCTTGCCATGTGGACGTGTGAACACTCAAGGCGAACGGAGTGATACTTGTCATCTTTTTTTGTGATAGGCATCACACGTGGAGCTGCGCCAACTCGCCAGCCTCGTGGCCATCGCCGAGCAGGGGTCATTCTCCGGGGCCGCACGGGCCCTCGGCACCGTGCAGTCGAACGTCTCGGCGCACATCGCCCGACTGGAAAAGGACCTCGGAGTGGTACTGGTCGACCGCCTCTCGGGAAAGCTCACCGACGACGGCGAAATCGTTGTCGAGCGGTCCCGTCGCATTCTCCACGAACTCGACGACATCGAAACCGACATCAAGTCGCGTGATGACCACATCACCGGCGACACCCGAATCGGCGTCCTGGGAACGACAGCCCGCTGGCTGATGCCACGAATGCTGGTCGCGCTCGCCAGAGCCCACCCCGACGTACGTGCAGTCATCCACGAGGGCAGCACTTCGTCACTCACTCCCCGCCTGCAGACCGGCAGCATCGACGCCGCGATCGTTCACCTGCCCGTCGAGGATGCCGAGTTCCGCGTCGAACCACTCTTCGCAGAGGACATGCTGCTGATCGTTCCCAGCAAGCACGAACTCTCCTCACGCGAGTCCATCACCTTGAAAGAACTCGCGGCCTTTCCCCTGCTTCTCCCACCCCGCAGCACCGCGTTTCGTCGGATCGTTGACCGCGCTGCCGCAAGTCGCGGTGTCGTCTTGCAGTCACAGGCCGAAATCGACGGGGTGCGATTGCTCGCCTCGATGGCTTTCGAGGGTTTCGGCGCCGCCATCGCGCCGGCGAGCGCCATCCCCGGCTGGCTCAAGGGTGACTTCACACGAGTCCAGGTGCCCGAACTCCCCCGTCGCGTGGTGGGCTGGGCACAGCGGTACCGCCCACAGCCCAACCGGGCCACGCAGGCGGCGCTCGAGATCGCCCACGACGTGGTGACCCGCAGCGGCCCTCGCCAGCCCGGAGTCCACGTTGGCAAAGGGGCGTTCCCCTTTGCTCGCACCTAATCTCGCCCGCCTAGTCTCAACGACGTCATGTCGATCGCGACCCCGAACTCCACCGTTCAACTGGTCAAGGCGATCAAGGGTGCGGCACGCGCCGAGGTTCGCGCGTTTGATTCCCTCGACCCTGTGACACCGCGTCGCGTCATGTGGATCGAGATCGAAGAGACCGTCCGCCGCGGCGCATTGTCCGCCGATGCATCGCTCGTCATCGAAACCGGGGCGCGCACTGCGCTCGAGAAGAAGATGCCACTCGTGATGGTCGTCGGGTCGTCGGGGGCCGACATCGTCGAAGGCATCGCGGCGCTCCACGGCTGGGGCTCGGCCGCGCGCGCACTTGCCGCGTGCTCGGGAGTCGTACCGACCATCCACATCGTGAATGGGCCCGCGGTCTCGGGCCCTGCGCTTCTCATCGGCCTCGCCGACTTCGTCATCATGACCGGCGAGGCGTACGCCTTCGTTTCCGGACCAACGATGGTTGCCGAGTTCACCGGCGAGGTCGTGAGCAACGACGAACTCGGCGGAGCGACGACACACGGACGTTCAAGCGGTGTCGCATCGATCATCGTGCCCGACCTCGATGCAGCAGTCGCGGCAACCGAACAACTGTTGCAGTACCTCCCCGACAGCGTCGATGCTCTGCCCGAAGTTCTCGAATCCGAAGACCCGTGGGACCGCCCGACGCCCGAAGCGGGCGACTGCATCCCCGCCTCGTCGACGGGTTCCTACGACGTGCGCAAGGTCATTGCCGCCCTCGTCGACGACGGCGAGCATCTCGAACTGCGCTCGCGCTGGGCCGCCAACGTTGTGACGGCCCTCGCGCGCGTCGACGGACGAGTCGTTGGAATCGTGGCAAACCAACCGGTCGTCCTCGCCGGCACGCTCGACATTCCCGCTTCGCAAAAAGCTGCGCGTTTCGTCGCGTTCTGCGACGCCTTCAACATTCCCATCGTGACCCTTGTCGACACGCCCGGCTTCTACCCCGGCAAGGACCTCGAGTGGCGCGGCATGATCCGCCACGGTGCCCAGTTGGTGTTCGCGTACGCGCGCGCCTCGGTGCCGCGTATCTGCATCATCCTGCGCAAGTCGTACGGCGGCGCCTACATCGTCATGGACTCGAAGACGATGGGCAATGACCTTTGTCTCGCCTGGCCCTGGTCAGAACTCGCCGTGATGGGTGCCGGCCAGGCAGCCGCGATTCTCCAACGCCGGGCCAGCCCTGAAGAGCGCGCCGCATTCGAGGCGGACTACACAGAGCGGCTTTTGAACCCCTACATCGCCGCCGACCGAGGCCTTGTCGACGGCGTCGTCGAACCCGCCGATACGCGTCGCGAGATCGCCTCAGCACTTCGTGCCCTCGAGCACAAGCGTGAGCACCTGCAGGCCCGCAAGCACGACAACACTCCGTTGTAATCCACTCCGTTGTATTACAAGGGACCCTCTCGCCTATCCTTGCCCGCGGGGAGGAAGCCCCCGTTGAAAAATTGAAGGGACTAACCGATGGCTGAAACCATCACGATCATTGACGACCGCACCGGCAAGAAGGTCACGGTTCCCATCACAGATGGCGTGTTCCCTTCATCTGCGCTCCGGGAACTCGATCCAGACCTACGCGTGTACGACCCGGCGTACCTCAGCACCGCGGCGTGCTCGTCGGCGATCACCTACCTCGACGGTGACGCAGGCATCCTGCGCTACCGCGGCTATCCGATCGAACAGCTCGCCGAGAAGAGCACCTTCCTTGAGGTTGCGTATCTTCTCCTGAACGGCGAGCTGCCGACGGCCGCGCAGCTCTCGAAGTGGACCTACGACGTCACGCACCACACGATGATCCACGAAAACATGCGCAAGCGGTTCGTCGACGGATTCCACTACGACGCGCACCCGATGGGCATGTTCATCTCGTCGGTCGCCGCACTCGGCACGTTCTACGACGACGCGAAAGACATCTTCAATAAGCCGGCGCTCGACCGCCAGACGCTGCGTCTCATAGCCAAAGTGCCGACACTCGCCGCGATGGCCTACCGATTCAGCAAGGGCCTGCCGTTCGTGCAGCCCGAGAACTCACTGTCGTACTCGGCAAACTTCCTCAACATGATGTTCAAGATCGGCAACGACGAGACGATCGACCCGGTGCTCGCCCGCGCCATGGACATCCTCTTCATCCTCCACGCCGACCACGAGCAAAACTGCGGCACCACCGCGATGCGGGTCATCGCATCGTCGAACGCCGACCCGTATTCGGCGGCTGCCGGTGCATCGGCGGCCCTCTACGGCCCGCTGCACGGCGGGGCGAACGAGGCCGTCGTGCGCATGCTCGAGGAAATCGGTTCGCTCGAAAACGTCCCAGCCTTCATCCAGTCGGTGAAAGAGGGCAAGGGTCGCCTCATGGGCTTCGGCCACCGCGTCTACAAGAACTACGACCCTCGCGCGACGATCATCAAGAAGACCGCGTATGACGTGTTCGCAGTGACGGGCAAGAACCCACTCCTCGACATCGCGCTCAAGCTCGAAGAGACTGCGCTGAAGGACGAGTACTTTGTGCAGCGCAAGCTGTACCCGAACGTCGACTTCTACTCGGGTCTCATTTACCAGGCGCTCGGTTTCCCCGTCGACATGTTCACGGTGCTCTTCGCCATCCCGCGCACCGCGGGATGGCTCGCCCACTTCGCTGAACTACTCGGCGACAAAGAGCAAAAGATCAGCCGTCCGCGCCAGTGGTACAAGGGACCCGACTCCCGCGACTACGTTCCCGTCGCAGCACGCTGAACTTCCACATACCTCATGGCACGCGGAGCAATCGTCACCGGTGCCGCCTCAGGGCTGGGTAACGCGCTTGCAAAGTTGCTCGTCGACCGCGGTGACCGTGTCGTAGGCGTCGACCTCGCCGGCGCCGATCGCCAAGCAAAGGTGGAATCGACCGGTGCAACGTTCATCGCCTGCGACGTCACCAGCCTCGAGAACTGGAACACGGTCGCACGGTCGGCGTCGAGCCTGCTTGATTCGGTTGACATCGTCTTCCTGAACGCCGGGGTCATGACGAGAAGCCCATCGCAGCCCATTGACGATGATCCCGTCACACTGGCCACTGGCGACGGCTACCGCAAGGTTTTTGCCGTCAACGTCGACGGCGTCATCTTCGGCGCCACCGCCCTTGCCCCGCATCTCGCGTCGAACGGTTCGATCACCGTGACAGCTTCGACGGCCGCGCTCGGCGCGCTCCCCTTCGACCCCTACTACGCGGCCACCAAGCACGCCGTTGCCGGCTACGTGAAGAGCCTCGGCTCGGTGTTCGCCGCGCGTGGTCAGCGCATCAATGCGTTGTGTCCCGGCGGGATCGACACCAACATCGTTCCCGACCCGTTGCGTTCGTCGATGCCCGCGACAACCTTCCGGCCGCCCCACGACGTGGCGCACGCGCTGATCGTGGTATCGGAATCAAGCGGCTCCGGCCTGCTGTACACACTCACCGACGACGCCAACTTCATCGCGCGCGTCGACTGAGTGTTGGCGCTCAGGCGACGTCGACGACGATCTTGCCGGCGTTGGCGTTGGCGGCCATGTGTTCGTGGGCCTTCGCGATGTCGTCGATGCCGTAGCGAGAGTCGATCACGGGCTTCAGCGCACCGATATCGAACAGCGGCAACACCTCGTCGGCGAAGCGCCGGCTGATCGCGATCTTCTCGTCGACTGGTCGCGCACGCAGAACGGTTCCGATGATGCGGGCCCGTTTGAACATGAGTGCGCCGACGTTGACAGCCGGTGGCGGCCCGGCCATGGTGCCGACCTGGACGATTGCACCCTTGGTCGCCAAGCATGTGATGTTGCGGTCGACGTAGTCGCCGCCGACGACGTCGAGAACCACGTCGACTCCCCTGTT
>JBEAPO010000021.1:0-3486 GCA_041164425.1 Actinomycetota bacterium
AACGACTTCGATGCCGAGGTGATGGTGACGGTTCGGTCGGCTGCGCCGTCAAGCGAGGCAATCGGGATGTGACGCCGCGAGTCCCACACCAGATCGGCATGGATCTCGTCGCTGATGATCAATAGATCGTGGGTGATCGCAAGACGCACCAGATGCTCCAGCTGTTCGCGAGTGAAGACATGACCGGTGGGGTTCTGCGGGTTGCACAGAAGAAGCACACGGGCCCGTGTCTCGGGGATCTGCCGCTCCAGCGCGTCGTGATCGAACATCACGTGGTCGTCGTCGATGCGGGCCGGCACGGAAACGAGTCGACAGTGTGTCTGCTCGATCGCCTCGAAGAACGGTGGGTACGCCGGTGTGTGCACGATCACACCGTCACCAGGTGACGTTGCCACATTGAGAACCGCCTGCACCGCTTGCACCACATCGTTCCATTCGCGCACTCGGTCTGTGTCAATACTCCAGTCGTGGCGCGACTGCATCCAGCTCGCGAACGCCGTCACTGCCCGCGTCCGGCGCTTCTCGTCACGCACCGGGTAGCCGACGTCGCCCGAGTCGAGCACCGAATGCAGATGGGTGACGATCGCCGGTGCCGGCGCGAAGTCCATGTCGGCGACCCATGCCGCAAGAAGGGGAGAGACCTTGGCCCACTTCTGCCCGGGCTTCGACCTCAACCACTCAAGGCTGAGGGACTCAAAATCGAACAACGCGCCGGCCATTCCGACACGCTATTTCACCGAGCGAAGTTAGAGACCCGTCATCACGAACAAGGTCTGCACCTGAATAGCGAGAACGATTCCGATGAGCGCGATTCCGCCGGTGACCATGAGCTTCATGCGGCCATCCAGGACGCCAATGTGATTCTCCATCGAAGTGAATTTCACCCGAATCTCGTTCTCTAGTGACCCCATCCTTGCCCCAAGAGATGTCAGGTGTGCTTCGATTTGGTCCACTTTCGCTTCAATCGACGTCATTCGTGTCTCAATCGACGTCATCCGAGCCTCAACCTGGTCGATACGAGCATTCACTGACACGAGGTCCTGACTCCGCGCCACATCGCCCCAACCATCGGGCGGAAACTGTGCAAGAAGATCATCGGTCACTTCGATCCCCAATCGTTCGTTGAGTGCGGTCCGTAGCCTGTCCCATCGTTCGTTGTCTCTTGCCATGCTAGGCACATCCCTCCCGTCGTGCAGTCGGCCGTCGGCCGAACCTGACTGATCACGATGAATGTGTGAGCAGCGGGACTGCTCGGGGATAGTGTCCGCGGGTCAGTTGCGTCAGGGAACGGCGATGCGCTTGGATGTGGCTTTGGCGGTCAGGCCATTACGTGCAGGCGTCACTCGCACCGTGTACGTGCCTTTCCTCAAATTCTTCGCTGTGCACGTGACATTCAGCTTCTTCACCGAACACCTCATTCGAGTGGGCTTCGCCTTCGAGCGCTGCAGCAGCACGTAGTACGACGAACCCTTCGCGGCCTTGAACGTGGCGGTGACGGTCTTCTTGCTCCTCTTGACGGTCACTTTCTTCACAGCCTTCGGTGCGTTCGGGGGAGTTCCCCTGCGCATGGTCACCTTCTTTGTGGAGTAGGTGAACCCCGTCGCTGTCACCACGTAGTTTGTGCCGTCGAATGCGACAGACCGCGACGATGCCTGGTTCGAGCCGTCGTCGGTTTCGGTGACTTCCACCGTCAGCGCTTTCGTCGCGCTGATCAATGCCTGCGACGAGACCGACGCGTTCGCAACGGTGCCGGCGGGTTCTTCGACGATCTCGTCTTCGACATTGCCGAGACCAAACAACAGGCCTGCATCGGCGGCGGGGATCACCGCGCGATAGAAGCCGGTGTTTATCGTCGCGCCGTCAGGTGCGAAGTGCGGGGCGGCGGCAACGAAGTCCATCGACTCCTCATCGTCGTTCCACGTCGGTGTCGACAGGCGACACGTGCCGTTGCTCGACACCACCATGTTTCCGCTGAGTCCGGGCACGCCGTAGGGGTCACGGCCGTTCTGGAAGGCGACAATCGCATACATCTGGTTGGGTTTGGCGGCCGCAATGGACGTCTCGCTGTCACATTCAGCAGTGGCAGTTGCCTGCGCGATCGCTGCCGGTGTGCTCGCCCAGGTCATCGTGTTTGCGCCCTCCACTTTCTCGGTCACGACCGAGACGTCGCTGCCGGCGCCGATCGTGACAGCGGGCACCAGAGCACCAAGCCGAAGCTTCACACGAATACCCATGTTCTCCGGCAGCGACAGCACGCGGTTTGATGTTGTGATCGTGGTGTCGCGCACGCGGCCGATGACGCCTGCAGAGTCGGGCCCTGCCGGTTCCACCCAGATTGCCATCGTGTCGGTGAAGTCGTTTGCAGGTGCGACTTTCACGAACACGCCCTCGAAGTCCCGCGTGGCGAAGGGGAACGCCGGGTATGTCCAGCGACCGGTGTATGTCGTTGCGGCCGTGCCGAAGGTTGTGTACGTCTTGGCATTTGCGACGCCTGCGGCATCGGTCGCGGCGGTGCCGGTCGGCACCCAGGTACCCGCGACATCGGCACCGTTCTCCACGAAGGTCACCGACTCGATGCAGTGGCTTGTGACGACGTCAGAACACGCCGCAAAGTTGCCGCGAGGCAGACGCACATCGTCTGCGCCCGCCGCCTGTGCCGTCATCACCGTCCCGGCAACGACCACGGTCATGGTGATGGAAAGAGTGCGTTTGATGGATCCCCTCATGGATGGCACCTTACGAAATTGTTGAACGCAAGTGAACCGCCAGAACTGCGTAAGTAGCGGGATGCAACCTCCCGCGTGCGCGCCTACGCACACGCAAGGGCTGTCAAGTCTTCGATGTTTCCCTTGTGGCACAACGGTGAGAGCCTGTGCCGGAGGGCCACTCTGACAGAGGGTGGTTGTACGACGGCACGCCATGACAGCACAACACCGCAGCACATCATCACGTTCCACCGCACGTCGCGCCACCTCCTCGTCAGGTGGTGACGCACCGACTCTGTTCATCGTCGAGTCGCCGGTCAAGGTCCGCACAATCGAAAAGCACCTGCGAGACGGCTATGTGGTGCGAGCCACCTACGGCCACATCGCCGACATCCCCGAACGCGACTCGGCGATCGACGTCGACAACGGGTTCGCCGCCGACTACCAGCTGACCGACAAGGGCCAGGAAGTGATCGACGGTCTGCGCCGCGACATGGCGTCGTGTGGCCGCATCGTTCTTGCGACCGACCCCGACCGCGAGGGCGAGATGATCGCGGCACACGTCGTGCAGTTCCTCGCACCGACCATCCCGGTCGTTCGCATCGACCTCGGGTCGTTGACTCGCGATGGTCTCGATACGGCGCTCGCCGCACCCAGAGAGATTGACTGGAACTTGGTCGCAGCCGCACGAGCACGTCGCGTGCTCGACATGGTGTTTGGCTTCAGGGTCTCGAACGTCGCTCGCAAGAAGATCCGCAAGAACGCGACTGCTGGCCGCGTG
>JBEAPO010000022.1:0-7673 GCA_041164425.1 Actinomycetota bacterium
AGCCATGGCCGTCGCTTGAACCAGATCAAGGGGGCACCGCCCTCGCTGATGCGGATTGCCGAAGGATGCCTGTTCGCACCACGTTGCCCACTTGCCGTCGACGCGTGTGGGGTAGCCGAACCGTCGGCCGTCGGGGCCGATGCCGATCATGGAGTCGCCTGTCATCGGGTAGAGGACGTGAAGGTGATGACAGACAGACGTTCGATCTTCTTGAACGAGAGGGCGGTCTAGGTGGCGCTCCTCGAGGTTCGGAATCTGGTGAAGGAATTCCCGGTGCGGTCAGCTGGTGTCGTGCGCCGCGTAATCGGCAAGGTGCAGGCCGTGTCCGACGTGTCGTTCGATCTGGCCGCGGGTGAGACCTTGGGTCTTGTCGGCGAGAGTGGTTGTGGCAAGTCCACGACAGGTCGCAGCGTCCTGCAACTGATGAAGGCGACGTCGGGCTCGGTCGCGTACGATGGTCGCGAACTGACGGGTCTTTCGGCCCGCGAGATGCGTCCATTGCGCAGGGAAATGCAGATCGTGTTCCAGGACCCCTATGCATCCCTGAATCCGCGCATGCAGGTGAGTCAAACCATCGCCGAGCCCTTGCGCACCCATGGTCTGGCTGTCGGCAGGGAATCAGAGCGGGTCGCCGAACTTCTGGCGATGGTCGGACTCAACCCGGAACATGGCAACCGGTACCCGCATGAGTTCTCGGGGGGTCAACGTCAACGCATTGGCATCGCGCGAGCCCTCGCCGTCGAACCGAAACTGCTCGTCCTCGACGAACCCGTTTCGGCACTCGATGTCAGCGTGCAGGCGGGAATCATCAACCTGTTGCAGGATCTCCAGCGTCAGCTCGGTCTCGCCTATCTCTTCATCGCGCACGACCTTTCAGTGGTCCGTCACATCGCCGATCGCGTGGCTGTGATGTACCTCGGCAAGGTTGTCGAGATCGGCCCCGTCGAGCAGATCTACGCGAACCCCAGCCACCCGTACACGAAGGCCTTGTTGTCCGCAGTGCCGGTTGCCGACCCTCACCGAGAAAAGATGCGTACCCGTATCACCCTCGAGGGCGACGTTCCCTCCCCGGTCAACCCTCCCAGTGGCTGCCGCTTCCGGACCCGCTGTTGGAAGGCCTCGGACCGCTGTGGAACCGAGGTTCCGGTGCTCCTCGAGGACGCTTCGGGCCGATCCGTCGCCTGTCATTTCCCCGAGTCGCGGGACTAGAGTTCAGCGCCGTGCGCGACCTCATCACGATCATTGCCATTGTCATCAACGTCGCATCGATGTTCGCCATGATCGTCGGGATTCTCCTGCACAGCGGGCGCGGCGGTGGTCTTTCCGACATGTTCGGTGGTGGCGGTGGAGCCGCGCTCGGTTCGGCTGCGGCCGAGCGAAACCTGAACCGCATCACGACTGTTTTTGCCCTCGCCTGGTTCCTCACGGTCATTGCGCTCGCAATGCTCTTGGCCGAGTAGCCACCTGCAATTGGGCGCCATTTCGGTTGGCGTGAGAGAGGCCCGCAGTTAGGCTTCGCCAGACCTCGTCGAAGTGGCGGAATAGGCAGACGCACCAGCTTGAGGGGCTGGCGCCCGCAAGGGCGTGGGGGTTCAAGTCCCCCCTTCGACACCATTGTGCTCCGGGTCTCAAGAAGACCGAGCCTAAAGTGGCTTCATGCAGGTCACCGTTCGCCAGAATCCGTCATTCTCCGTCGCTCGCATTCAGTTGGCAGGTGGTGAGGCCGTACAAGTCGAATCCGGGGCGATGATGGCCATGTCGTCGGGCGTCAACTTGGTGGCCAAGGCTGAAGGCGGCGTGATGAAATCGCTGAAGCGCGCGGCGCTCGGCGGCGAGAGTCTCTTCGTGTCGACCTACACCGCTCCTGCTGCAGGTGGTTTTGTCGACGTCGCAGCTCGACTTCCGGGCGACATGACGGTGCAGAGCATCTCGTCTGCGATGCCATTGTTCATCTCGCGGGGGAGTTGGCTC
The DNA here is from genome assembly GCA_041164425.1 of Actinomycetota bacterium. Lineage (GTDB taxonomy): Bacteria > Actinomycetota > Acidimicrobiia > Acidimicrobiales > Ilumatobacteraceae > F1-20-MAGs119. The sequence continues at coordinate 1,972 of JBEAPO010000022.1, forward strand.
GCCAACGAAAAATCGGTCACCCTCGACACGCAGTGGGGTGGATTCAAGAACATGTTCGGCTCGGAAGGTGGCTTCATCCTCCGCGCCGAGGGCAACGGTCTCATCGTGTTCGGTTGTTATGGAGGCCTCGAGGAGTGGAGCCTCGCCGCAGGTGAGAGCATCACAGTCGACTCGGGACACATGGTTGCCTACGAGTCCTCGGTTCAGATGAGCATTCGAAAGGCAACCGGCGGGATCGTCCAAATGTTCAAGAGTGGCGAGGGACTGGTTCTCGATTTCCAGGGCCCCGGTCGCGTCTGGACGCAAACGCGCAATCCGCAGGAATTGATCGGCTGGATCTCGTCGCTCCTTCCCTCGAGCCAGCCTGGTGCTGGTGGCGTGTTGGGCGGAATTCTCGGGCGCAACTAGACCGTCACGCGGCGAATCACTCGTCGCGCCACAGGGCTTCGCGCATCTTCCATGCGCCGATCACGTCGGCTTCCATGATCAAGGCGATCCAGGGTCGCATCGCTTCCCGCAGTTCCATCACTCGCTGCGCTCCGATCGCATCGAGTGCGCGGTCGGCATGCGCATCGGTCGCAGCCTCGATTGCACGTTTCGTGGCGAGACCATCGGAGGTGAGAGAGAGCTGACCGCGATCCAATGAGACAAGGCGGCGATCTTTGAGACGTTGTGTCGCATCGGCCCACGACCCGTCGTCCCAACCGGAGACCCGCTGCAAAAGGTCTGCCGGCATTGCGCCGTCGGCCGCGTGCAGCACGTGGCATTCGACCGGGTCGACTCCGTGGGCCGAGGTGGCTCGCCAGTGGGCGTCGCCGCGGTGTTCGCGCAACACCGTGCAGGAATGCCACAACGAGGCGTCTGGGTGGTCGGGAAGTGGCTGGTCGAAGCACGCCCCACCGAGCGGGCTGCCCGCGAATTCAAGGTTTTCCACGAGGGCGCGAGCGGTCAAGGCAAGTCTTGCGGTGAGCTCGGAATTCTCGATCCGCGGCACTATTCGACGCAGACATTCGACCGCTGCATTTTGCCGCACCACGCAGACACGATCGGACTCGACGATGTCCCAGATCGCTGGTACCGCAGTCGCGACGTACGCGGGGTTGAAGCCGAAGAGAACCGCAGAGGCAGTAGTCGCACCCACCTTGCCGAGCGCAGCAAGCCGATTGGCGAAGTACTGCTGAGGTGCGGTTTCGAGCCCGAGTGCCAGGTACGCAGCGCTTGCTTCGGGCGACCTGTACGCAACCTGGTGAAAGGGTTCGACAGCGCGCCACAGTTCGCGGGCGACCTTTGACATGGAACTCAGAGCACCGCGAGGATATGTGCAAGCAGATCGTCGTACGAGTCGAGCGCGGGGAACTGCGGGAACTCGCGCTTCACGTTGTCGGGCGCATGGAAAAGGAAACCGTGTTGCGCAGTTCCGAGCATTGCGGTGTCATTGTACGAGTCGCCCGCAGCTATCACGCGATAATTCAAACCCTGAAGAGCCTCGACTGCGCGCCGCTTCTGGTCATCGAGACGAAGTTCGTAGTCGACAATGCGGTCATCTTCGACAATCAATCGGTGGCACACGAGCGTCGGCATTCCCAGATGGCGCATGAGCGGCCGACCGAACTGTTCGAAGGTGTCGGACAGAATAACGACCTGGGTGCGAGACCGCAGTTCGTCGAGGAACTTGCGCGCGCCGTCGAGCGGTGAAAGACCAGCGATGACGTTCTCGATCGCTGACATCGTCAGTCCGTGCGCATCGAGAATCGACAGCCGTCCTTGCATCAATCTGTCGTAGTCGGGTTCGTCCCGCGTCGTTCGTCGAAGTTCGGGAATTCCGGTGCTGTCCGCCACGGCAATCCAGATCTCGGGTACGAGGACGCCCTCGAGGTCGAGCGTGACGATCGTCTGTGTCGCGGTTCGAGCGAGGGCCATACCGTATTCTCGCACTAGTACCGTCGAGCGAAAGAACAGGCGACTGATGGACCGCAGAACAAAGATCGTCGCCACGTTGGGGCCGGTATCGGCGACCGACGAAGGCGTCCGCGGCTTGGTCGACGCGGGAGCAGCGATATTCCGTCTCAATTGTTCGCATCTCTCGACCCAGGGGCTTCGGGATTCGATCTTGCTCGTCCGTCGCGCGGCTCCGCACGCCGCCATTTTGGTCGACATTCAGGGCCCGAAAATGCGATACGTGGGTGAGGACCGCGCGCTCAAAGAGGGTGACGAGGCGACCTTCACTCTCGCTGAGTTGGGTTTGGAAGAGTTGGTGAATGGTGGGCCCAATCTTTCCATCGAGGTAGGCCAACGCTTGTTGCTTCACGACGGTCGCATCTCCTCGCGTATCATCTCGATCGACGCCGAATTGCTGGTCGTTCGGATCGTTGACGGCGGTGTGCTGAAGCGCGGGAAAGGGGTCAACCTTCCCGACACATCGATCTCCGGTGACCTGTTGTCTGAGAAGGATCGTGCCGACATTGCGGTTGCTCGAGAAGCGCGTGTTGAGATCGTCGCAGTGTCGTTCGTGCAATCGTCGCGTGACGTCGAGCAGGTACGTGATCTGCTTGGTTCGGCCGGTTTGGTCATTGCGAAGATTGAGCGACCACAGGCGCTCTCCGATCTCGACGGAATTCTTCGAGTCAGTGACGGTGTTATGGCTGCTCGCGGTGATCTCGGTGTCGAGATCCCGTATGAGGATGTTCCCCCCGTGCAACGGCGCCTCGCGCGGAGGGCCATCGAGATGGGCAAAGTTTCAATCTGTGCCACCGAGATGCTCGAGTCGATGATTTCCTCGACGCGTCCGACACGAGCCGAAGTGGCCGATGTCTCCGCCGCAGTCCGTGATGGTTTCGATGCGGTCATGCTGTCGGGCGAGACAGCAGTCGGCGACGATCCAGCCGGCGCCGTGAGAGCGATGGCACGTATCTGCACGGGAGCGGAGGCCGACGTCAGCCTTCCGAATCTGTTTGCCGATGCAAACCCGGCCACGGCTGCGGTGACTGCGGCCGCGAGTGCCCTCGCCAAGCGAATTGGCGCCGACGCGATACTTGCCCTGACGTACACGGGCTACAGCGCCCGTTTATTGGCCGCATGCCGACCAAACGCCCCTATTCTCGCTGTTACTCCCGACCCTGCCACTGCTCGACTGCTGGTCGCCCTGCGAGGCGTGGAGCCGACTGTCGTCGAACGTCCGGGTCGTCTCGAAGATGCCATCCCCGTGGCTCTCAACGCCCTCCGAGCCGCAGGTCGGGTGCTTTCGGGCCAGCGCGTGGTCGTCTGTGCCTCGCGCACCAGCCCACGTTCCGACGCGGACACGCTGTGGCTTCATACGGAGCCCTAGGAAGCGACTGGCTTCATACGTAGCCCTAGACCCAGTCGGTCCCGAAGTCACCGTTGACGGCGACGATCAACAATTTTGCGCCGTTCGGGCCGGCCCATTCGGGGCCATACGCATGGCCCTTGGCCACGAAGCGGACGTCACCCGGTCGAAACACACCCTCACCCTCGATGTGAAATTCCCCTTCCTTGATGATGTAGAGCGTGTCCGATGCGTGGACGTGGCGGCCGAGCCAAGTGTCGGGTGGAAAGGTGTTCTCGAGAACAGTCGGCGTTCGGCTGATGACACGCACGTGCACCTCACCTTTGATGTTCGGGTTCGTTGCGATCATCGGTTCGATTTCCGACGGGTTCGACCGCCAGACGGGATCAGTACTCATGCAGAAACCATACGAGCCGCGAGACTTGACGGGGAAGTCAGGAGAGCGAGCGGAACCCTCGTTGCGTGGTGAGGACGGCGAGAACGAGCACGAGCATCGCCGCACCGGCGCCGGAGATCGTCTCCGGCAAGGAGTGAAGGTGCCGAGCCGCGTAACCGATCGCGAGAGCGCCCATCGGAGCGAGGCCCACCATCAAGAGACTGTGCACCGACATGACTCTGCCCATCACGTCGGGCGGCGTGTTTCCCTGCAGAAGTGTCTGATTCAGATTGAGATAAAAACCACCGGTGAGTCCCCACGCGAAGAGTACGAAAGCAAGTGCGATGTAGCTCGGTGCCGGACCGATGAGGATCTGCACACTCGATCCCGTCACCAACCCCAGCATGAACCACAGACCTTTTTGTTTGACGCGGTGCGAGTTGCGCAGCAACCACATCGAGGTGACGAACTGACCCAAGCCGAGCATGGTGTACAGGAACGTCGCGGACGCCCCCGTCGCGCCGACTTCTTCTCTTGCGAACTGCGGACCGAGGACCATCCACGGTGACATCATGAAGATCACACTTCCCATGAGCAGGATGAAGAGGGTGCGAATGTCACGGTGACGGGCAATGAAGCCGACCCCCGCCGCGAGCTCGTTGCGTAAGCGTGGGCGATCGGAACGGGCAACAACCGGCGGCAACTTCAGTGGAATCAAGGCAACAAAGCCGACTGCGTATAGGGCGGCCTGCACCCAGAACGCGCCCTCGATGCCCCATCGTCCGATGGCGGGGCCTGCGATCGCCGGGCCGAGGATCAGCGCGAGGTTCGAGGCGACGACCGAGACGATGATGGCGTTCATCAGGTGCTCTTGGGGTACGAGTGTGGGCACGATCGCGGTGCGCACGGGTTGTCCGACGGCGATGAACAGTCCGAGAATTGCCGCGCACAAAGTTGCCAAACCGGTCGTGATGCGATCGGTCGACACCAGAATTGAAGTGACGAGCGTGACGATGAACGCACCCGTCTGGCTGAGAATTAGCAACAAGCGCCTATTGATGCGGTCGGACATGACCCCGACCGGGAGTGAGATGAAGAGGGCGGGCAATCCCATCACGAAGAGCAACCTGCCGCTCACATCGGATTTGGAGCCGAGCTCGAGGATCAGCCAGACGAAAGCAAACCGTTGGGTCGACTGCACGAGTACGAAGCCGAGCGTGTTGAACCACAAGAGTCGAAACGAGCGAAGTCGAAGAACGCCGAATGCACCCTGCGGCGTCGCCGCTTCGCTGGTGCGCGTCACGCGGCTTCTCTGACCGAATACCTGATGGGAAGGCGCTTTAGTCCGCCGACGAAGAGGGTCTTCATGAGGGCCGGCTCACCCGCGAGTTCAACGTGGTCAAGACGGGGAATCAATTCCGTGAGCAGCGCCCGCAACTCCATCCGTGCGAGGAGCGCCCCCAGGCAATAGTGAACCCCGAACCCGAAGGCGAGGTGCTTGTTCGGGCTGCGAGTGACGTCGAAACGTTGTGGCTCGGCGAAGACCGTCTCGTCACGGTTTGCGGACGGGTACGAGAGAAGAACGCTCTCTCCCTTGCGAATGATTTTTCCGCCAACTTCTGCGTCTTCGCTGGCGTTGCGCATGAAGTGCTTGACCGGCGTGACCCATCGGATGATCTCATCGACCGCGGTCGGAATGTGCTCCGGGTTGCTCTTCAGCAGCGCGAGTTGTTCGGGATTCTCGATGAGGGCGTGGAGGCCGCCGGCCATGGACGCCGACGTCGTGTCGTGACCCGCGGTCGCCGCGATCACGTAGTAGGAGATCGTTTGCATGTCGGTCAGCGGTTGTCCGTCGATCAACGCGTTGGCGATGACGGAAGTCAGGTCGTCCTGTGGGTCTTCTCGGCGCTGTCTCGTTAGCTCGGTGAAGTACGCGAAGAAGTCCTGCACGACCGCGATCAGGTCTTCGGGACTCGAACCACGCCGCAATTCCTCGTCGGCACTACCGAACAGTTCCTGTGT
>JBEAPO010000023.1:0-2522 GCA_041164425.1 Actinomycetota bacterium
AAAACTTCACGCAGTGATGCATCGGTGAGCACCGTGTCGGGTGGGCCCTGCGCGACCACGCGCTGTGCCAGGAGAATCGCTGCGTCCGCGGTGTCGGCGTCGCCCAATTCGTGCGTTGCCATCACCACCGTCACGCCTCGTGCGCGTTCCTGTGCAATCAGTTCGGAGACGAGTCTGCGACCCGCCACGTCGAGACCGGCCGTCGGTTCGTCGAGCAATAACACCTCGGCTCGACGAGACAACACCTGTGCGAGATGCGCCCGCTGCTGTTGCCCACCCGACAGATCTCGTAGCGCACTTCGCGCATAGCCGGCGGCACCGGTGCGACGCATCGATTCGTGCACTGCTTCCCTGTCGTCGGCATCGAGACGTCCGAACAAGCCGCGCCGCGCAAAGCGACCCATCGCCACCACGTCTTCGACCCGCAGCGGAAGCGTGTGCGACGACACGGGGTGCTGCGGCAGATAGGCGACGCGGGCGGGTTGCGACCCGGGGCGTTCACCGAGCACGGCCACTTCCCCAGCCTGTGGATCGAGCAGACCCGCGAGTGTTTTCAGAAGCGTCGACTTGCCCGAACCGTTGGTGCCGATCAGTACCAACATCTGACCAGGAAACAAGGTGAAACCGACGCCGTCGACCACGGGGCGGTGGCCGTAGCCGACCGCAAGCGACGCTGTGGTGATCGATGCCGGGGTGATCGATGGTGCGTCGTCAGTGGTGGACATGTTCATGGAAGTGCGGATGGTCGTGGAGATGGTGAATGTCCTGGCGGTGGTCCCACCAGCGACGTAGTTCGATTGATGTGGCACACAACGCGAACACGACTACCGCCGTGAGGACGATCGAGGCACCGGCAGCGAGGTCGGCGTGGTAGCTCACCAACAACCCGACGTACGAGGACGCAACACCAACTACCGCAGCAACGGCGACGACGGTCGAGATACGGCGCCCGTACAAGGCTCCGGTTGCGGCCGGAGCAACCAACATTCCGAGCACGAGCAAGGTGCCGACCGTCTGGAAACTTGCGACGACCGTCAACGCAACCATCGCCAGCATGATGTTGCCGTACCTGCGTACGGAAAACCCCGACGTTGCGGCAAGTCCCTCGTCGAAAGACAACAACAGGAACGGCCGCCGACACACCCACGCGGTTGCGGCAACGACGATGAGCGCGACGACCTGCCATGCGATGTCGACCCACGACGCACCCAACACCTCACCGAAGAGAACGGCAGTCAGGTCGCCGGCGAAGGACGAAGAGCGCGACTGGATGATGACGCCCAGCGCCAACATGCCGACGAACAACAATCCGATCGAGGTATCTCCCGATAGTCGGAAACGCCGGTTGACGACGCCGACCCCGGCCATCATCACCCCGGCGCCGATGGCCGCGCCGAGAACGCCAGAGAATCCAACCAACAGTGCAACGGCGACACCGGGCACGACGCCGTGTGCGAGCGCATCACCGACGAACGAAAGACCGCGAAGAACGACGAACGCACCCGCCACCGCGCAGGTGACGGCGACGATGCACGTCGCCACGAGCGACAACCGCAGGAACTCGTTGTCGATGAACGGTCCGGCGAGGAAGTCCATCAGGACAGGCCGCTCACGATCGCATCGACAAGGGCCAGCATCATCTCGTCGTATCCACCGCCGTCGGGCACGAGGTGTGTCGCGATCTCGACCACGTCGACGCCCAGTTCATCGGCGAGCCGTTCCGCGACGTCGGCGGGCGTGCCGAGTTCGGTGAAGATCGCTTTCACACCTTCGGACTCGGCTAGGGCTTTCAACTCGGACAGGTTCTTTGCCGTTGCCTCGGCCGCGGTCGAGAAATTCGGAACAACCGAACCGAGAACTTCGCAGCCGTAACGCGCACCGAAATATCCGAGCGAATCATGACCCGTGATCAAGACGCACGACTCGAGCGCATTGATCGTTGTCATGATCTTCTCGTCGAGATTCGTCAACGATTCCCCGACCGCGCTGCCGCGCCCCTGCAGATCTTCGCCCAGCGCCGATGTCAATTGTTGTGTGAGCGACGGAACGGCCTCGGCAATGGTCGCCGGATCGAGCCACACGTGTGGGTCACCGTCGCGAAGCTCCACGTGGTCGGCGAGACGGAACACGGGAACGCCGGACTTCCCTGCTTGTTTGATCGCGTCTTCGAGGCCTTCTTCGAAGTCGAGTCCGTTCGCGACGATGAGCGCAGCCGACGACAGTGCCTCGACGACTTTCGCCGACGGCGAAAAATTATGCGGGTCGGTTCCGTTCGGCACGATCACCTCGACGCGCGCCGCTTCGCCAACGATGCCTTCGAGGAGACTTTCGAGTGCGCTGTACGTGACAACGACGGTTGGTGTGGCGTCGGTCTTGTCGTCCCCGGAACACCCGACCAACCCGACGGTGGCCGACACCAGGGCCAGCGAAAAGGAACGAAACACGCTCTCACCCTACAAGGAATGAGAACCATTCTCACTTGGCTTCATGCTCCAACAGCCACTGCTTCCGGTCAATGCCGC
>JBEAPO010000024.1:0-34430 GCA_041164425.1 Actinomycetota bacterium
GACTTCGTGCGCGGCCTTCCCTACGCGCTGCTGGTCGTCGTGCTCGCCGGCCTGTACTTCGTGCAACAGCGCATGATCGCCTCACGCACGGTGTCACCGACGATGTCGCCCGTGCAGGCAAAAATCATGCAGTACCTGCCGGTTGCTTTTGCGGTGTTTCAGGTGTTCCTGCCGACGGGTCTCGTCGTGTACTACGCGACTCAGGCGATCATCCGCATCGTGCAGCAGTGGTACATCACGCGCCGCTTTTACGGCAACGACAACGCCATCGGCCGCCAAGCCCAGGCGGCCAGCGAAACCGCGCGCCAAATGGCGAAGGACGAAAAGGCGAACAAAGGTAAGTCGGACAAGGGCACCTCGAAGAAGGACGACTCAGCGAAAGACGCCGCCGCTCCCATCCAGAGCCGCCGTGTCACCCCGCCAAAGAACAAGCCGACGCCATCGGGCAACCGCCCGGGTCGCCCCGTGCCGCCGTCGAAGCGGCCAAAGAAGTAATCAGTCAGTCAATTAAGTCTCCGGAGAAAAGAAACAAAGGACCAGAACCATGGAATGGGTTGAAACAACCGGTCGCACGATCGAAGAAGCCAAGAACGCCGCCCTCGAGATGCTGGGTGTCGACGTTGATGACGCCGAGTTCGAGATCATCGAAGAGCCCAAGCCCGGTCTCTTTGGCCGTACCCGTGGCGAGGCGCGCGTGCGCGCCCGCGTGCGCCCAACGCAAGTGCGCCCGAAGACCGAACGCCGCGATCGCCGCCGCCGAGAAGGTGGTCGTGAAAACAACCGTGAAAATGGCGAGAAGCGTTCGGGGGGTAATGGCAATGGTCGCAGTCAAGGCGGCGAGCGAAAGCCCCGTCTCGACCGCGAGGCCCGTCCGCCGCGTGAGTCCCGCGCTCCACGTGAAGAGCGCCCGAAGGGTGACCCGGTCGACCCCGCCGTTGTCGGTGCCCAGGCCGTCAGCTTCCTCGAGGCTCTGACCTCGGCCTTTGGGCTGTCGGGCAAGGTTGTTCTCGTGCGCGAAGACGAAGAGATGGAAGTCCAGATCAATGGTGACGACCTTGGCTTGTTGGTGGGCCCGAAGGGCAACACCCTCCTCGCCCTCCAGGATCTGACCCGTGTTGTCGCCCAGCGTCGCCTTGGCGACCACGACACGCGCCTACGCGTCGATGTGGCCGGCTACCGCGAACGTCGTCGCGACGCGCTCAGCCGCTTTGCAAAGAAGGTCGCCAGCGACGTCATCGAGACGGGCAAGCCGCGCGTTCTCGAACCGATGGCCTCGGCTGATCGTAAGGTCGTCCACGACACCCTGGCCGAGGTCGACGGCGTCACCACCCGCTCGCGCGGCGAAGACCCGTACCGCCAGATCGTGGTCGAGCCCGTCGCGGACTGACTCATGCCGCGCTCGGTCCGCGACGTTCTCGTCGACGCCCAGCGCATCGGGGCTCTCGGGCCCCGCCCGATCGATGATGTCGTTGCCCATGCACGGGCCTTCGTCGACGCATTGCCCACCGGTACGCATCGCGTCATCGACCTCGGCTCGGGAGCTGGTGTTCCCGGCCTCGTCGTTGCCGAGGCCCGGCCAGAAGCAACGATGGTGCTTGTCGACCGTCGGGCCAAGCGCACCGACGCTCTTGCCCTTGCGGTCGCCGGTCTCGGTTGGCGCGACCGGGTGAGCGTCATCTGTGCCGACGTCGACGACCTCGCGCGCAACCCTGCCCACGCTGGGTCATATGACGCGGTGATCTCGCGGGGATTTGGACCACACGAGACGACGCTGCGTTTGTCCGCCAGCCTGGTTCGCCCCGGCGGGGTGGTGGTCATTAGTGAACCACCCGAGGGAGAACCCAACCGGTGGCCGGCAGAGCTTGTGAAGGAACTCTCATTGACAGGCCCCGAACGCCTCGGACCCGTCGCCCGCTTCCACCACCAATAACTCTCCCGCAAAAAACGGAGGGCCGCCGAACAGTCCCCCGAAGCCCGAGCTGTTCCACGTGGAACATTGAAATTGAGCGAAAACGACACTATTTTGTCGAAAAACACCCGGAAAGAGATGAAAAACGTGTTCCACGTGGAACAATCCGAACCGAAAACGTCGGCCGAGGATCCTCCGTCTTTTTACACCCGTGGGCTAATCTGGATTGATGGACGCCCCTCGCGGACCCCGCATCATCGCCGTCTCGAACAACAAGGGCGGTGTGGCCAAGACCACCAGCACCGTTAACCTCGGCGCCTGTTTCGCCGAGCTGGGGTTCCGAACGCTGATCATCGACCTCGACCCCCAGGGCAACGCTTCCAGTTCACTGGGGATCGATACCCGCGACCTCGAGCACACGGTCTACGACGTCCTCATCCAGGACACCCCCCTCGAAGACGCCATCGAGCCGACCGCGGTCAAGAATCTGTTCCTTGCCCCTTCGAACATCAACCTGGCAGGCGCCGAGATCGAGCTCGTCCCCGCGTTCGGCCGCGAGAGCCGGTTGCGCATGGCCATCGAGCCGATGGCCGACCAGTGGGACTTCATCCTCATTGATTGTCCACCGTCGGTGGGCCTGTTGACCGTCAACGCCCTCACTGCGGCGACCGAGATCCTCACTCCGGTGCAGACCGAGTACATCCCGCTCGAGGGCATCGACATCTTGCTGAAGAACCTGCACCTCATCCGCAAGAACCTCAACCCGTCACTGCCCGACCCGACCTTCCTCTGCGTCATGTACCAGCGGACCAACCTCGCCGACCAGGTGGTTGCCGAACTGCGGGCAAAGTTCGGCGAGCGGGTGCTCGAAACGGTGATTCCCCGTAACGTGCGGTTGAGCGAGGCCCCCTCGTTCGGCCAGCCGATCACCACCTTCGATTCCTCGTCGACGGGCGCGCAGGCCTACCGCAAAGCAGCAAAGGAGATCGTCAATGGCACGGAAAAGCGGGCTGGGTAAGGGCCTCGGAGCCCTCATCACTGCCGACCTGGTTGAACGCAACGAGGTCACTTCGACACCGGTCGATGGTCCGATCCTGCGTGACATCCCCGTGGGGTCGATCGAGCCGAACCCCCACCAACCCCGCGTACATTTCGATGAGTCGGCGTTGTCGGAACTCACCGACTCCGTGCGAGCAATCGGCGTTCTCCAGCCGGTGCTCGTGAGGCCGGCCGCCGACGGCAAATTCCAGCTGATTGCCGGCGAGCGCCGCTGGCGGGCGGCAACCCGTGCAGGCCTGCCCACCATCCCTGCGGTTGTGCGGCCGACCGAAGATATCGGCTCGGTGGAACAGGCTCTGGTCGAGAACTTGCACCGCCAGGACCTCACGCCGCTCGAAGAGGCCGCCGCCTACCAGCAGTTGCTCGAGGACTTCTCGATGACTCACGAGCAGGTGGCGACGAGGGTGGGCAAGAGCCGCTCTGCAATCACCAACGCACTGCGCCTCCTTACTTTGCCCCCGGCCATCCAGCACCTGTTGGCTGACGGGCGCTTGTCGGCCGGCCACGCCAAGGCGATCTTGGGCACCCCCGATCGTGCTTTCCAGGAACAGTTGGCCCGACGGGCAGTCGACGAGGGCTGGTCGGTCCGCGCGGTCGAAGAAGCGGTCCGCGACCGCCAGGGCGGCAAGACCAAGGGAGACGAGGCCAAGCCACCAACGCCCAACCCGAAACTGCCGCCGCCGGGTCTGCTAGAGCTCGAGAGCCTGCTCGCTGAGTTCCTGGCGACCAAGGTCCAGGTGTCGATGAATGGCAAACGCGGCCGCATCGGCGTGGAGTTTGCTGACTTGGAAGACCTCGAGCGGATTTACCGCCGCATGACGGGCTCAGTCTAAACAAATATTTTATAACCCTCACTCGAAGGTTGATTCTTGCCAACCGTTACGTTGACGGTAAGGCGCCTCACAGCCTGTGGATGATGATGGGGATAACCGCCAAAACCTTGTGAATACAGGGCGTGATCGGTGGATAACTCAGAAAAATTCACGGTTCGGACTTATTCAGCTCGCGCTGTGGCCTGCCAGGCCCTGAATGCGCGGGTGATGGCTGCGGCCACCTCGGGGGCATGGTCGACGATGTTGTTGAAGGGCCCGAGCGAGCACAACACCGCCGGCATCCGCGTTTCACGTAGAACAGGGAGCCGCATTCCGCTTGCCGCAACGTTGAGTCCGGGAAGCGCCGCCGACAACGCATCGACGACGGCTGTCGCGAGTGCCTCGCCGCGCACCGATGTGAACCCGGGGACTTGGTAGTAGGCGATGGTGCAGCCGGCTTCGCCGTGGCCTTCGAGGCCGAGGTAGGCGTCGGCAGAGAAGTGGTTCGCCGCGCGCGAATGTGACGACACCTCGGGTTCGTCGACCAGCATGACGACGTCATGTTGTTCGCGCAGTGCGCGCGACACCATGCGCGCGATGCCACTGAGACCGCCGAATTGACCGATGACGACGCGGTGAAATCCGCGTTCGGCGGCAAGGACGTTTTCAGCCTCGCGCAACGTGGCGATGCCGGGCCCTGACCCGCTCTGCGAACCAAGTCGCAGGATTGCTGTTGCTGTTGCCGTGGAACATATGCCGTCAACTGCAAGGCCGGCATTGCTCTGGAAATCGCTGACGGCATGGGCCGTATTGGGCCCGAAGATGCCGTCGATACGCCCGGCATCGAAGCCGAGGCGCGACAGGTGGGTTTGCAATTCGGTGACATCCTCGCCGCGCAGGTTTGGCGAGGTGAGATACAGCATGCGGTCGCCGAACGACCACGAAGCCTCGACAAGCGCGGTCCACGTGGCGGCGTCACACACGCCGTCGGACCGCAGACCACGTGAGGCCTGGAAGTCGACGACACCCTGCTCGGTGATCGAACAGAAGAGGCCGTCGTCTTCGACGTCGAGCACGAGAAAGCCCGCGGTGCGCAGGCGTCGTTGAAGGTCGCTGACGGTGGGCGATCGAAGCCCAGCGGTCAGCGGGAAGGCGTCAGAAATTCCGACAACTCCTGGAGAAGGGCACCCTTGCCTTTGGCGCCGACCATCCGTTTTTTCATCTCACCCTTGTCGAAGACGAGAAGAGTCGGAATGCTCATGACGCCGAAGCGCTGCGCGATATCGCCGTGGTCGTCGACGTTCAACTTCGCGATGATGAGGTTGTCCTTCTGTTCGGCTGCGATCTCGGTGAGGATCGGCGCGATCATCTTGCAGGGGCCGCACCATTCGGCCCAGAAGTCGACGAGAATCGGCTTGTCGGATGCATTGACCGTTTCGTCGAAGGTGGAACTGGTGAGTGTCACGATGCCTTCTGCCATAGGGCAGAGTCTATGGCGCGCGCCCGAGGGTCACCGCACCGCCACGGGTGTCAGTGCTGGTCTTCGAGCCAGCGTTCGCAGTCGATTGCGGCCATGCAACCCGAGCCGGCCGCGGTGATCGCCTGGCGGTAGGTGTGGTCTTGCACGTCACCACAGGCGAACACGCCCGGGACGTTCGTGTACGACGAACCGCTGCGCGTGAGCAGGTAGCCGCTGTCCTCCATGTCGAGCACGCCGCTGAAAAGTTTTGTGTTTGGTTGGTGACCGATCGCGATGAAGAGGCCACTCACCTCGAGATTCGACAACTCGCCCGTCACGGCGTCTTTCAACACGATGCCTTCGAGTTGTGACTCGCCCTTCAGCTCGACGACCTGGCTGTTCCACTTGAACTCGATCTTCTCGTTGGCGTGCGCGCGATCGCGCATGATCTTCGACGCGCGCAGTTCGTCGCGACGGTGGATCATCGTCACCTTCGATGCGAACTTGGTGAGGAACACGGCTTCTTCGACGGCGCTGTCACCGCCACCGACCACGGCAATCTCTTTTCCGCGGAAAAAGAAACCGTCACAGGTGGCGCACGTCGATACGCCGTGGCCGACGAGGTCGGTTTCGCGCGGAAGCCCGAGCATCAGTGACTGCGCACCCGTGGCGACGATGACCGAATCGGCGGTGAACTCCTTGTCATGGGTCCACACACGCAGCGGTTTGGCGGTGAAGTCGATGCGGGCGACCTTTTCGGTCAGATAGGTGGCGCCGAAGCGACCGGCTTGTTCGCGAAAGCGGCCCATCAGTTCGGGGCCCATGATGCCCTCGGGGAAACCGGGGAAGTTCTCGACCTCGGTCGTGAGCATCAACTGGCCACCCGGTTGGTCGGTGGTCGATGACGGTTCGCCTTCGATGACGAGCGGGGCAAGGCTGGCGCGCGCCGTGTAAATGGCAGCGGTCAGACCGGCCGGGCCCGAGCCGATGATGAGAACGCGGTGGTGTGGAGTCGCGGACATGTTGCTCCTGTCTAGATGTCGTCTTTCGACCGCTGCTTGCGGGCGATGACGATGCCGGCGAGGAAGAGAACGCCGCCGATGATGAGATACGAGGCCCACACCGCGGCGTCGCGGTCTAGTCCTGCATCGAGTGCCGCTTGCAGGCCTCGTGTGAGGCCGATGAGACCGAGAACGGCGACCAGAACGATGCCGGTGATGATGAGGACCCCGAAGACGAGGCCCCGCACGACGGTGATCAGGGGGCGGGTGGTGCGGTCGCGAACGAGACTGACCCAGCGATCAATGAAGTCGACCGTTTTCTTTGCCCAATCAGGGTCGGTCAGCGGGTTCGACGGCACCGCGCCAGCCTAACTGTGGGACCCGACGGTCAGCCCCCGTCGGATGCGGGAGCGGCGACGCGCGTGACGATCGAGCACCCCGCAGTGTCGACGACGACAAGGGTGGCCGCACCGTTGTCATTGGTGCGGTAGAGCGCATAGGAACCGAACGTGGTGACGAGTTCCCCTGGCGAATCGAGAGTGAGGTCGGGACATCCCTCGACGGCAGCGGCCGTCGCGGCGGAGTTGTTGGGCGACGATGCCGGTGCGGCGTTCTTCACCGCAATCGGGGTTTCAGCCTTCGGAGCGCTGACCCGGCCGATGCCCAGACCCACGGCGAACAGGCCCGCAGCGGCAACCGCGGTGAGGGTCATCACCCGGGTGCGACGCCGTGACGCGAGTGACACCACATTGTCGGGCGTGCCGGCGCCGAGGGCATCGAGAGCCGCAGCGATGTGCATCTCGCGTCGCGCAGGGTCGACGGCAGGTCGCGCCATGCCCCGCAGGGCAGCGTCGAGCGCGTCGTCGTTCGGGCCGGTGGTGGGATCGGTCATGGTGAGTTGTCCGTCTGGTGTGACGTTTCGTCGGTCAAGTTTGGTTCCCCCGCGGACATTTGTCCCGTCACCGCGCCCGACCCGTCGAGATGTTGGGCGAGGGCTTCTTTGCCGCGAGCCAGGCGCGATCGCACGGTGCCGACGGGAACACCCAGCACCTCGGCGATCTCGGCATAGTCGAGGTCGGCCACGTACCGCAGCACGAGAGCAACCCGAAAGTCGTGGGGGACCTTCGCCAGCGCTCCCGCCACCACACTCGACTGGTCGAGGTGTTCGGCGACGCCCGCGGTCGGGTCGGAATCGGGGTTGGCGGTCTCGGTCGCCACCAAAACCGTCGGGTCGGCCGCGCGCGGTGCACGCTGCAGCCGACGGATCTCATCGATGGCGGCGTTGGTGGCGATGCGGTAGATCCACGTCGACAGGCTCGCGCGACCATCGAAGCGGGGGAGGCCCCGCACGATCGCCAGCAGCGCGTTCTGAACAGCGTCGTCGGCGCTTTCCCGCGAGAGAACCATGCGGTGACAGACCGCGTGAACGGCCTCGTAGTGCAGGCGCAACAGCGCATCGACGGCGGTTCGTTCGCCAGCCCGGGCCCGCGTGAGCAGGTCGGCCTGCTCGACGTCGACGGCGCCCGCGTTCACGCCCGCAGGCTATCTACGGCAGCGTTATGGCGCTGCTGGAGAGACGGTAAAGGCAGCGTTATGGCGCTGCCGGAGAGACGGTAAAGGCAGCGCCGGCGAGCACACCCTGGAAGGGGTTCTTCGTGCTGCAGGCCGAGCTGACGCCGGCTTCGCGGAACCACACGAGCAGGTACTTGGCGGGGTCGGCCACGACGAAGGTGGTGGCACCGACCTCGGTTCCGTAGTTCTTCGCCACACGGGTGCCCCACTGGTCGAGGGTGGCGGGTACGACGTCGTTCGCCGCATAGACCTCGATTCCCCAGGGTTTCGTCTGCGGGTTCACCATCAACGTGCCGGCCGCGGGTGACGATAATTCGAGAACCACGCCGACGCCGCCCTTCGAACCGAAGAACTTGTCGCCGTAACACACCGTGCGCCATTGGGTACGCGGCAAACCATCGAGAAGGAACGGCAACATGTCGTCGTTTTCGACTCCGTCGTCACCATTCGGATCGAAGCTCATCGCGCGTGTGATGGTGATCGGCCCCGCGGGTGCGACAGCAACGGTGGGTGACGTATCGACAACGATTCCTTCTGCGATGTTCGGCGTGTCGTTCGTGATGCTGCGCCATGCAACAACGCCGGCAAGCACGACAACCAAAACCATCGCGGCGGCAAGCATGGTCGATGGTGAGACGTTGAAACGTCGAGGTGTGCGTCGCGTCGGCATCGAACTCGTTCGCGCAACCGGATTGCTGATCGTCACTTCGCCCGGGATTCCGGCACGCTGTGTACCGGTGATCGGCGACATCGGATGCGACTCAATGAAGCCGGCCTGACCGCTTGGTGGCGTGAGGCCCGTCGGTGTGCCATCGACTCCTGCTTCGCGAATTCGGTACAGCGTTTCGTACACGTGGAGACCCGTCGAAGGGCGGCGATCGGGGTCGCGACGCAACATGAGGTGCACGAAATTCGTGAGCGCAGGCGGCAAATTCGGGCGTTTTTTCAGGAGATTCGTGGGTTCACGTTGCACGCGGGCGAGCGCTGTTTCGACATCAGATTCACCGATGAAGGGCACGCGACCGGCGAGACATTCGTACAAAACGAGACCTAGCGAATAGATGTCGGCACGACCGTCGAGAGGTTTGCCGCGCACCTGTTCGGGCGACAGGTACTTTGCGGTGCCCATCATGATGTTCTGGTTGGTGAGATCGGACTCCGTCGCATTGACGGCTTTTGCTATGCCGAAGTCGGCAAGCATCACGCGGCCGGTTTGCGTGAGGAGAATGTTGCCGGGCTTGATGTCACGGTGGACGATGCCCGAGGCGTGTGCGGCATCAAGTGCGCTGGCAATTGCCATACCGATGTGGATCGTCAGCGACGGACTGAGACGGGTCTTTTGGTCGAGCACCTCACGCAGCGTCATGCCCTCGACGTATTCCATGATCACGGCTTGCTGGCCATCGTTTTCGACGACGTCGTACACCGTCACGATATTCGGATGATTGAGGTTGCCGACAGCTTGTGCTTCACGACGGAAACGCTCGACAACGATGGGATCATTGTTGTGTTGCGCTTTCATCATCTTTACCGCGACCTTGCGGTTGAGAGAGATGTCGTTGGCCAACCACACCTCGGCCATGCCACCTTGGCCGATTCGTTTCTCGAGCCTGTAGCGCGCACCGATGAGCGCGTTGGGTACGAGTGATGAGGCCATTGCGTCAACGACGCTAGTTGTGGGCGCCTTTCAAATTGAGGAATTCACACCGTGCTCACGGCGCGTCAAAGAACGCCGTGTCTATGGCGCGTCAAAGAACGCGACACCAATGGTGCCGCGGCCGGCGTGCGTGCCGATGACGGCACCGATGTCACCGACCTCGATCGACCCCGAGTAGACCGTGCGCAACTGTGCGAGGAATGCGTCGATGTCGTCGCACTCGGCGTGCAACACGGCGAGGTCGGAGATGTTGCCGTGTTCTTTTAACTTCTGAACGAGGAATGCGAGCGCCTTCGACCGGGTGCGTTGGCGACCACCCTCTTCCACCTTGCCCTCGCGGACGTCGATGATCGGCTTGATGGCGAGCGCCGAGGCGATCATGGCCTTCGCACCGCCGATTCGGCCGCCCTTTTTCAGGTTCTCCAGCGTGTCGAGTGCCCCGTATACGTGGACACGACCTGACAGCGCGTTGCCCTTGGCTTCGACCTCGTCGAGACCGGCACCGGCTTGGGCAGCCTGGGCGCAGGCGCGCGCGATGATGCCCTGGCCCATCGACACGCTGCGGCTGTCGACGATCCGCACCGAGATGTCGTCGGCGACAGCCCGTGCGGCGATCTCTGCGCTCTGCATGGTTGCCGACAGAGCAGATGACAGCGATACGACGACGATGCCCGTTGCGCCCTCTGCCTTCAGGCTGCGGTAGGCGGTTTCGAACTGGCCGGGCGACGGGGCCGCGGTCTCGGGCAGAACCGGGGATGCGCTGCACTTGGCCCAGAACTCTTTGGGCCCGAAATCCTCGCGGTCGATGTAGTCGGTGTCACCGAAGCGGATGGTGAGGGGGACGACGACGATGCCGAACTGGTCGATGATCGACTGCGGCAGATCGCAGGCGCTGTCGGTGACGATGCGGACTGTCATGGACGGAGAACCTAGTTGTTGGAGGCTGGGTTGGCCCGTTCGACTGGTCGCGACGGATGTTCTGATGTCGCGAGCGCTGCCTCGAGCGCCCGCCGCCGCCGGCTGCGCCAGTTGTGAGCCCACCAGGTCAGGAGTATGAGCAGCGCCGTGGCGGTGACCACCTGGCCGAGGCCGGCGATGGCGCTGACGTTCGCGGTGATCGTGACGGGCTCACCAAGCGACAGGTCCCCCCGCGGTGTCAGCAGTTGTACGGTGACGGGGAAGCGGCCGTTCGATCGTGCCTCGACGGCCATGACGACCTCGGCACTGGCGTTGGCGGGGACCTCGACCACTTGGCGCGGTTCGGCGAACTTCAGCTTCGCGCTACGGAACCGTACGACGGTGCGCAACGTCGCGCTGGAGGTGTTGCGCACCTGTAGGCGTAATTCGGCTTTGCGTGAACTGAGCGTGAAGTTCGCGGCGGCGGGCAAGTCGAGCGAGCCGAGCACGCGTCGAATCGCCGTACGGAGGTTCTTTTCGAGCGCGGCGTTCAGTACCGAGTCGGTGCGACTCGAGAGCATTGTCGTCAGCATCGCCGGCCAGTCGTTGCGTCGCGGGTCGGTGTCGCCCAGCATCGAGATGGTGTTGTTGACGCGCCGCGTCAGTTCGTCGACCAGAACTTTTGCCCGCTCGAGAGTTGTGTCAGAGCCACGCGACAGTTCGAGGACATCGCCTGACGTCTCGGTGCTGGCGGGCTCTGGCTGTGCGGCGAGCGCGAGAACGGGGTTCGACCCGACGAGTCGAAAGAGCTGCTGCAACACCACAGGGTCAGCGGGTCGTCCGTCCTCTGTACCGAGGGCCACCATGACGAGACCGAGGTCCTTGCCCATGCCGAGAAGCGAGTCGCGTTGGAGGACAAGACCTGCCGTCACGAGTACGGCTCGGGCAACCGGGCTGCGCGTTCCATCAGCGAGTTGCGTTGCATACACGTCGTCAATGCCCTGAACGAGCAGTGTCGAGCCGTCGGCGGCCCGCGCGCGGTAGGTGAGGGCCGAGTCGACAAGACCACGGAATCCCGACGTGTCAACGGCACGCGGCGTGAGAATTGCCCCGCGCACACCGACGTCGCGCAGCAACACCGCACCGTTTGCGTTCAGCCGGTCGTCGACCACAATGACTCCCCGGTCGGGCGTCGTGCCGATCGCGGCGGTGATTGCATCCTCGCCCGCCCTCAGTTGCGATGCGAACAGTTCACCCAGGCCCACCTCGGCCATCGCGCCGGGGTTCAGCGGTACGAAGGATGTCGCTGCGAACGTGTGGCGGTCGGCCTCCGCACGCAGGGCGCTGAGTGCTTCGGCACCGGCGATGGCAACCTGGTCACCCTGCAACGAGACGAATGCCCCTGAAGATTCGTCGCCGTAGGCATCGACAAAGTCGCTGAGTTGTACAGAAAACTGCGGCGATACGACTTTCTTGCCATTCGCGACACGCGCCGGTGCCGACGACAGTGCCGCCACATTCATTACACGCAACGTGCCATCGGCGCTGGCCGAAACGGCGTCGTCGGCATCGAGATGATGGACGAAGGTCGTTGTCGCACCAAGAAGGCTTTCTCCGGCACGCAACTCGATGACGACCGGGTACACACCGGACGAGCCGAACAAGAGATCCTCGGGCACCGAGGAATTTGCGACGGTTGGCACGCTGATGATTCGACGGCCGGCATCGTTGCGCGGAACGTCGGCCATCGAGAACCTGAGTCGATCGAGTTGGTCGGGGAGCCTGCCGGCCAGTGCATCGGCGAGTTCGGCCCTGGTGTCGACGCGGCGGTGACTGACGACGTCAATGTGCAACTTGTCGCTGTCGGCTCCTTCGATATCGACCACGACACGCCAGACCGCGTCGCCGATGACCGTGAAGCCCTGCTGCACGACGGTGAGGTTCGCGGTGGCCGCGCCGGCGCGCTGAGGCGTAGCCGACCAGCCACCGAATCCGAAGACCGTCGCCGCAGTGGCACAGGCAACCGCGAGTAGACGTCTCATCGGCTGCGTCCGTGTCGCACAAGGGTCGCGCGGTCGCATTCCATCACCCGTAGGTGGTACCCGACCGATTCGAAGCCCCATCGTTGGTAGAGGCTAAGCGCACCAACGTTCTCGATGTCGGTGTTCACGAACATTCGTCTCGCACCCTGAGCGACGGCCCACTTCATCGAATCCGCGATCAGTACACCGGCTGCACCGCGGCGCTGTGCGGAGGGCACCACGGCAAGGCGCTGCAAGTAAGACGTGTCCTCGCTCACCCCGGTCAGGCAGTAGCCAAGGGCTCGCCCGAGGCCAGCGACCCGTGGCAGCACCCCCCGTCGCGCCCCGCGCACGCGCGAGTTGCGCGTTGCGTTGCACGAGTGAGCGAAGGCCGCAATATCGAGCGCCCATTCGTCGCCAAATGCTGCAACGTCGATGCGCACCGCGTCGGATGGTCGCACGCGACCGATGCGCCACGCCGCCGCCCCGTCGCTTTGCTGCGTCTCAGCAAGATCGGTGATATCGAGTTCAGCAACAAAGAATTCGAGCTCTTGGCGCACGACGAAGCCGTGTGCCATCAACGCTTCTGCGGTTGTCGGTGCGACCGCGTTGGTGCGCACACGTTGGAAAGTGCTCGCGGCCGTCGCATCGGCCCACTCTTCGACGAGAGAAGTCGTGACGGTGACATCAGGGCGATGTGCAGATTGCAGGGTGAGCATCGCCGTCGAGGCGTCAAAGGGCCAGGCGCCGATCGTCCACGACGGCTGGTCGGCCGTGTTCGTCGCGGAAGACGTGTTCGTCACGGAACACGACGGTAGTGCCGCACGCCGCGAGCGGGCCGTTGTGTCTAGCCTGAGCGCGTGGTTCCCGAACGCTTCGCGCCGATTCTCGCCGAACTCGCGCCGCTGACCGATCGGTTCACGGCGGCGGGCAAGCGCCTCTACCTGGTTGGTGGAACCGTGCGCGACCTGCTCATCGGCCGCGGTGACGCCGCGAATGTCGACGCCTTCGATTTCGACGCCACCACCGACGCCCGACCCGACGAGACCAAGAAGATCTTGTCCGGGTGGGCCGACGCGGTGTGGACCCAGGGCGAACGGTTCGGCACCATCGGAGCGAAGAAGAACGGTCGGGTCTACGAGATCACCACCCATCGCGCCGAGGCGTATTCACCCGACTCACGCAAACCCAACGTGGCCTTCGCCGATGCGATCGACGCCGACCTCTCGCGACGCGACTTCACCGTCAACGCAATGGCCCTCGAACTCACCGGCAATGCACCGGCACTGATCGATCCGTACAACGGGGCGGCCGACCTCATAGCGCGCGTTCTCCGCACGCCGCTGTCACCGGAAGAAAGTTTCAGCGACGACCCGTTGCGGATGCTGCGTGCTGCGCGTTTCATCGCCGCGCTCAACCTGACACCCGACCCCGCGCTCGTCGCTGCGGTGAAGAACATGGCCGATCGCCTGGAGATCGTCTCGCGCGAGCGTGTGCAGGCCGAGCTCGATCGCCTCATCGTGCTCGACCATCCAACTGCGGGCCTCTGGTTCCTCGTCGACACGGGTCTTGCCGCTCACTTCTTTCCCGAACTTCCGGCGATGAGCCTGGAGCAAGACCCCATTCACCGCCACAAGGACGTGCTCACCCACACGTTCGCCGTCGTCGAGAACGTGCGACCCGATGCGCATCCCGAATTCGACTTTCGCCGCACACGACTCGCCGCGCTATTCCACGACATCGGCAAACCAAAGACGCGATCGATCCGCAAGGGCAAGGGAATCACTTTCCACCACCACGAGGTGGTCGGTGCGCGCATGACACGCGAGCGCATGAGGGCACTGAAGTACTCGACCGAAGACGTCGACGCGGTCACGTCGCTCGTCGAACTACACCTGCGGTTCCACACCTACTCGATGGGTTGGACCGATGCAGCAGTGCGCCGTTACGTACGCGACGCTGGCCCGCTGCTCGCCGAACTCAACGTCCTCACGCGCTGCGATTGCACGACGCGCAACGAGAAAAAGGCCATGATGCTTTCGCGTCGCATGGACGAATTGGAATCGCGCATCGGCGAGCTCGCCGCACAAGAGCAACTCGCCGCGATGCGACCCGAACTCGACGGGCTCGCGGTAATGACGCTTCTCGACCTGAAGCCCGGACGCGACGTCGGACGCGCACTCGATTTCCTCATGGAAGTCCGTCTCGAAGAGGGCCTGCTCGGCGAGGAGGAAATCACCCGTCGTCTGCGTGACTGGTGGTCGAGTCAGTCGGCCTGACGTTCAGCTGCCGAGTTTGCGTGCGCGCACCGCGAGCGTGCAGGGAACCACGGCACGGGGCTTGCTGTTCGGGTACAGCTCGTAGAGCACGTCGATGGCGAAGTTCGACCGCTGCAACGACATGCACAGATCACCGATCGTGATGTTCGTTGCCGTGCCGTAACGACGACGTGCGATGGGTTCGTCGCCGTCGAACATTGCGTGTGCGGGATGCTCCAACACCGCGACGAACGCGGCCTCCGGCTTCAACACGCGGTGTGCCTGGCGCAACAAACGATCGACGTCGTCGACGCCCGCCAACCGTTCGACGCACAGCACGAGATCGAGTGACGAACTGGTGGCGAAACCCAACTGGAACAACTCCGCTTGTTGGAATTCGACGCGTACACCGGCGGATTCCGCCACTTGACGCGCCGCGGCGATTCGCTCGAGAGAATTGTCGACGGCAATGACCCGCGCGCCGGCAGCGGCGAGCGCGACGGAGTTCGGTGGACCCGGCGGCAGCCCGAGTTCGAGCACACGCTTTCCGCGCACGTCACCGACGAGACGCAGGTCGCGCTCCCCAGCGATGTCGTCGCCGAACCACACGTCAACCATGACCCAAGTGTGCCAAGTGCACCGTACGGGACGAGGGATATGCGATGGCTAGCCTCTCGGCATGTCGTTCAGCGCCGGATCGTTGAGGGGTGGCGGAGCAGTCGACCATCGTCTCGCGCGCCAGCACCTCATCAACGAATATCGCCGTGGTCGCCTGCGCCAAGACCAGGTGTGCGACGCGCATCCAGAACTCATGCGCGCTGCGCGCAACTTTGGCGAGGAAACAAAGACGACGTGTCCCATCTGCACGGAGGACAAACTCGTTCTCGTCACCTACGTCTTCGGGCCGCACCTGCCATCGCACGGACGTTGCGTCACCCAACGCAGCGAAATGGCCCAGATCCAGCGTCGGGCGAACTCATCGAACGGCGACTACACCGCCTACGTGGTCGAGGCCTGTCGCACCTGCAAGTGGCACCATCTCTTGCGCGCCGTGCCCATCGTCGGCCGCGCCCGCCGCACCGCCTAAACCGCACCGCCTAAACGACGCCGCCTAAACGACAAGGCTTTTCGGCGCGCTGCGGTGCAGGTTTTGCACGTTTTCGCACCGAGAAGCCTCGCTGTTGCTGATCATTCGAGGCGTTCGTGGGGGTACTGGGTCAGGCAGGCAAAGCACCACTGCTCGACGTCGGGCAACACCACCTGCTTGTGCTCCGACTCCCAAGTCTCGGGGGTCACGTACATCCGGCGGACGGCGGTGAGAGTGGCTTCTGTGCCGCCGCAGCTTTCGCAGGTTTCCGACATGCCCCCGAACATAGTCGTGTCCGTGAAAACAAAGGGTTCCGGCAGGGGTCCTGGGTAAGGGTCTTGGTCAGGGTGCTACAGGCTTGGCACACACTGGAGGCGATGGGAAGCCAGACCGATACCCTTCGCGGTTCCATATCCACCCTGCTCCGGTTAGGGGCCACGGTCCGCACCGTGTCCGAAGGGAGAACATGTCAATGACCCGTGCCTATGAATTGATGGTCATCATCGATGGTGGCATCGACGACAACGCTGCACAGCAGCAGGTCAAGTCGATCACCTCGACCATCACCTCCGTCGGAGGTTCCGTCCACGGAAACCCCGACTGGTGGGGAAAGCGCCGTCTGGCCTACCCAATCAACAAGAAGGAAGACGGCTACTACGTCGTCTACAACGTCCTCGCGCCCGCGGGCGCCCTTGATGAGGTCGAGCGCACGCTCCGCATCGCCGACAACGTGGTTCGCCACAAGCTTCTCCGCTTGCCCGACCACGAAGGCCAGCGCCGCGGCATGCTCGCCAAGGCCTAGTCCGGATTCATCTCCACACGAACGGAGCACAACATGGCAGACAACACGATCACACTCGTCGGCAACCTCACCCGCGACCCCGAACTGCGTTTCACCACTGGTGGACGTGGCGTCGCGTCGTTCGGCATTGCCGTCGGTCGCCGCTACCAGGTGAATGGTGAGTGGCAAGAGCAAACGTCGTATTTCAACATCACCGCCTGGGGCCAGCTCGGTGAGAACGCGGCCGCGACACTCGCCAAGGGTTCGCGCGTCATCGTCACCGGTCGCCTCGAGCAGCGCGAATACACCACGCGCGACGGCGACAAGCGCACGGCCATCGAGGTCGTCGCCGACGAACTCGGACCCAGCTTGCGTTGGGCAACCGCCCAAGTCGAGCGCCAGTCGGGCCAAGGCGGTGGTGGCGGCGGCCGCGGCGGCAACCAGCGCGGCGGCGATTCTGCCCCCGATCCGTACATGGGCGACGAAGAGCCCTTCTGAACCATCGAGAACATCACAGGAACTGAGAGAAAACCATGACCAGCAAGAAGAACAAGGCCCGTATTTCCAAGGCCGACCTGAAGAAGCCCGGCAAGAAGAAGCCGAACGTTCTCGACACCGAGCGCATTGCGTACGTCGACTACAAGGACGTCAACCTTCTGCAGCGCTTCATGTCCGACCGCTCGAAGATCCGCGGCCAGCGCATCGCCGGTACGTCGGTACAGCAGCAGCGCGAAATCGCCACGGCCGTGAAGAACGCTCGCGAGATGGCGTTGCTGCCCTACACCAAGCGCGTTGCTTCGGCTCGCGCTCCGCGACCGGGTGCCGATCGTGAAGACGACGAGAAATACGTCGACAAGTACGCCGACCGTGCTTCTGAGGGCAAGGCTACTGACGGCGGAAACTCCGACGGCGAAGCCACCGAAGCCCCCGAAGCAGCCGCCGCTGGAGACGCCGCAGAGGGTGAGGCCTGATCATGAACGTAATTCTCCGCAGTGATGTGAAGGGCCTCGGTAAGCGCGGCGACGTGGTGTCGGTTTCCGACGGCCACGCACGCAACTACCTCCTGCCCCACGGTTTGGCCATCGGTGCCAGCGACGGTGCGGTGGCGCAGGCTGCCGCCATGCGCAAGGCCCGTGACAACAAAGAGCGTGCCTCGCGCGAAGCCGCCCTCCAGGTCGCCTCGCGACTCGGCGCGGCCACTGTGTCGATCAGCGCAAAGGCCGGTAACGAAGGCCGTTTGTTCGGTTCGGTCACCTCGACCGAGGTCGCAAAGGCGATCGCCGCACAAACCGGCATCGAAGTCGACAAGCGCGACATCGACATCGACACCCCAATTCGCACGGTGG
This sequence comes from Actinomycetota bacterium, assembly GCA_041164425.1. GTDB lineage: Bacteria > Actinomycetota > Acidimicrobiia > Acidimicrobiales > Ilumatobacteraceae > F1-20-MAGs119. The sequence goes on from JBEAPO010000024.1 coordinate 17,860, forward strand.
GTCGCCACGCGGTTTCGGTTCGGCTGTTCCACGACGTCACGAGCACTGTCTCGATCGATGTCGCGGCGAGCTGAGTTACCCACAGCCATCCACAGGCTTCACACAGGCTTGTCCACATGTCCTGCCCCTAGCAATCCACAGGGTTGCTAGGGCAGGGTGGCAGCCGTGTCCGACACGCGTAACTCTTCGGCGCCCCCGCGTGGCACGTCCGCGCGCGTGCCACCGCACAACCTCGATGCTGAGGCGTCGTTGTTGGGTGCGATGTTGCTGTCGAAAGACGCCATTGGGGCAGCCGCCGAACGAGCGGTCACCCCGTCCGATTTCTACAAATCCAGCCACCAACACATCCATGATGCGATCCAGTCGCTGAACGTGGCCGGTGAACCCGTCGACGTTGTCACGGTTTCCGACAAGCTCCAGCGCGCCGGGTTCCTCGAGACCGTCGGTGGTATCGACTATCTGCTCGAACTTCAAAACAGCACGCCGGCGGTGTCGAGCGCCGACCGCTATGCGCGCATCGTGCGCGAAACCTCGATGTTGCGCCGACTCATTCTCGCGGCCTCCGAAATTGCAGAACTGGGCTACAGCCAGCCCGACAACATCGAACAAGCCCTCGACCGCGCCGAGTCGAGCATCTTCGAAGTCGCACAGAACCAGGTCAGCGACACCATGGTGAGGCTGAACGACCTCATGCCCGAGACGATGGACCGCCTCTCCGAGATCATGGAGAACGGCAACCCCATCACGGGTGTGCCCACGGGCTTCGTCGACCTCGACGCCTTGCTGTCGGGCCTGCAACCCGGAACGCTGAACATCATCGGCGCACGTCCCGCCATGGGCAAGTCTGCGCTCGCGATGGGCATGGCCGTCAACGTCGCCACCACCACGAACAAGCCGGTGTTGTTCTTTTCACTGGAAATGGGCCGCGCTGAACTGTCACAGCGCATCCTCTCCAGTGAAGCGCGCGTCGACTCTGCAAAGTTGCGCACCGGGCGCCTGAACGAAGAGGACTGGCGGCGAATCGGTCGCGCCATCGGTCGACTGTCGATTCCGCTGTTCATCGACGACAACTCGGCCGTCACCGTGATGGAGATTCGCGCGAAGGCGCGCCGTATCGCCGCCAAGCACGGTGACCTCGCGATGATCGTGATCGACTACCTGCAGTTGATGGGAGGCAACGCGAGCGCCGAGAACCGTCAGCTCGAGGTCAGCGAAATCAGCCGAAACCTGAAGATTCTCGCCCGTGACTTCAAGGTGCCCGTCGTTGCGCTCAGCCAGTTGAGCCGTGGCATCGAAACGCGAACGGACAAGCGTCCGACACTGTCAGACTTGCGCGAATCTGGCGCTCTCGAACAAGACGCCGACGTCGTCATGTTCCTCTATCGTCCATCTGTCAATGACGACGACCCGCAACGCAAGGCCGATGCCAACTTGCAGATAGCCAAGCACCGCGCCGGCGCGCTCGACGACATTCGACTCGTGTTCCTCGCGAACTACACACGATTCGACAACTTCACCTCGAAGGCCCCATAGTCAGAGCATGTTCCTCGGCGAAGACCTTTTGGCATGGCTCGTCCTCGCACTCGGCGGCGCACTTTTTGCGGGCAACGCCCTCGCGATCGTGAAGCCGCCACCGCAACGCAAGGAAGAAACCGATCTTGTCAAGGCACCGGTTGGGCGCAGCCTCACGATGGCAGCAGTCGGCCTCGTTGCTTCGATCTGGGCAATCGCCAGCTTGTTTTCCTGACCGCAACGCGTCAAGCGCGACGTTCGGCTTCGATCAGATTCGCTGCCTGCCATGCGATCGCCATCGCAGGTGCGCTGGTGTTGCCCGAGACCAGTGTCGGCATCGAAGCACAGTTGACGACGCGCACGCCTTCGACTCCCCGAACGCGCAGTCGATCGTCGAGTACTGCATCGTCGCTACGACCCATCGCGCATGTTCCCATCGCGTGGGTGCCACCCGAGATGCGCGGCAGCATCGCTTCGAGAATGTCGTCATCAGATTCGGCGGCCGCACCCGGTGAGCGTTCCGCACCCAATCGCGCAGCGAATGCAGGTTGGCGGAGAATCGTCCGCACTGTGCGCACAGCCGCAACGACGCGGCTGCGGTCGGCGGGGTCGGCGAGGTGGTTCGGCCGCAAGTCGAGCGGTGCGTCCGGGTCGGCGGAGGCGATGTGCACCGAACCACGACTTGAGGTCTGCACCAGGAAAACCGAGACGGTGAATCCGGCTGCGCGCTCCGTCGTGGCTCGACCAGCGACCTTTGAGTATGCCGAGAAGTACAACTGCAAGTCGGGCCGATCTTGTTGCGCGTCGCTGCGGGTGAATGCACCGACCTCGTAAGGCCCCAAGGTCATCGGGCCGCGATGGGTGAGCGCGTAACGCAGAAGGTCGGGAACCCGTCCGATACCCCTGAACCGACGATTCAGGCCCGGCGACCCAAGAAGTCGGTGCGGCATCGAGAAATTGAGGTGGTCTCGCAGGTTTTCCCCGACATTCGGACTGTGATGAACCACTTCAATTCCAAGACGACGCAACCGCGAAGACTCGCCGACACCCGAGAGCTCCAAGAGCTTCGGTGACATCACCGATCCGGAGGCAACGATCACTTCACCACGGACAGGAAAGCGCATGCGTTGTTTTCCGACACGAGCGATGACGGCACAGGCTCGTTTGCCGTCGAACTCGATCCGTTCGACGATCGCCGCCGTCACGATGTCCAGGTTCTTGCGACCGCGAATCGGATCAAGAAACGCAGTCGCCGAACTTTCCCGTCGTCCGTTGCGAACCGAATGTGCATACCAACCCACCCCGTCAAGTTCGGGGTGATTGAGATCGTCGCCCCTGTCAGGGAGACCGGCTTCCCTTGCCGCTGCGATGAAAGCGTGAGCCTCGGGATAGCGAAAAGGTCCGACAGAAATCCGAACGGGTCCACCCGAGCCGCGTGTGTCACTAGCGCCGAGCTCATGATCCTCAATAGCGCGGTACGCCGCGAGCATCGAGTCCCAGCCCCACGCGCTCCCACCAGTGCGTTCCCAATCGTCGTAGTCATGCCGGTGCCCGCGCGACCAAATCATGCCGTTCACCGAGCTTCCGCCACCGAGCACGCGACCATTGACCCAGGTTTCGCCGATGTCGAGGCGTCCGAGGCGCTTTTCGGAAACGGGAAAGCGCCACGTCCAGCGCGGAGACGACGAAACTACGGCGATGCCTTTGGGCATGGAAAACATCGGATTCGATGCTGTTCCTCCCGCCTCGAGAAGCAAAACCCTGTTCGCCGGCGAGGCTGACAGTCGGTTCGCCATCACGCATCCCGACGCGCCACCGCCGATGACTATGTCGTCGTAGATGCGCTCACTCACGCCCGGATGCTACGTGTCTGGGCACGCTCGGGTTGGGCTTGCGCCCCAAGACGAAAAACGGCGGGGACGAAAAAGGGCGGGGCTTGCGCCCCGCCCTTTCAATTCGATTGCTGGATTGGCTGGATCAGCCGACCGCCCAGAGTTCCTTCAGCTGATCGATGTAACCATCCGGGCCCTTCCAGTTCTGGAGGCCGCCGGAATCGAGGATCGCGCTAGCGGCCTCGGGGGTATCGATGAAGAAGGTGTTCAGCTTCGCAGCCTCACGCTCGTCGGCAAACTCAACGCCGGCAGCGTCGAGCACGCACGCGTGGAACATGATTCCGAGGGCCATGGCCTTCGGGTTCGAGGTCCATACAGAGTGCGTACCGTCAACAACTTCCTGCAGGTTCGGTGCCGAGAAGTCGATACCGGTGAGCTTCACCTTGTCGGAGAGGCCTGCTGTCTTGATGGCCTCGGAGACGCCGGTGGGCAGACCACCGAAAGCGAAGTGCACGTAGTTCGTGTCGGGGTTTTCCTGGAGGTACGAAACAACGAGCTGCGGAATCTTGCCGGCACCCAGGTCATCGATTGTGACCGGAAGGCCTTCGAAGGAGCAGTCCGGGCAACCAGCTGCGAGGCCAGCCTTCAGGCCCTCTTCTTCGGCGACGAGGACCTGGAAGTCACGGATGTTGACCATGACGACGTTTGCAGCAGCACCCGAGTCAGCGATCATCCAGCTAGCCATGCGCTCACCGTTGGTGTACACCGAGGTGTCGTCACCGACGGTGGTGAGGAGTCCCTCGATGCCGCCGTCGATCGTTTGCGGATCTTCGGTCGTGTAGCCGAAGGCAAACTTGATGCCCTTGGCGACTGCTGCGTCGAACTGCTCCTGGAAGAGAGCAAGCGGCGAGCCGGTGATGGTGATGTAGTCAGCACCCCAGTCGATGGCCTGCTGCACGCCGGGGGCGGGCTCAAAGCTCTTGATGTTGATGGTTTTCAGTTCCCACCCGAGTGCGTCGGCGAATGCCTGGGCATCTTCACCGACTTCTGCACAGCTGGGGAGTTCGCAGGCAAGCCAAGCGATCTTCTTCTTCTCAACTGGCTCACTGACGCCGGTTGCGACGGGGATCTCCGTCGGGATTTGACGAAGTTCGTCAACAACAGCCTGAGCCGCTGCAACCGGGTCGTCGGCCGCAGCCGTGGTGTCGTCAGTTGCGGTGGTATCGGACGTTGCCGTTGTGTCGGCAGTAGCGGTGGTATCCGCAGTTGAGGCATCGTCTCCGCTGTCGTCACCGCAGGCTGCTGCGATGAGACCGAAAGCGAAGAGTGCAGCCGCAACACGGCGTGTGCTTTTACGCATTCTTTCCCCTCTTTTTCTGTTGGGTTGGTTTTGGGTGGTGTGAAATCGTCGACAAGAAAAGCGCAAGCGGTTTCACAGTCAACGGCTTCACGCTACGGGCATGAAGCGGTCGCCGCAATAGTCAGACGGAAACGTGTAGTTTACAAGTAAAAATCATTGAGTTGTCGCGTCTTGCGCGCATGGCCAATGGCAGCATCGCGCTGGCGTCCGCATAACATCGTGGGTGCGGGAGCTTGAAAACGAGCAACTAGGCAGGGGGGTGCGATGGGAATTTCGCTACACATTCATTCGCTATCCAAGACCTTCCCTGGCCAGGTCGCGTTGCGCGATGTAGCGCTTGATATCGAAGAAGGGGAGATTCACGCCCTCGTCGGCCAGAACGGCTCTGGCAAGTCGACCCTGATAAAGATCCTTGCTGGGTTCCACCAACCCGACGCCAACTACGTGGTGTCGATGCGGGGCGCCGACTTTGAAATCGGCAGTGCCGCCGCCGCCCATGCCGCGGGAATCCGATTCGTCCACCAGGACTTAGGGCTGGTCGAAGGCGTGAGCACGGTCGAGAATCTTGCCCTCGGATTCGGCTACCACACAAGCTTTGGCCGGCGAATCAAGTGGCGATCCGAAGCGAAGCGCGCCAAGCAATTACTCCTCGACATTGGCTTCGACATCGACGTCCGTCTTCCAGTCGGTGCCCTTGGTGCTGCCGAGCGGACCGGTGTCGCTATCGCGCGTGCGCTTCAGGACGTCGACCAAGGTGTATCGATTGTCGTTCTTGACGAGCCGACCGCGTCGCTTCCCGGCGCCGACGTTGACCGCCTGTTTGATGCTGTGCGGCGACTGAAGCAACGTGGCATCAGCGTCATCTTTGTGTCGCATCACCTCGAAGAAGTCTTTGAAATCGCCGATCGAGTGACTGTCCTTCGTGATGGCCTCGTCGTCGGATCGAAAAAGATTGGTGAACTGACGATGGACTCACTCATCGAATTGATCGTCGGTCGAAAGGTCCTCGCCAAGTCCGCGCAGCGCTCAATCAACGAAGAAGCCACGCCGCGTCTTGCGGTCACCGATCTTTTTGGTCCAGGTATCAATGGCCTGTCGCTCGGGGTGCGTTCGGGAGAGGTTTTGGGCGTCACCGGGCTCACTGGTTCGGGTCGCGACACGATTGTCGGCCTCCTTGCCGGCGCCATACCTCGGGCAGATGGACGGGTGTTGATCGACGGTGAGGAACTACCAAATGGGAATCCTCGCGGAGCGTTGCGCCGCGGGCTCGCGTTTGTCCCGGTGAGCCGGGTTCGTAACGGCCTTCTTCCGATGATGAGCGTTCGTTCGAATCTCACCATCGCGAATGTCGAGCGGAACAAGCGCGGTTGGCGCCTCAGCCACCGCGACGAGCGCCACGAGACGCAGGATTGGATCGCAAAATTGAGCGTTGTGACCGCAGGTACAGAGGCACCGATCTCGACCCTCTCGGGTGGCAACCAACAGAAGGTGATGATGGCACGCAGTTTCCGCCTTTCGCCAAAGGTGTTGTTGGTCGATGAACCCACCCAAGGTGTCGATATCGGTGCCAAGGAAGAGATCCACGCGTTCATTGACCAGGCGGCCGCTGATGGCACGGCGGTTCTGGTTTGCTCAACCGACTCAACCGAACTCGCGCGTGTATGTGATCGTGTGATCGTTCTGTACCGTGGTGAAATCGCCCAGACAATCACCCGTGCCGAAGGACTGACGGCCGAGGCAATTGATCGCGCGATTCTCGCGGGCTCCGCTCTCGCAAGTTAAGAAAAGCAACGAAAGGACCAACAGTGAGTACCGAAACCAAAGTCGCGCCGAAGGCAGCGATGCTCACGCGCCTTGGCCTTGACAGGTTCAGCGCCATTTACTTGTTCGTCGGCTTCGTCATAGTTTTCGGAATCTGGAAGACCGACACGTTTCTGAGTTCTGCAACTTTCAAGTTGACGTTGGGCGAGAACGTTCCGATCGGACTCCTGGCGTTGGCATTTCTGATCCCGCTCGCGACCAACTCTTTCGACTTGTCGATTGGCTCGATGTGTTCGCTATCGCTCGTAGTCGCCACGTTTCTGCAGCGGGAAGCGACAGCCGGAGTTCCGAATGGCCGAAGCTTCGTCATGCCCGGCGCTCTCAGTGCGCTGATTGCAATTGCAGTCTGTGCGCTCGTCGGGTTTTTCTCTGGGTTTGTGGTCGTCAAACTCAGAGTCAATTCGTTCATCGCGACGTTGGGAGTCAGCCAGATCATCACCGCGGTGGTGCTCAAGATTTCTGACAACCGTCAGATCACCGACGCCTACTCGAAGACCTATCTGCAGTGGGGTCGTAGGGAGGTCTTCGGCTTGCCGATCCTCTTTGTCTACTTCATCATCATCGCTGCGGTCATCTGGTTCGTTCTCGAGCACACCCCAGTCGGTCGTTATTTGTTCGCAACCGGTGGCAACGTCGAAGCTGCTCGACTTGCAGGCGTGCGGACCGACCGTATGATCTGGGGATCGCTCGTCGCCTCCGCAACGATTGCGGGTATCGCTGGTGTCATGTTGTCGGCGAAAATCGGGTTTTTCTCCGCCGCCACAGGCCCGGGCTACCTCTTCCCGGCAATTGCCGCAGTCTTCTTCGGAGCTTCGCAGTTGTCGCGCCGACCGAACGTCTGGGGAACGGTCCTCGCTCTTTACGCGCTGTCGTTCGGGATTAAGGGTTTGCAACTCGTTGTTGGTGCCGGATCGTTCTGGGTGGATCCGCTCTTCCAGGGAACAACGCTTATCATCGCGGTTGCGCTCGCCAGCCAGCAAGGCGTTGCGCGAATTCGCAAGAAGCGCGCTGCGTAAATGGCCGGTAACTACGACGACGTCAGTGTCTTTGCGCTATCCGACGAGCGCGAGGAGACGTTGCTCAACAAGCAGACCGAATGCTGTCTCATGTGGACGACCGACTCGGGCGATCCGGTCGGCGTGTACATGAACTTCGTGTGGGCCAACGGAAGTTTTTGGCTCACCGCAACGAAGCAACGCGCCCGCATGAAGGCCTACAAGAAGCGTCCGCGAGGTGCGATCGCCATCACCAGCCGCGGCACCGACATCGGCATCAGCCAGGCCATTACCTACAAGGGTGACATCGTGCTGCACGAATCAGACGATGTGAAGAAGTGGTTCTACCCCGCGCTCGCCGCACGTGTGCGACCCGAAAGCGTCGAGCGTCAGGCTGCGTTCGTTGAGCACCTCGACACGCCGATGCGCATGGTGATCGAGTTGAAGCCCGATGTCCGCATCGGTTTCGACTCCGACGCAATGTTCAAGGGCTCAGCCGTCGGCCCCAGCCGCACGCAAGTCTGACCAGCGCAAGCCGACCAGACCTCTTTATTCCTAACGCTTCGCGTCAGATGATGTTCAAAGCGTCAAGGAACGTTGCCGCTACGGCTTCGTCGCCTGTCACCTTGCAGTGTTCACGCCAGTCGGAACGCTTCGTGCCCCAGTTGATGAATGAGTGACCGTTACTGCTGACATCGGCGACTGCGGCCCCCGTCTTGCCCGGGGTGACCACGATGCCGTCGCCAGCCGGTGTGATCGTCCACGAGCCACCCCCCGGTCCGGTGAGGGTGAGAGTGATTGGTGCTGAGAGCGCCTTGCCGAGATCCATCTGCATTTGGGGCATGCCGGTGATCATCCAACCGATCGCCGGTGCCAACCGCTGGGCGTCGGCATCGGGAACGTTGCGCTCGATCGGTCCCTCGGGGGCAAGCAGGTCGATGCGCAGGTGGCAGTAGTGGTCGAACGCGTAGGCATCGGCCAGCGCGTGCATGGGATAAGTGCCGAGGTCGGCCAGGGGCAAGGGGGTCGAGGCAAGCGGTTCTTCTTGCATCGAGGCGAGGACCGCTACCGCCTGGTCACAGAATGAGAGGTACTCGTCGAGGATCTGCTGGTTCGTCCAGCTGTCACGGGCATCGACCAGGAGGTCCATCATCCTCTCGGCCGGCAGGTTGATCGGCTCGGCCGGCGCGGGGGACGGGTCGACCGTCTCTTTGTAGTTCGAGCTCATGTGCGCGACGAGGTCGCGGACGCTCCAGCCCTGGCAGCCGCTCGGCCGGGCCCATTCCTCGTCGGTGAGAGTGCTGATCACCGACTTCACCTCGTCGACTGCCAGTTTCAGCGCTGCGAGACCCTCTTTAGACACGTTTCCCCTCCGTTGTCGCTTTTCCGTCGGCCCGTTTCGTGCCGCTCTAACGCACGACTACTCTACGCAAATGCCCATTCGTCGGGCGAGGAGAACAGGAGTTTTCGATGGAACTTCAGGGCAAAGTTGCGCTGGTGACCGGCGGTACTCGCGGCATTGGCCGCGCCATCGCCGAGGCGTTCGTTCGCGATGGCGCAAGCGTCGTTATCAACGGCCGCTCGCCGGAGAAGGGCGCTCAGGCACTTCGTGAAATGAACGCGGGCGACAGGGTGCATTTCCTTGCCGGCGACGTGAAGAGCCGCGAGGGTTGCGAGGCGCTCGTCAAGGGCACGATCGAGCGCTACGGCAAGATCGACATTCTCGTCAACAACGCGGGTGGCGCGACCGGCCACGCCCCGGTAGTCGACCTCGAGGACTGGGCCATGCAGGACGCGCTCGTGTGGAACTTCTGGTCCACTTTTTGGTGTACGCAGTACGCACTGCGCGACATGCTCCCGCGCCAGTGGGGCCGCATCATCAACATCTCGTCGGTCGAGGGAAAACACGGAAAGCCCGGCGTCTCCATCTACGTCACCGCCAAGCACGCCATCAACGGCTTCACGAAGTCGTGCGCTCAAGAGATCGGCACGCAGGGAGTCACCATCAACTGCATCTGCCCCGGCGCCATCGAGACCGACATCATGAAAGACGAAGGCCCTGCCGCAGCCCAGGCGATGGGTCTCACCTATCAGGGTCTGCTTGATTGGTTCGCCAGCGAAGCCGCGATCAAGCGCCTCAACACTGTCGAAGAGGTCGCGGTTGTCGCGTCACTCCTCGCGTCCGAAGCCGGTAGCGGCATGACCGGAACGATGTACTCCGTCGACGGCGGCACGGCCGCCTACTGATCTGAACGAGAACGAGAGAAAAGGACGAAATCATGGGAAAGCTCGACGGAAAAGTTGCAGCAATCACGGGTGGAACGCGCAGCATCGGTCGCGGAATGGCCGAGGCCTTCCTGCGCGAGGGGGCAAAGGTCGTTGTCAACGGACGCGACGCGAAGAAGGGCGAACAGGCCCTGAAGGAGATGGGTGGCGGACCGAACATCGCCTTCTTTGCCGGTGACGCGCGTGCGCAGTCAACGGCCGATGGCATCGTCGACTTCACGATCGAGAAGTTCGGCAAGCTCGACATCATGTGCCTCAACTCCGGAGGCGTGCAGAACACCGCACCGGTGCACATGATGACCAACGAAGAGTGGCAACTCGAGATGGATTGGAACCTCAACTCGGTGTTCTGGGGTATGCGCAAGGCGCTCAACCACATGATCCCGCGTCAGTCGGGCCGCATCATCGTGACGTCGTCGGTCGAGGGCAAGCTCGGTAAGCCAGGTATTCCCGGCTACGCGGCGACGAAGCACGCGGTGCTCGGCCTCATGAAGGCCGCGGCAAAGGAAGTCGGCACGCTCGGGATCACCGTCAACGCGATTCTCCCGGGTCTCATCGAGACCGACATCGTGCGCGAGACGGGTCCCGAGAGCGCGAAGATGATGGGCGTCGAAACCTACGAAGGTCTCCTCGAGATGTTCGCCCAAGAGTCGGCGATCAAGCGTCTCAACACCGTCGAGGAAGTCGCCGCGGCCGCGGTGATGCTCGCCTCCGAAGCCGCTTCGGGCATCACCGGTACGTCATGGGCCGTCGACGGCGGCACCCTCCCTTACTAACAAGGGTTTTCGGTGTGAATTGACTCGCTTTTCGCGTCAATTCACACCGAAAAATGCAACAAAACAGACCGGTTTCCGCCTCGGGGACCCCCGCGTCATTCGTTAGCGTTTCGGCGTTGTCGACGCACGGAGGGGTCCATGTCGAAGTACTTGTCGCTGTTCCAGCCCATCACGGTGGGCCGGATGAATCTCACCCATCGATTGATGGTGCCTCCGCACTCGGCCGGTGCCAGCAACTTCATGGGGAACGAGGATCAGTTCCAGAAGTTCGTGCAGTACTACGTGGCGCGGGTGAAGGGCGGCAACGAGTGGGTCGGCGGCGGACCGGTGTTCGTGCAGAACCCGTTGCCACCGGGTTTCGAGCCGACGGGCGTCGGCGCAAACGGTCCGGGTCACTTTCGTAATCCGCTGTACCCCGATCGTGTGAAGCGGATGATGGATGCAATCCACGAAGCGGGTGGCTACGGCACGGTGCAGATGGTGTTGCAGGGTGGCAAGCCGTTGTCGCCGTCGCAAGAACCCAGCGGTTATGCCGACTTCAAGATTCCGCACGCAATGGACCGTGACGAAATCGCCTGGATGATCAAGGAGTACGGCGAGTCCGCCGCGATCGCGATCGCACAGGGCGTCGATGTCATCGAACTCCACGCCAACCACGACGACTTGTTGCAGTGGTTCCTCTCACCGAAGACCAACAAGCGCGCCGATGACTACGGCGGCGACGAGGAAGGTCGGCGCAAGTTTCTGAAGGACGTCGTTGATTCGATTCGCGCGCACCAGCCACGCAACGTCACCCTCGGTCTGCGCCTGTGTATCGACGAACTTCTCGACGGCGGTTATGACGTCAACTACTGTCGCTACCTGCTCGAAAAGTTCACCGCCGACGGCACTGTTGATTACTTTTCTCTCGACGTCGGCAACAACTGGGGCGTGCCTTCCTACATTCAGCTCGGCGCCCACCCCGAGGGCCATTGGGCCGATCTGTGCGGAGAGGCGAAAAAGGGCACACAACTGCCCGTCATCTACGTGGGTCGTGTCACCTCGCCCGAGAAAGCCGCCGAGATCATCGAAAAGGGTCAGGCCGACATCGTGGGCATAGTGCGCGCGAACATCGCCGACAGCAACTTCGTCAACAAGGTTCGTCGCGACCTCGCACACACCATCCGCCCGTGCGTCGGTTTGAACGACTGCATCCACCGCAGCACCGTCGAGGGCCTCGGCTTTGGTTGCGCCGGCAACCCGCTTTCGGGTCGCGAGTCCGAGGGCGGACTGAAGCCGCTCGTGAAGAAGAAGCGCGTGCTCGTCATCGGTGCGGGCCCCGCAGGAATGGAACTCGCCGGTCTTGCCGCCGAGCGCGGACACGAAGTGACACTGTGGGAGAAGGCCCCCGAACTTGGTGGGCAAATCACGTTGTCGTCGAAGGTGCGAATGAACCGCAACTACGCCAAGTGGGTGCGCTTCCAGGAGTGGCGACTCGCCGACGCAGGCGTGAAGATCGAATTGAACAAAGAGGCGACGGTCGACGAAGTGCTGAAGTTCGGTGCCGACGCGGTGTGCGTGGCCACTGGCGCAAAGGTACGCAAGCCCGGAATTCCCGGCGAAGACCTGCCGCACGTTCTCACCGTTGCCCAGGTGTTGAACGGGGAGAAGAAGCCCGGCAAGCGCGTCCTCGTTCTCGCCGAAGACGACCGACCGTCACCGCTGACGGTTGCGGAACACATTGCCGGCCACGGCCACGAAGTGACGGTGATGTTCCCGACGATCGCGCCGTCGCAACTCGTCGGGTCGTACTCGATCGGGTCGATGATGGCGATGGTCGACGAAGCCGGCGTGAGGGTGAAGACCATGTTCCGCGCAGTCGAGATCGGCAAGAACTGGGTGAAGGTTGCCCACTCGTACAGCAACAGAGAAAAGAAGCTGAAGAAGATCGACACGGTCGTGCTCGCCACCGGCAGCTACTCCGAGACCACGCTCTATGACGCGCTGAAGGGCAAGCACCCGGAAGTGCACATCCTCGGCGACGCCTACGCACCGCGCCGCTGGACTTTTGCAACGCAGCAGGCCCTCGCGCTCGCCCAAGCCCTCTGAACGCACTGGATTCCCGGCCCGGTGCGGTGCACGTTTTCGCGCCGAGAACCACCGAAAATCACGTGGAATCGACGACCGTTTCTGCAAGGCTGACGCGGTGACAACGAGCAATGAACTCAAGCAGTCGGACAAGTTGGCCGACGTCCTCTACGACATTCGAGGCCCCGTACTCGAAGAGGCTCGTCGTCTCGAAGACCTCGGCCACCGCATCATGAAACTGAACATCGGCAATCCGGCGCCGTTCGGGTTCGAGGCACCGCCCGAAATCCTCGTCGACGTCATCCGCAACCTGCCGAACGCGCAGGGTTACTCCGACTCCCAAGGCATCGTCTCGGCGCGTACTGCCGTCGTGCAGTACTACCAAACGCACGGCATCGACATCACCAATGTCGATGACGTGTGGCTGGGCAACGGTGTCAGCGAGCTCATCCAGGTTGCTCTGCAGGCATTGCTGAACAACGGCGACGAAGTTCTCATCCCCGCCCCCGACTATCCATTGTGGACCGCGGCCACGAACCTCGCCGGCGGCAATGCGGTGCACTACCTGTGTGACGAAGAGAACGGGTGGAATCCCGACGTCGAAGACCTGCGCAGCAAGGTCACCGACCGCACCAAGGCCATCGTCGTCATCAACCCCAACAACCCCACCGGCGCGGTCTACAGCACGAAGACACTTCGCCAAATCGCCGACATTGCGGCCGAACGCAACCTCGTCGTCATGGCCGACGAGATCTACGACAAGATCCTCTACGACGACGCAACCCACACGCCTTTCGCAGCAATCGCCCCCGACGTCTTCACGCTCACCTTCAACGGTCTCTCCAAGGCGTATCGCCTCGCGGGTTTTCGTTCGGGTTGGATGGTCATGACAGGACCACGTCGTCATGCCGCCAGCTACATCGAGGGCATCTCGATGCTCACCAACATGCGTCTGTGCGCCAACGTCCCCGCGCAGCACGCAATCCAAACCGCACTTGGCGGCCGTCAGAGCATCAAGGACCTCATCCTTCCCGGTGGGCGTTTGCTCGCCCAGCGCGATGCTGCGGTGAAGGCCCTCGAAGAAATTCCCGGCGTGTCGTGCGTGAAGCCGAAGGGCGCGCTCTACATCTTCCCGAAGCTCGACCCCGAGGTGTATCCCATCAAGGACGACCGCCGTTTTGTGCTCGACTTCCTGCGCGCCGAACACGTTCTCGTCGTGCAGGGCACGGGCTTCAACTGGCCCAAGCCCGACCACCTGCGCATCGTCACACTGCCGTGGGCGAAAGATCTCACCGAGGCAATCGGCAGGCTCGGCCGCTTCTTGTCGACTTGGGTGCCGCCGAAGGACTGAAGAGAAAACTCAGCGGAACGCGATTGCGGCCAGCGCCAGGAACTGTGTCGCAAACAGTCCGATCATCCAACGCATCTGTGAATTCAGTTTGTCCGTTACATTGGCGTTGACTTCGTTGACGATGCCCGTTCGCAGCGCATCGATCTTCACGTTCATTTCGGTGCGCAGGCCTTCGACACTCGCCCTGAGCACCACAATTTCGGTCTTGACGCCGGCCATCTCGGTGTTCAGCACCGCGACGTCGGCATTGAGAGTTGCCACGTCGGTCTTCAGGCCGGCGATATCGGTCTTCAGTACTGCAATGTCGCCTTGGCGCGCGACATCTCCCCAGCCGGCGGGCGGTAGGTGTTCCATCAGTGTGTCGGCCACGGCTACTCCCAGTTCGTTGCGTAATGCGCGGTACATCGCAAAGCGACGTGCTTCTGTGTCAGTCACGGTAATCCTTTCGGTGGTGTTCGTCCACCGAATGTGTGCGGATCAGTGACTGTCTCAGCGGAATGCGATCGCGGCCAGCGCTAGAAACTGCGTCGCAAACAACGCGATCGTCCAACGAATCTGGGAATTCAACTTGTCGGTCACGGTGGCATTGATTTCATTGACGATGCTCTTTTGCATCGTCTCGAATTTCACGTCGATGTCGGACCGCAAGCGGTCAAACTCGCCGTGAAGACGTCCGAAGTCCGCGCGAAGACCTTCGAAGTCGGTCTTCAAAGCGATGACGTCGGACTGGCGCGCGACATCTCCCCAGCCTGAGGGCGGTAGGTGTTCCATCAGTGTGTCGGCCACGGCTACTCCAAATTCGGAACGAAATGCTTCGTGCATTTCGAAGCGTCGAGAATCAGCAATCGTCACGGTAATCCTTTCGGTGGTGGTCGTCCACCGAATGTGTGCAACGGCAATGCGAGCCCGCTCACCAATCGTCTTTGCGCCTCGAAGACTTCGTGTCGCTACGACGTTTCTTTTCCTGCAACCTGCGTTCGACTGCGCCGCGCGACGGCTTCGTGGCACGTCGAGCGGGCGCCGGGGGAGCCGCCGCAATATCGATGCGTTCGATCAACCGCTCGACACACAATTGGCGGTTGCGCCACTGGCTACGCGCCGTCTGCGATGACACGCGAACGACATCGGGCAACGCGGCGACCGCACGTGCCAACGCCGCCGCCGGGCCACGCAAGTCAGCAGCTTCCACCTCGAGCGTCACCTTCGTGGACACCTTGTTGACGTTCTGGCCACCCGCACCGCCGGCCCGCGCAAACGTCCACCGCATGGCCTCGGCGGGAACAACGATGCCCCGCGCTGTACGGATGTCGTCTGTGGTCATGGTCGCACTTTGAAACTCCATCGGCAACAATAGAGGCGTGGAAATTTTTGAGACACCACTGCCGGGAATCGGTGTGCGCTATGAGTTCGACACGGATCGCGGGCGCAGGCTCGGTGTCCTCGTTTATCGCGACGGTCATCGTGACGTGTTGGTGTATCGCGAAGACGATGTCGACGCTTGCAGCGAGACATTGCAGCTCTCGGTTCCCGAGGCCGCATCGCTCGTAGAGCTGTTGGGAGGCACGAAGATCACCGAACGACTCTCCGACCTTCGACATGAGGTGCAGGGGCTTGCAATTGAGTGGGTCGTGGTCGAGGCCGATGCCCCACTCGCGGGTCGAACTATCGGTGACGGAAAAATTCGTACACAAAGCGGTGCGTCAGTCGTTGCGATTTTGCGCGGTGGGGCATCCTTCCCCGGTCCGGGCCCGGATTTCGTGTTGCAAGCCGGTGACACCGCCTTGGTGATCGGCGGCGTCGAAGGTGTAGCCGCGGCGCACAAGATCATCGCGGGTTGATGGAGATCGACGTCGCGCTCCTCGAACTGGGAGTGTTGATGATCGTTCTCGCGACCCTCGGTCGTCTCGCTTACAGGCTCGGACTTCCTGCAGTTCCCTTCTATTTGGTGGCCGGCCTCTTCTTCGGCGATTCAGGTCTCATCCCCATCGACGAAGCTCGCTCGTTCGTCGACATCGGTTCTTCGTTGGGTGTCATTTTCCTGCTCTTCACGCTGGGCTTGGAATACACGCCTCTCGAATTGCGGTCCAGTCTCGTCGCCAACCGCGCCTCACACGTTGTCGATCTCGTCGCGAATGCGACCCCCGGCTTTCTCATCGGTCTTGCGCTCGGTTGGGGGACCCTCGGAGCGACGATCCTGGCCGGCATCACTTACGTGTCGTCATCGGGTGTCGTCGCAAAGATTCTGGTCGACCTCGGTCGGCTCGGAAACCGAGAGACATCCGGAATCCTTTCGACGCTCGTCATCGAAGATCTCGTCATGGCGCTGTTTCTCCCGGTCGTTGCGGTTCTGCTGGCGGGGGAGTCGGCACTCACCGGTCTCGTCTCCGGGCTGATTGCCTTGATCGTCGTGCTCGCCGTCATCTCGCTACCCGCAAAGGTCGGGCAGCGAGCATCACGTTTTGTTGCGGCAGAGTCGGGAGAAGTACTTCTCATTTCTCTTCTCGGAATCGCACTTGTCGTCGCTGGAGTCGCCGAGCACTTCCACGTGTCGTACGCGATCGGAGCGTTTCT
>JBEAPO010000025.1:0-8443 GCA_041164425.1 Actinomycetota bacterium
GTCTGCGTTGCGTCGAGAACGGTGTGAGGCCCGTCGTCGTGTCCGACGGTGCGGTGCGTGATGTGGTCGCGCGTCATCGACTGCCCGAGCGTTACCTGTTGTTCGTGGGCACGATCGAACCGCGCAAGAACCTCGCAAGATTGATCGAGGCGCACGCGATGCTGGGCGATCGTATTCCCGACCTCGTTGTTGTCGGTGCGGCGGGTTGGGGTGAAACGATCGAGGTTTCCGTGGCTTCTCGCGCGCGCGTCCACATGACGGGGTTCGTTCCTGCCGACGACCTGGCGGCGCTGTACTCCGGCGCCGTTGCGCTGTGTTATCCGTCGATTCGTGAGGGATTTGGGTTGCCGATTCTCGAGGCGATGGCACAAGGTACGCCCGTCGTCACAAGCGCGAACGGTGCGACCGAAGAGGTTGCGGGTGGCGCGGCCGTGCTGGTTGACCCGCTGGATATCGCCTCGATCGCGGACGGCATCCTGCGCGTGATCGAACAACGCGATGTCCTGTCGGCGCGTGCTCGCGACCGTGCGGCGCAGTTGTCGTGGAAGCGCACCGCGCAACTCACGCGCGAGGTGTATGCCGAGGCGATCGCCGACGGCCCACGCGCCCTTCGACGAGGTGATCGCTGATGAGTAACACGGTGAGCCCGCGCATCGCGGTGAACCTGCTGTGGTGCCAACCCGGCAGGGTGGGGGGCAGCGAGCAGTACCTCTCGCGCCAACTCGCCGGTCTTGCCCTCACCGGTGAGGTGGGATTTGACCTCGACATCTATGCACCTCACGGTTACGCCGCCGCGCATCCGGAACTGTCCGCCTGGGGCATCACGGAGTCGAACTCGAACGGCGCGAACCGTGCGATGCGTATCGTTCGCGAGAGCACGTGGCTCGCGCGACGCACGCGTGGCGTCGCGGTGACTCACCACGGTGGCGGCACGGTGCCCTTCCGCACCAACGGACGAACGCTCGTCACGGTGCACGACGTCCAGTACCTGACTTTTCCGCAGTACTTCTCGCGCGCACGACTCGCGTACCTCACGTACATGATGCCGCGGTCGCTGCGACGCGCCGATGCCATCGCGGTGCCGTCCGCCTACGTTCGTGCCACACTGATCGATCGTTTCGGTCTCGACCCGGCGTCGGTGCACGTGGTGGTGCACGGCATCGAATCCGTCGATGACGCGTCGCTCGACGTGCCCGCCGCTCGCGCGAAGTTCGGTGTCGCGGACACCCCGTACTTCATCTATCCCGCGATCACGCACCCCCATAAAAACCACGCGTTCCTCGTCGATCTTCTTGCCGGTCCGTGGCGTGACAGTGATGTGCACCTGTTGTTCATCGGCGGCGAGGGCCGTGGTCACGCGTCATTGACGGCGCGGATCGCGTCGAGCGGCGTTGCCAACCGTGTGCATTTCACCGGACACGTCGGACCCGCCGACCGCGACGCGCTGGTTGCAGGCGCCGAGGCGCTGGTATTTCCCAGCGAGTACGAGGGGTTCGGCGCGCCGGTGGCCGAGGCGATGGCTCTCGGCGTGCCTGTTGTCGCGTCCGACCACGCGAGCCTGCCCGGCGTGGTGGGTGACGGCGGCATTGTGCTGCCGCTCGAGATCGATGCTTGGGCCGCGGTTCCCCACCGCGTGCGTCGCGAACGAACCGCACTCGTTGCCGCTGGCCGCAGCCGTGCCCGGAACTTCACGCTCGCCGCATCGGGTCGCGACCTACTTGGCGTCTATGAAGGGTTGTTGCGCTGATGCCACGTCCCGTCATTGTCTTGTGTCCGCACTTTGCCCCCGACTCCGCGCCGACAGGTGTGGTGATGACGCGCATCGTCGAGGAACTCGTGCGACTCGGCCATCGCGTGCACGTGGTGACTTCGTTGCCGTGGTACCGCAGGCACCACGTAGAGGACGGTTGGACGGGACGCCCGTGGCGCACCGAATCAACGCAGTGGGGTTCGATCGTGCGTGTCAGTCCGTTCGCCGGAAACGACAAAGCCAATATTCCTCGACGCGCGCTCGGCTTCGCGGCATTCAGCGTTCTCATCGGTCTGCGTGGGTTGTTCGTCGGTGGACTCCACCGTCGCGCCGAAGCGGTCATCGCCATGTCGCCACCGCTGACGCTCGGTCTCACCGGTTGGTTGGTCGCGAAAGTGCGCCGTGCGCCACTGGTGTTCAACATCCAGGACGTCTTCCCTGATGCCGCGGTGAGCACGGGCAACTTGTCGAACCGCCGCGTGATCGCGCTTGCGGAATGGTTGGAGCGCGTGAGCTACGGCCGATCGGATGCAGTCGTGGTTTTGTCCGACGACCTGCGCGCAAACGTCGCCTCGAAGCTCTCGCCGAAACGCACAGGCAAAGCCGTCGTGATTCCGAACTTCGTCGATTCCGAGCGCATCGTTCCCGGATCGACCGACACGGTCTATCGCCGCGAGTTCACGCCGAATGCCGCGAAAGTTGTCATGTATGCCGGCAATGTCGGTTTTTCGCAGTCGCTCGACGTCATGGTCGAGGCGGCCCGTCGATTGCCCGACGTCACGTTCGTGGTGAACGGTGAGGGATCGTCGCGTGGCGCCATTCGACAAAGTGCCGCGGGGCTGTCGAACATGGTGTTCGTCGACTACCAACCGGCCGATCGTCTGGCCGAGGTGCTGGCCAGTGCCGATGTGCACGTGGTGCCGTTGCGGCGAGGTCTCGGCAACGTCAGCGTTCCGTCGAAGGCGTACTCGATCATGGCTGCGGCACGACCGATACTCGCGTCGATCGATGCCGACAGCGAGGTCGCCCGCATGGTGGGCGCGTCTCGCTGCGGTGCCGTCGTTGCGCCCGATGACGCCGATGCGTTCGTCGCCGCTCTTGCGTCGATGCTCGACCAGCCCGCGGAACTCGCGGCGATGGGCGAGCGCGGCCGGCGCTGGGTGGTCGAACATGCGTCCCCCGCGGCTGTGGGCGAGGCGTACGCCGCCCTGATCGCCCGCCTGCGCGCACGTACAACACAGCCGATTCGGGGTGTGAGCAGGTAGCCTCGCAGTCTCGTGGGTAAAGCATCGTCGGCCAAGAGAGTCGCCCGACTGGCCAGCAAGGGCAAAGGCAAGAAAATCCGCTTCCAGGGCGGGACACTCTTCCCGACGATCATCGTCGTCGTTCTTCTCGTGGGTCTCGGCCTCGTCGCTTATGCGCGGTCGGGCACGTCGTCGGCAACCGAGCCGCCGACCACCAACGACCACTGGCACGTCTCGTACGGCTTCTACGCCTGCGACAAGTACCTGCCGAACCTCGTCGGCAACAAGGAAGAGCCGCTCGACGACGAGTACTTCAAGTACGGCGTTCACAGCCACGACGACGGTGTCGTTCACTGGCACCCGCAGGCCCTCGCCACCGGCAAGCGGGCCAAGTTCGGCATCTTCCTCGACGTCTACGACGTCGAGGTGTCGAACTCGAAGCTGCAGTTCCCCGAAGACCAGAACGGTGGGGCCAAGTACGAAGAGGGCGAAGAAAAGTGCAATGGCAAGGACGCCACGCTGAAGGCCTTCGTCTGGGATCAGTACGACAAGCCCGATGACAAGAAGATGCTGATCGCCGACTTCAACGACATTCGTCTGAAGAAGGACGGCATGGTCATCGTCATCGCGTTCGTCGCCGACGATGCCGAGGTGCCGCCGCCGCCGACCGCCGCGAACCTCCAGGAACTCGGTGCGGTCGACACCGGCGGAGCACCGACCACCACGGTCGCTGGTGAAACCACGACAACGGTCGCCGGCGACACAACGACGACGGCCGTCACGACGACCACGCAGGGGTGACCCGGGCGTGGACGCCGTCATCCTCGTCGGCGGTTTCGGCACCAGACTTCGACCGCTGACGCTCAGCGTCCCCAAACCGTTGCTGCCCGTCGGCAACGTGCCCATCGTCGAGCGCATCATTGCCTCGCTCGAGCGCGCGGGTGTCACACGCGCGGTCTTGGCTCTCGGGTTCAAACCAGAACCGTTCCTCGCCGCCTTCCCCGACGGCCGCTGTGGTGGTGTCGAACTCATCTACGCAGTCGAGCCCGAACCGCTTGACACTGCGGGGGCGATCGCATTTGCTGCGCGACACGCCGGCATCTCGTCGACCTTCGTCGTCGCCAACGGAGACATTCTCACCGACCTCGAGATCTCCCGCGTCGTCGATTTCCATCGTGCCTCGGGCGCGGAGGGAACGTTGCATCTCGTTCCCGTCGACGATCCGTCTCAGTTCGGTGTCGTTGAAACCGAGGCAACGGGCCGTGTGTTGCGCTTCGTCGAAAAACCCGCTCCGGGGGAATCCACCAGCCGCAACGTGAACGCCGGAACGTACGTTCTCGAACCGTCGGTCATCGATCGCGTGCCGGTGGGTGGCAAGTTGTCGATCGAACGCGTTGTCTTCCCCGAAATGGTGGCGTCGGCATCGCTGTTCGCCATCGCAACCGACGATGCATGGATCGACACGGGCCGGCCGGAAACGTTCCTCGCCGCGAACATGTCTGCCGTCGACTCTGCGGGCTCGTCGATCATCCACGCTTCCGCGACCGTCGATGCGACCGCCAGGGTCGAGCGCAGCGTCGTCGGGGCGGGTGCCATTGTCGGCGCCCGAGCGCGCGTCGTGGGTTCGGTGATCTTCCCGTCCGCTGTCGTGGGTGACGGCGCGACCGTTGAGGCGGGTCTCGTGATGGGCGTGATAGGCGCTGATGCCGTCGCGCGCGACGTCGTTGTGGGCGAAGAAGGGGTCGTCGAGGCCGGTGTCAACATCTCGGGGACGAAGATTCCCGCGCCAGAAGGTTCGTAGTGCGCGCCCTCGTCTGTGGTGGCGCGGGTTTCATCGGGTCGCATCTCGTCGATCGTCTGCTCGCCGACGGCCATGCCGTCGAAGTGGTCGACGATCTCAGCACGGGGTCGTTCGCGAACCTCGGGTCCGCACGCGTCGCAGGTGGTGAACTGAAGATCCACAACATCGACGTCACCGCCCCGGAGTTCCTCGATCTTGTGTCGCTGCGTCGGCCCGACGTGATCTTCCAGATGACGGCGTTGTCGCCCGCCTCCGCGCACGCCATTTCGTCGGTCGGTTCGGCGGCGCAGGTCGTGGCGGCACTCGAAGCAGCGCGATTGTTTGGTGCGGCGAAGGTCGTCGTCGGTCTGCCTGCCACGTTGCTCTACGGCGAAGTGGCCGTGCGCGATATCCCCGCGAAAGAGGGCAAGTTCGCCGATGCCGTGAACGTGCCGAACGTGATCGCGCGCACGATCCTCGACCTGTTGGGTGTGTACCGCGAGGTGCACGCGGTCGAGTACACGGCTCTCGCTGTGTCGAACGTGTACGGGCCGCGTCAACGCGCCGAAGACGGAGTCGTGGCGTCGTTCGCGGCGGCGCTTGCGGCCGGTGAGGCGCCCGAGATGTACGGCACGGGTCGACAGACGCGCGACTTCATTCATGTCGATGACGTCGTCGACGCCTACGTTCGCGCCGCGACAAAGGGCGACGGGCTTCTCATCAACATCGGAACGGGAGTGCAAACCTCCATCGCCGCACTGTGGAAGGCGATGAGCGGAGCAAGCGGCCTGCGGCCGACGGTGGTGAAGGCGAGGCCCGGTGACATTTCCCGGTTTGCCATCTCACCGGTTCGTGCTCGTATTCACCTTGCGTGGGCGCCGTTCACCGACCTGAACGACGGCCTCGGGTCGTTGGTGGGCGGCAACTGAACCGACGCAGGGTTCAGCGGAACAGGTCTTCGATCGGCGGGCGAACGATCTCGTTCATTCCCGCCTCGCGGAACCACGACGGGTCCGCGCCGCGCACGATGCCCACGGGAACGCCGTTCGATTTACCCATCACCAGTTCGGCGGCGCTTGCCAGTTCGTCGGCGATGGCTACCTCGGTGACCTGCATCGTGCGGCCGAGCGCATCGGGAGTGCCACGCAGGTCGAGCACCCCGGCTATACCCGCGACACCGATCGCGACGTCGGTGAGCCCCTTGCGCCAGGGCCGGCCGAAGGTGTCGCTGATGATGACGCCCACCTGAACCCCGAGCTTCGCCTTCACGATGTCGCGAATACGGCGTGCTGACCGGTCGCTGTCGATGGGAAGCAGGGCGGCCTGACCACGTTGCACGTTCGAGAGGTCGATGCCGCTGTTCGCGCACACGAAACCATGCGTTGTCTCGGTGATGATGAGATCGCCGCGTCGGCGCACGATACGCACGGCCTCTGATTCGACGAGTGCCTTGTGCGACAATGGATCATCGGGGTCGATCTCGACGAGACGGCCCTCGGCCTTCGAAACGATCTTCTGCGTGACGACCAACACGTCGTGGTCGCGCAGGGGGCCATTGGGTTCATCACGGCACGCTTCGACGATGACGTCACCCAGTTGCATTCCGGGAACGATCTCGTCGATTCCCTCGACGCCCCACGCTGTGATCCGGTTCATGGATGTCATGCTGTCACGCCGACGGCAGCAAGGCACGTGCGGGTGAGTTCCGCCGCGACGTCGGGCGATTTCATGATCGTGTCGGCGACGACGCAGCGTACGCCTTCGGCCTCGATCAACGGTGCGAGGGCGACATCGGCCGTGTCGATCACCAGTGTCCCGGCGATGGGGGCGTAGAGCCGCGCGACGCCGACGACCGACGCCTCGTGCCCGAGTTCGGTGAGCATTCGGTCGGCTGGTCCCTTCAGTGCCGCACCGGCGACGATGGGCGACACCGCAACGACGGTGTCACGACGTGACGCGAGTGCTTCGTCGAAGCCGGCGAGTGCACGCATCGGGCCGATCGACACGATCGGGTTCGACGGAGCGATGACCACCGCACGTGATGAGCGCAGTTCGGGCAAGCCCTCTGCGCGCGCTGTCGATGCACCCTCGAAGCGCACGGCGCGCACCGGAACGTCGTGGCGCAGTTTCACGAAGTACTCCTGGAACGCAACGTCGCTGCCATCGGCAAGGGTGAGGATGGTCGACACGCGATCGTTCGACATCGGCAAGACGCGGAACTCGACGCCGAACGCGCGCACGATTTCTGCTGTCACCTGTTCGAGGGTTGCGCCCTCCGCGAGGCGTGTCGTGCGGTAGAAGTGCGTTGCGAGGTCGCGGTTGCCGAGACCGAACCAGTTCTCGCCCGCGTGTGATGTGGTCGGACGCACCGCGGTGAACCGTTCGAGGGACTGCATCGTCGTCCACGCTTCATCGGAAAGGCCCCAGCCGCGTTCGGGATCGATCGCATTCGACACGGTGTACGTGACCGTGTCGAGGTCGGGTGAGATCGAAAGGCCGTGCATCACCGTGTCGTCTCCGGTGTTGACGATCGTGACGAGTTCATCGGCGGCAACAACCGTTGCCGCACCGCGCAAGAGTCGCGCCGCACCCACACCACCCGAAACAACGGTGATCATTGGTCGACCCGGCCACGCACGCCCTCGATCGTAGGGGCGGCACTGTTAGAGTCGGCATCCGTATGGCACGCGCACTCATCACGGGCATCACCGGCCAGGACGGCCAGCACTTGGCCGAATTCCTCCACGAGAAGGGCTACGAGGTGTTCGGCGTCGTGAAGGGCCAGAACAACCCGCGCGCGCAACAGATCCGCGAAGAGTTCCCCTTCGTGCAGGTGCTCTCTGGCGACCTCACCGACCTGCCCAGCCTGGTGTCGTGTCTCGAAACCGCACAACCGACCGAGGTCTACAACCTCGGCGCGATTTCGTTCGTGCACTTCTCCTGGACGCAGGCCGAACTGACGGCCAACACCACGGGTCTCGGCGTGCTGCGCATGCTCGAGGCAATCCGCATGGTCGGCGGCCAGCAGAACAACCCGATCCGCTTCTACCAGGCCTCGTCGTCGGAGATGTTTGGCAAGGTGCGTGAGGTTCCACAGAGCGAACTCACACCCTTCCATCCACGTTCGCCCTACGGGTGCGCCAAGGTGTTCGGCCACGACATCACCGTCAACTACCGCGAGAGCTACGGCCTCTACGCATGCTCGGGCATCCTCTTCAACCACGAGGGTCCGCGTCGCGGTCTCGAGTTCGTGACACGCAAAATCTCGAACGCCGTCGCACGCATCAAGCTGGGCGTGCAAGAAGACATCTCGCTCGGCAACCTCGACGCCAAGCGCGACTGGGGTTACGCGGGTGACTACGTGAAGGCGATGTGGCTGATGCTGCAGCAGCCCGAGCCCGACGACTACGTGGTCGCCACCGGCGAAACACACAGCATCGAGGAATTCCTCGAACTCGCATTCGCCGAAGTCGGTATCAGCGACTGGCGTCCGTACGTCAAGCAGGACCCGCGTTTCTTCCGGCCTGCCGAGGTCGACCTGCTGATCGGCGACCCGACCAAGGCCAAGACGAAACTGGGCTGGAAGCCCGAGGTCGACTTCGCGGGTCTGGTGCAGATGATGGTGCGCCACGACCTCGCGGTCGAGTCGGCGAAGCTTTCGAAATAGTC
>JBEAPO010000026.1:0-2888 GCA_041164425.1 Actinomycetota bacterium
GAACGACGTCGGCCACGTCCCTCCGTGACACGGGGCCGGTTGGCCCGTCGGGGTAACCCAGGGGGATCGTCGTGCCGATGAAAACGTCGTCGGGAATGCGCAGGATGCGTCGGATGTCGGCCTCGAACACGCCGTGCAACGTGGTGAAGGCCGCGCCAAGACCGAGAGCGCGGGCGGCGACGACGAGGTTTTGACTCGCTGCGTAAACCGCCGAGTACATGAACGTTTCGCGCGGGGCGCCCGGCGGGTACACGTTGTGGCCGCAGACGAAGATGATGCACGGGAAGTTGCCCATGTTCTCGCCCAAGTTCTTCGCACCGGCAAGCGTGCGGCGGTCGACAGCGTTGTCCGGCACGGGCATCGAGGCGACGCGATCTGCGAAAGGCTTGAAGAGATCGCCCAATTGTTTGCGAACCGCCGCATCGGTGACGACGACGAAATCCCAGCACTGCGTGTTGTTGGGACTGCTCGCACGAGTGGCGGCCCACAGCACCTTGTCGAGCAGCTCTTTGGGTACAGGGTCGGGCTTGAAGAAGCGCATTGCGCGCGCGGTGCCCATTGCTTCAAAGACGTCCATGCCCCCTATCGTTGCATTTCCGGAGCAGTGCAACGACAAGCGCAGGGACGCGTACGAAATGGACACCTTCGATACCGGATTGATTGTTGGGCGGTTTCACCCCCCGCACCTCGGCCATTCCTGGTTCATCGGCGAGGCCGCCCGTCGCTGCGACAAACTCGTCGTTTTCGTGAACACCCGGGAAGGTGAAACGGTCCCGGGAGAGCTTCGGGCGCGCTGGCTGGCAGATCTGCATCCCGGTGTCACCGTGCGTCAGGTGGCTCACAACCTCGACACCGACTGGAACGACGAAGATCTGTGGGCGAAGTGGATTGCGTTGTTCCGTTCCCGCTGGCCCCACGACACCGGACCACACGCGGTTTTCTCGTCGGACGCGTATGTGGCCGAACTTGCCCGCCGACTCGGTGCGGAAGCAGTGGTTGTCGACGAACCGCGCGTCAACGTTCCGATCAGCGCCACGCAGATACGCAACGACCCACTCGGCAACCTCGGGATGTTGGCTCCGTTGGTGCGTGAGTGGGTCGAAACGAACCACCGGCTCTTCGGCCGATGACGAACGGCTGATTACTTCTTGTTCGGCTGAGGCAGCACGCGCAGGTACGGCTTCACGGCTTTCCAGCCGCCGGGGAAGAGCGTCTTTGCCTCTTCGTCGCTGACGGCCGCGCCGATGATGACGTCGTCGCCGTCCTTCCAGTTGGCAGGCGTCGCCACCTTGTAGTTCGCCGTCAACTGCAGCGAGTCGATGACGCGCAAGACCTCGTCGAAGTTGCGGCCCGTCGAGGCGGGGTAGGTGATCGTGAGCTTCACCTTCTTATCGGGTCCGATGACGAACACCGACCGTACGGTGAGCGTGTCGTTCGCGTTCGGGTGGATCATGTCGTAGAGGTCGCTGACCTTGCGGTCGGGGTCACCGATCATCGGGAAGTTCACGGGCGTGCCCTGTGTTTCGCCGATGTCGCCCTCCCACTTGAGGTGCGAGTCGACGGGGTCGACCGAGAGACCGATCACCTTCACGTTGCGCTTGTCGAATTCGGGCTTGATGCGCGCGACGTAGCCCAATTCGGTGGTGCACACCGGGGTGAAGTCCTTCGGGTGGGAGAAGAGAACGCCCCACGAGTTGCCGAGCCACTCGTGGAAGTTGATCGTGCCCTGGGTGGTCGCTGCTGTGAAGTCGGGTGCGGTATCGCCGAGTCGTAGTGCCATGGGTGGCATGCTAAGGGCGTTTCGCCCATTCCCGACAAGTTTGATCGGGATTAAAGTCCGACAGGCTTGACAATGTCTAGTAAGTTGTTGACACTGTCAGGTATGAAGCCACGAATCGACGTGTCCGACCCCTTCGTTCAAAAGAACCGATGGCGCATCCTTGCGGTCTTGTGCCTCTCGCTTTTCATGGTGGTGGTCGACAACCTCATCGTGAACGTTGCCCTACCCACTTTGTCGCGGGAACTGAACGCGGGCACGTCGGCCTTGCAGTGGATCGTCGACTCTTACAGCCTCGTGTTCGCCGGGTTGTTGCTCGCGGGTGGTGGCATCGGCGACAGGTACGGTCGCAAGGGAACGCTTCAAGTCGGCCTCGTTCTCTTCGCAGGGTGCTCCGCAATGGCTGCGTTTGCTGACTCCACTTCGAGTCTCATCTTCTGGCGTGGAGCGATGGGCGTCGGAGCCGCGCTCGTGTTCCCCGCGACGCTCGCGATCATCACCAACGTGTTCACCGACCCCGTCGAACGCGCCAAGGCCATCGGCGTGTGGTCGGCGGTGTCCGGAGCCGCGGTCGCATTCGGGCCCGTTGCCGGCGGCTTGCTGCTCGAACACTTCTGGTGGGGCTCGGTGTTCCTCATCAACGTGCCGATCGTCGCCATCGCGCTCTTCCTCGGATGGCGACTCGTGCCGACGTCGAAAGACCCGTCTGGACATCACATCGAGCCTCTCGGCTTAGTGCTCTCCATCGCAATGATCGGGTTGCTCGTCTTCACCGTGATCGAGGGCCCGCACCGTGGTTGGGCGTCGGGTGCGACGCTGGGCAGCTTCGTCGCGGTGAGCTTGCTTCTCGCGGCGTTCATCGCATGGGAATTGCGCGTGCCGAATCCGTTGCTCGACGTGCGCACGTTCCGCAACGCGCGTTTCAGTGCCGGCTCGACCGCGATCTTCATTGCATTCTTCGCGCTGTTCGGGTTCACTTTCCTCGTCACACAGTACTTCCAGTACGTGCGCGGCTACTCGACGCTGAGTTCCGGCCTGCACACGCTTCCCTTCGCCGTGGCGGCCGGCATCACAGCACCGTCGGCGGCTCGCCTCGCATTGCGATTCGGAA
>JBEAPO010000027.1:0-6541 GCA_041164425.1 Actinomycetota bacterium
GGGCTACGCGGATGGTTGGCGCGTGCGCAACATAGGTGGACCTGAACTGGTCGTCACGAATTCAAGTGGCTCGGGTTCGACCACCACGACGGCTCCGACAGCGACTGCAGCTTCTGATACGACTGCGACGACCGCAGCACCCGCGACGACCGCATCAGCAACGTCACCGGTCGCTTCGATCAGCCCGTTTGCAACTGCGAGGCCGGGCATCACAGTGACCGACACGAAGGTTTATCGGACCGCTCCGGCCACCGTGGCCGCCGATTCTGCGATCAACGTGCTCACCAAAGCCCAGAACAAGGTGATGGACGTCGAGTCGAAGACCCCTGCGGTGTGTTTGCCCAACGACGATGAGCTGGTGTTCATCGACGAAGGCAAGTGCATCGCCCAAGTGGTGAACGCCAAGACCCGTGCGGTGCTGCGCACCCTGAAGACCACGGTCGTGGCAGATGACATCAGCGAAGTGCAGATCGGCAATGCGATCGTGACGCTCGCACCGATCTACTTCGATGCCATGTCGTCGACACTTGACGCGAAGGCAACCGCCCGTTTGAAGAAACTGAAGTCGAAGATCTCGGCTGCCGGTTCAGTGCTGATCATCGGCCACTCGGGCACGCTGAATGGCAACAGCCCTGCGAACGTGGCGATCTCGCGTGCACGTGCTGCTGCGACGCTTGCTTCGTTGAGGTCGATCGGTGCCAAGGGACCGTTCGCGATCAGTGGTGTGGGTGCTCTTGACCCGGCGAGAACGGGCAAGACTGAGGCTGCTCAGGCGAAGAACCGCCGCGTGGTCATCGCACTGATCCCGTAAACAACGAAACCTTCGGGTTCACAACGGCTGCAGGGACGAAATCCCTGCAGCCGTTTTCGTTGTAGGCGCACCAAACTTCTTGCCCGGTGATTTCGTAAGGCGTTCAATTGGGCCCGACACACTGACCGCCGCGATCACGAGGCCGTCGACAATGACGGGTGCGCTGACGCTGGCGACGCCGGCTTCGCGTTCGGCGACGCTCTCGATCCAACCACCCTTGGTGAGCGTGCGGCCGGCGAGAACGTGGCCGGCGCTACCGCGGCCGAGTGGATACACCTCGCCTTCGGCGATGATCCAGCGCAAGCCGTGTGGCGACTGCAATGACACGACGCAGCGCCTGTTGTCACCGTCGCGTACGTAGAGCTGGACGCTCTCGCCCGTTGTTTCGACGAGACGCTCGAGCAGCGGTCTTGCTCGACTGGCGAGTGGAAACTGACGCTGCGCGGCGGCGGCCAGGTTGCCGAGCGCGAGCCCGAGAACGTAACGACCGTCGGCGTCGCGTCGTACGAAGCCGTGTTGTTCCAGAGCGGTGGCCAGACGGTGGGCCGTGGCGCGGGGCAGCCCGGTCGCGTCCTGCAGGTCGGTGAGGGTCAGGCCGTCGGTTGATGCAGCAAGGGCGTTCAACACCACGACGGACTTGTCGAGAACCCCGACTCCAGATACGCTTTCCATCTGTTGGGAATCTTATCCCAAATAGTGAGAAGTAAAAGACGACGTCGGAAAGGCATCCATGAGCAAGCCGATGACACTGCCCGAGAAGGTGTGGGAACGCCACGTCGTTCACCGCGGCGAGGGCGAACCCGATCTTCTGTACATCGATCTTCACCTCGTGCACGAAGTGACGAGCCCGCAGGCCTTCGAGGGCTTGCGCATGTCGGGTCGCACGGTACGTCGCCCCGACCTCACGATTGCGACCGCCGACCACAACGTGCCGACGGCCGACATTCACCTGCCCGTTGCCGACCCGATCTCGAAGCGTCAGCTTGAAGTGCTCGACGCGAACGCCGCGCACTTCGGCGTGACCGTGTTTCCGATGGGCCACAAGGACCAGGGCATCGTGCACGTGATCGCACCCGAACAGGGCCGCACGTTGCCCGGCATGACCGTGGTGTGCGGCGACAGCCACACGGCGACGCACGGTGCGTTCGGTGCACTGGCGTTCGGCATCGGCACGTCCGAGGTGGAGCACGTGCTCGCGACCCAAACTCTCCCCCAGTCGCGGCCGAAGTGGATGCGCGTATCGGTGGAAGGAACCGCGCCGGCCGGCGTGACCGCCAAGGACATCGTGCTTGCCATCATCGGCGAGATCGGCACCGGCGGCGGTATCGGCCACGTCATCGAATACAGCGGCTCGGCCATCCGTGCACTGTCGATGGAAGGACGCATGACCGTGTGCAACATGAGCATCGAGGCGGGTGCGCGCGCGGGCCTCATCGCCCCCGATGCGACCACGTTCGAATACCTGAAGGGTCGCGACAACGCACCGAAGGGCACCGGCTGGGATGCAGCAGTCGCCGACTGGCAGACCCTCGTCACCGACGACGGTGCGAATTTCGACAAGGAAGTGGTCATCGACGCAGCGAAGTTGACGCCACAGGTCACGTGGGGCACGAACCCCGGCCAGGTGCTGGGTATCGATGCCACCATCCCCTCGCCCGACGACCTCGCAGATGCGACGCAGCGCGACACAGTTGCGCGTGCGCTCGAGTACATGGGCCTCACCCCCGGCCAGAAGATTCGCGACATCGCCGTCGACACCGTGTTCATCGGCTCGTGCACCAATTCACGCATCGAAGACTTGCGCGCGGCCGCAGCGGTGATGAAGGGTCGCAAGGTCACCGCCAAGCGCGTGATGGTGGTGCCCGGTTCGCACCGCGTGAAAGCCCAAGCCATTGCCGAGGGCCTCGACAAGGTGTTCACCGAAGCCGGCGCCGACTGGCGCGAACCTGGCTGCTCGATGTGCCTCGCCATGAACCCCGACAAGCTCGCCGTGGGTGAGCGTTCGGCTTCTACGTCGAACCGCAACTTCGAGGGACGCCAGGGTCGCGGTGGTCGCACGCACCTCGTGTCGCCCGAAGTCGCCGCAGCAACCGCAATCGTCGGACGTTTCGCCACACCCGCAGACCTGAAGTGACTGGAGACCAACAATGAAAGCAGTACGCGTCATCTCGGGCACCGGACTCCCCCTCAAGCGGTCCGACGTCGACACCGACCAGATCATTCCCGCCGAGTGGCTGAAGCGCGTCGAGCGCACGGGCTTCGAGGCGGGGCTCTTTTCCACGT
The DNA here is from genome assembly GCA_041164425.1 of Actinomycetota bacterium. GTDB lineage: Bacteria > Actinomycetota > Acidimicrobiia > Acidimicrobiales > Ilumatobacteraceae > F1-20-MAGs119. Next base: position 3,095 of record JBEAPO010000027.1, read on the forward strand.
GGCGCGACGACCGTAACTTCGTGATGAACGACGAGCGGTACGCCGGCGCAACGGTTCTCGTCGCCGGCCCGTCATTCGGCGTCGGGTCGTCGCGCGAGCACGCAGTTTGGGCGCTTCAGCAATACGGCTTCGACGCCGTCATCGCTCCGTCATTCTCTGACATCTTCCGCAACAACTGCACGAAGAACGGCCTCGTACCGGTGGTCGTCGACGAATCAGTCGTTGCCAAGATCTGGGAGGCCATCGAAGCCGACCCAAAGACCGAGATCACGGTCGACATGGAAAACCTGAAAATCGAGGTGCCCGCCAAAGGCCTCGTTGCATCGTTCCCCATGGACGCACCGACGCAGCACCGCTTCCTGAACGGCCTCGACGACATCGGAATCACACTCACGCACGCCGACTCCATCACCGCTTTCGAATCGAAGCGCCCCGCCTACCTGCGCTAGGGGCGGCCGATCATCCCCCGCGGACGGGATTACATTCGCCGCATGCGCCGTAGTGCACTTTCACCGGCCCTGTTGTGCGTTGCATATCTCGTGACCGCCTGCGGAGTGCGTGAGCCTTCGGCGTCGCAGATCGAACCCCAAACGAAGAACGCCGCGACGGTGGGCAGGCCGTCATCCGCTGTCGTGGCGGCATCACCACGTGGTGCCTGTTCCCCGCTCGGGGCGATCCAACGATCGAATCCCGTGATCGTCCTTCCCCCCGAACCGAGTGTGGCCGAGGACAGCTTTGCGAGCGATCGTGGCGGCGACTATTTCTTCCATGCCGAATACGGACGCGGACCGTGGAACGTCGCACAACCTGGTTGGTTCGAATTCCAGTGGTCCGAGTCGAAGACCATCGGTCCGGTCGTCATCGAGATCTCGCGCGACGGCCTGGTTTGGAAAGAACTCCAAACCACTTGGTCGGCCGCAAAACCGAACGCGGCATCGGCGCGAATCTCACTTACCGGACAGGTCTACATTCGTGTTCGTCAGGCCGCAGGGTCGACAGTCATGCCAACACCCTGAAGGCGACCGTAGTCGGCATCAATGTCGTTCTTCTCGACACAAAAGTGCGTTGGAGCCGTGGTCGCTGCCAAATTCCGCGGAATACGAGGCGACGAGCGCGTCAATGCTGCATGTCGAGATCGCGACATGGTTGATTCCGGTGATCACCGGTACCACCCATCACACCTTGATCACTTCGACTTGGCGAGCGACCATTGACCCGTGGCGGTGACGACGATGTACGCACCGGCTGTCATCGGGTAGATGTCGTTGACTTCACCGTATTCGTCGACTGTGCGTTCGACGAGGAACCCGTCCTTATCGTAAACGCGAACCGAAAAAGCGTCCTCGCCCTGATGAACGACGGCCAGGTCAATATCCTTCCCCGCGTATCTGTACACGGCGTCACCGTCTCCTTCTATCGCGCGATCAAAGACCGGCACCGCAGTCGCTGCCGACACCTTCACTTTCCAGTTGCCCTCTCCACTGATGTCGAGCGTGACGACATCGAACGGTTCGTCGATGTCCCCGCCTCGGCCCAGTAACACCGTGCCCGAGTAGGGACCGTACGACGACACCAACATGTCGATCAACGTCTCATCGGCGTCGAAGGTCGAGACCGTCACGCCATCGGCGCCATCGAAGTCGATCGTTGCAACAGCCACCATCCCGGCGGGTAGACCGAGCGTGATGACCTCACTCTCCGCGCCTGTGAAAGTTTTGGTAGTGAATTTCTTGCTCGCGACGTTCGACGCGCCCGAACCGACGAGCAAGTCGCCCTTGTCGCAGGCGATGCCATTTTTGTCGACGTCGAGCTTCTTGTTCGCGCGGTAGACCGCGGCATTGACAACGGATTTTGATTTGCCTTTTGCCTTCTTTGTCGACGCGATTCCCTTCTTGTACACCTTCAACAATGCGGTACACGTGGTGAACTTCTTCGGGGCTGATGGTGCAGCCGCTTGGGCCGAGGTCGGCAGGAACGGGGCGAAACTCAGCCCCACAACCACTGCTATCGCAACAGAATGACGGATGTACTTGGCCATGGGCGCAGAATACGCCGAATTACACGGCGTCGTGTCTGCACCCGCCTCTCAGATCGACCACCCCTCGGTGGACCGCGCAAAGGCGAGCAGGTCGGCCAGCCCCGCGGCGTAGGTGCCGTCGTCGATGTCGGCACGATCCACGAATCTCACGGCCCAGACGGCGGCGCCCGGCTCGACCTCGTCCCCGTCGAACACCTCGATCTCGATTCCGGCGGGCGTGATTGTGCGCAAATCGGTCAGCGATTCCTCTACAACTTCCACGGGCAGTGGGATCCCCGTCCGCAAAGGAATAGCCACCTCGGCGACTCTGTCGACATCGAAAGCGGTGATCGGTTCGCCAATGAACACCTGCAGGTCATCGAAGCGGGCTTCGTGGATGTACGGCGGGCGCGGACCCGATTCGTAGGGGTCGAAGTTGTCGGCGTAGCGAAGCTCGGCACCTTCCATCACGAACCAGTCGGCCACCGTGAACATCGGGCCGACGAATGCGGGCCCCGAACACATCAGTTCGATGTAGTCCTTCATCCACGATTGATCTTAAGACAGGGGTGACACACTTTCACTCGGGACGTCGACGCAACGAGACAATCACCGCTCCGATGATCAACAACAAGAATGCAAGTGCGACGAGCCCGTCGATGCTCGAGCCCGTCGCCGCAAGTTTTCCGGTCACGACGAAACGTGCTTTCACACCTTCTCCGCTCTTTGGTGCGTAGAGAGCAAGGGTCAACTTCTTCCCGGTTGCAGCGGGCACGGTGACGGTCGTCGAAACACAACCCTCGTTGTCGGCCGTCAACTGTCGAATCTGGTTGCCGCCCACATACAACTCAATAACCTCGTCGGCAAGGAAACCGCACCGCACGATGTCGAGTGACTCTCCCGGATCAGCTTTGTCATCCTCGAGCAGTCCATCATCTGTTCGCAGGGCGGCATCAATCTCAGGAGGTAGACCTGAGCCGGTTCCGATGGTGGTCGTCGTCGACCCCCGCGACTTTTTGATCGTCGTTTGCGTTGCTGCACCCGGGTCGCTCGGTGCTGAGGTTGAATTCGTGGCGTCTGACGCCGACGGGGACGTCCCACTGCCCGGACTGCCCGCCAACGTCGTCGTGGTCGCATCGGAGGCCACCGTCGTCGTGGTTCCGGAGGCAGCCACCGTGTTCGTTGTTGTCGTTTGCGCGACGGTCGTGGTCGTGCTCGTCGTGGTGGTTGTCGAACTCGGGTCGTTCAGGGTCACAAGGGCTGCATCGACGGTGAGTGCTGGCCCCGTATTTCCCGCAGTATCAGTGACCACACCGGCCGCAACTCGGCTGATGAGAGTGCCGACCGCCGAACATGTTGCAACGACGTTGTACTGACGATTCGGAACAACCTGAGAGATGCCATACGCGCACGTACCTGCCGTTCCCGCA
>JBEAPO010000028.1:0-2801 GCA_041164425.1 Actinomycetota bacterium
CGCCACGGTGTTGTCGAGCAGACCCGTCGCCACAGCATCCTCACCTCGTTGCTCGGCGTGCCGCACCTCGTCGTTTGTGTCAACAAGATGGACCTCGTCGGGTTCAGCGAAGATCGGTTCAACGAGATCCGCAACGACTTCGAGTCATTCGCTTCGCGTCTGCAGCTGCGCGACGTCACTTTCCTGCCCATCAGTGCGTTGCGTGGCGACAACGTAGTCGAGCGATCCGACGACCTGAAGTGGTTCGAGGGCCCGACCCTGCTACACCATCTCGAGAGCGTCTACACCGCAAGCGATGACAACAAGATCGACGTACGGTTCCCCGTTCAGTACGTCATCCGTCCCCGCACGGCTGAACATCACGACTATCGGGGCTATGCCGGAACGGTGGCAGGCGGTGTGTTGCGCATCGGTGACGAGATCGTCGTGCTGCCGAGCGGCCTTGGTAGCACCATCACCGGCATCGACTCGGCCGATGGACCCCTCGAGGAAGCCGTTCCCGGTTCCGCCGTCACCGTTCTCCTTGCCGACGACCTCTCGGTGACCCGCGGCGACATGATCTGCCGTCCTAACAACCGACCCCGCGTCACCCAGGACCACGATGCGATGCTGTGTTGGCTCGACTCGAACGCACAGTTGAACCCCTCCAAGCTTTACACGCTGAAACACACCACTCGTTCGACGCGTGCGAAGATCGGGGAAGTGCGCTACGTGCTCGACATCTCCGACCTCCACCGCAAGTCGCCCGAGGGTCCGTTGTCGATGAACGACATCGCCCGTGTCACTGTGCACACGGCCGAGCCGCTGCTGCGCGACGACTACGAGCACAACCGGGTCACCGGTTCGTTCATCCTCGTCGACGATTCCACGGGTGCAACCGCCGCGGCCGGAATGTTGCTGCCGCCACGGGAGTGAGCGACATCCGCTGGCATCCGCAGTCCGTCGGTCGCGACGAACGGGCCAAGCGAGTCGGCCACGTGGGTGCCACTGTCTGGATTACGGGCCTGTCGGGATCGGGCAAGTCCACGGTCGCCAACGAAGCAGCAAGGCTTCTTTTCGACGCCGGTGCGAATACGTACGTTCTCGATGGTGACAACTTGCGCCATGGCCTGAACGCCGACCTCGGTTTCAGTGACGACGACCGCGAGGAGAACGTGCGCAGGTTCGGCGAGGTCGCACTCACGCTCGCCGACTCGGGCCTCATCGTTCTGGCACCGGTGATCAGTCCCTTCGCGGCCGGACGCAATGCGGTGCGTCGCCGCCATCACGATGTCGGCGTGCCGTTCGCCGAGGTCTTCGTGGCGACGCCGGTGGGAGAGTGTGCAAAACGTGATCCGAAGGGCCTGTACGCCAAGCAGAAGAAGGGTGAGCTGAGCGGACTCACCGGGGTCGATGCACCCTACGAGGCTCCCGAATCACCAGAACTCGTCTTGGTAACGTCGAACCGCAGCGTGATCGACTGCGCCGAAGAACTCATCTCGGGTCTGTCCCACCTGTGGAAGATGCGCGTGTGATGTTCCGCAAACCTTACGTTTACACCGAGCGAGCGCTTTTCGTCGGTCACACGCTCGTCGCTCCGCGCGTCAAGGTCGCCTACATGCCCACGACGAAATCAGCGTGCAGTTCAATCAAAATGATGCTCGCCGAGGCGAACGATTCGTTCCGCCCCGAGAATGCCCGTTATCTGCACAGCCCGAACATCTCGGTTTCTCAAGCGATTCACCAAATCGAGGTCAGCGGACTCACTTTCTTCCGGTACATGGCCGAGACCGAGCAGGACGAGATTTGGGAATCAGCCGACTGGTGGCGCGTTGGGGCGTTGCGTCACCCCTATGCGCGAACCTATTCGGCTTTCGAGAATCGGATCCTCATGCAGGCGCCAAGCTTCCTCTCCGACGAGGTGTGGGATTTCTGCAATGACGATCGCGTCGACGGCAACATCGATGTTGCCTCGACGTTTCGTCGTTTCGTGCACACGCTCCGCGGCAAGCCCGAACTGTTCTTCGTCGATGATCACTTCACCGCGCAGTGGGGGTCGGTGCGCGACGACCACGTGCGCTACACGCACTTCTTTCGCGTCGACAAGCCTGGCGAGATGGACCGGTTCGCGCGCGAACTCAGTGAACGATCGGGCCGTGACATTCGTCCAAAGCGATTGAACGAGGGTCTTGGCATCAAGTACCGCGACGTCATGGACGCGCAGACCGCAACGATCATCGAAGAGATCTACGCCGACGACTTCAATCGATATGGCTTCGAACGCGAGACGTTCCCAACCGAGCCGCTGAAGCTCGTCACCACCGCCCGCGAAACTCGTGCGATCGAGTATTCGCGTGAGGTCACCCAACGCATGCGCCAGATCTCGCGTCTTGCCCGCAGTCGTCGTGGATGGAAATACGGAGTTGGGCAGGTTCTACGCGACGTAGGTTTGCGACCCAAACCCCAACGAGGCTCCACGAATTTCGACGTGCCGAAGACGCGAGGAGACAAGGACAACAACCGATAGCATCGCCTCGCGCGGTCGCTTGCGGCTGTCGCTGGCGACGTGGCGGAATGGCTTACGCAGCGGCCTGCAAAGCCGTTTATCCGGGTTCGATTCCCGGCGTCGCCTCCAGTGTTTGTTGGGTTTGATGCCCGACTGGTACGGAGTTGGTACGGACTATTCACCCTGCGAGGTCGCCCGAAGGGTCATATTGTGACCTGCCCACTTCCAACCAGGAAGGCTCTCAAGTTGTTGAACTGTGTCGGAGTCGAGGAGACCTTTAGCTTTCCGCTCGCGCTGCCTGAATACCCACTTGCCG
>JBEAPO010000029.1:0-3294 GCA_041164425.1 Actinomycetota bacterium
GACGGCACTCGTCAGAGTGAACGTGGCGGCCGCGGAATGAAGGCGCTCGTTCGCTTCACGTAGTCGGCATACCCAGGACGACGCTTCGCCATCGAGTGCTCGAGCATCGGAACACCCGACACCTTCGTGAGGAACACCGTCATCACCAGCGGCCCGAGGAGCCCGATCACTCCTGATCCGGTCTCGGCCCCGACGATGCCGATGCCCCACCACAGGAGAGCATCACCGAAATAGTTGGGATGGCGCGTGTAGCGCCACAGACCCTTGTCCATCACCTGGCCGGCGCTTGCCGGATCGGCCTTGAACCGGGCCAGCTGGGCGTCGCCGATCACCTCGAACGCGAGCCCGACCGCCCAGATGATGATGCCGAACACGGCCAACGGACCCACGGGCGGTGTGGCGTCGCCGTTGCCGAACTGCACCGGCAGCGACACCGCCCACATGATGGTGCCCTGCAGACCGAACACGGTGACGAGGCTCACGATCGGGAACTTTGCTCCGTGATTCTTGCGCATCAGCACGTAGCGCCAGTCCTCGCCGTGACCGAGATTTCGTTTTGCGAGATAGCCGCCGAGTCGGAGACCCCATGCGCCGACCATCACCGCCAACAACAACTGACGCGTGCTGTCTCCGTCGATGCGCCACCACAGAACCCACGCCACCGCCACAAAGCCGAGACCCCAGACGATGTCGACGATTGATGCGTTCTTGATCACCACGCTGATGATCCACGTTGTGACCATCACCACCGCGATGGTGACCGCTGCGGTCAGAAGTGCTTCACCCATGTTGTGTTCTCCCTTCGATCGCACGCGCCACCAGATCGTCCATCTGGAGCCACTTGTCGTCGAGCCACTCGGCGAAGGCTCCTGCGCGGTCGATCTCCTCGCGCACGAACCTCTCCACCACCACGCGCGCCCTCGGCGGTCCCTGCCGAAGTCGCGCGAGAATTCCCTTGAACGTGTCGAGCCCGTCGAAGCCGCTGTGGCGCATGAGCAGTACATCGGCACCAGGCACGGAGGCGAGGAGCGACGATGCCCCCGCGCTCTTCGGCGGGAGGAGGTGCTTGAGCCCGGCGAGACGCTCGGCGCGCGGAGGATTGCGCACGGCGAGGCGCTCCAACTCGCGCCTCCGCTTCGCGTCGCTCGCGCGGGTCCCTTCCGGGAAGATCACCGCCACCTGCTGACCGTCGAGCCCGTACGCCATCTGTTCGATGCCGACGAGTTCTGCAGACATGTTCGACGACGACCGATCGACGAAGTAGTTCGGAAGTCGGTGCCCGAAGATGTCGATCGACGGCATCGACTTCAGTTCCTTCTTGAGCACGTAACGCGGCTTCAAGCTCCCGGTTGACGACAGAACCCAGCAGCTCATCACTGCATCGCCGAGGCTCGCATGCCGGCACAACGCCACGTAGGGCCCGTCACCCCAATCGTCGGGGACCTCAACCGCAACCTGCAGCCCGATCGTGTACCGCAATGCACCGAGAATTCGAGCCGTCCACCATTTCTGCAGCGCATAGTGCGGGTCCCACTGTCGTGCACGGCCAGTCACCCACAGCCACACCGCCGCTGACACCGCAACGACCTCGAGCCACGCCCACGCGAGAGCAAACGCCACGAGACGCACCAACGGCAGCCGGGTCTGCCCCCTCACCAGGTCGACAAAGCCGAGCAGCGGGACCCAGATCGGCAACCCGACGGTGAGGACAAGCGCCAGCAGAGACACTCCAACCACGGTCACGGGGCGTCGAACCCAAGCTGATCGCACACCCGCACCTTAGGGCGCATTCCGTCCCCCTTTGCGACTAGAACCCTTGATTCTTGGGGACTTCAGGTTGACAAATCGTATAAGTTGCCCTGCGTGACCGATGTTTCTCCCTCCACTCGAGTGTCGTTTCGGGTCAATGGACGCGACGTCACGGTGGCCCCCGACCACCCGAGCCTTCTGTCGGCACTCCGAGACGAACTCGACATCACCTCCCCGAAAGACGGCTGCTCGCCGTCTGGTCAGTGCGGGTGTTGCACGGTGATGATCGACGGCAAGGCCCAGGTGTCGTGCCAGTACCCGATCGCCAAGGCCGAGGGTCGCGACATCACCACACTGGAAGGACTCGACGAAGCAGAGCGCAGCACCTACTCAGAAGCGTTCGCCGCATGCGGCGGACTGCAGTGCGGATTCTGCATTCCCGGCATCGTGATGCGCGCCAAGTCGCAGATCGACAAGAAAGGTGCCGACCTGAAGCGCGCCGACATGGCCCGCCATCTCGGCGCACACCTGTGTCGCTGCACCGGATATGTGAAGGTGCTCGAGGCAATCGAGACTGTCGCCAAGGGAACACCGGTGACAGTCGAGATGCCGGGCGGCGTCGGATCGCGCGGCGCGAAGTACGAAGCCGAGGCACTCGCGCTCGGCGACCGTGGCTACGTCGACGACATCAGGGTGCCCGGCATGCTCCATGCCGCGTTGCACCTCACCGAGCACGCACGCGCAGACATCGTTCGCATCGACACGTCCGCGGCGCTCGCCGCACCCGGCGTCGTCGCCGTGTACACGGCTGCCGACGTGCCGGGAGTGCGCAAAGTCGGCATCATCTACAAGGATTGGCCGGTTTTCATCGGCGAAGGTGAGCGCACCTCATACGCCGGCGATGTGCTGGCGATCGTGGTCGCCGAGACCCGGCGTCAGGCCCGTGCGGCGGCGACACTCGTGCACGTCGAGTACGCGCCGTTGCGGCCCATCGTCGACGCCGTGGCGGCTATCGACGACCCGGAAATCGCCGTGTGGGGCACCGATTCGAATGTGCTGTCGCGCAGCGAATACGTGCGCGGCGACGTCGACGGCGCACTCGCCGCCAGTGCGCACGTGGTCACCGAGACCTTCCAAACCCAGCGCATCGAGCACGCATTCCTCGAACCTGAATCGACGCTCGCAGTGCCCGACCCCGACGCCGGCACGCTGCATGTGTACTCGGGCGGACAAGGCGTGTGGGACGACCGCGACCAGATCTGCGCCATTCTCGACGTGCCCACCGACACGGTGACGGTCGAGCTGGTCTCGAACGGCGGTGCGTTCGGCGGCAAGGAGGACATGTCGAACCAGGGACAGACTGCACTTGCCGCGTGGCTCCTGCAGCGTCCGGTGAAGTGCACCCTGTCGCGCGAGGAGAGCCTCCTCATTCATGCCAAGCGCCACCCGATTCGCATGGAGTACACGGTCGGCTGCGATGCCGAGGGCACATTGACAGCGGTGCGTGCCCGCATGGTCGGCGACTCGGGTTCGTACGCGTCAGTT
>JBEAPO010000030.1:0-5039 GCA_041164425.1 Actinomycetota bacterium
ACGACGGCCGCCAACTGCTGTACATGCCGCTCTTCAACTACGTATCGGGCAACCTCGACGCCGTACGCGAGATGTTGTTGTCACCGCGTTCCGTCATCGGTCTTTCCGACGCGGGCGCACACTGCGGCGCGATTTGCGACGGGTCTTTCACCACCACGGCAGTTGCGCACTGGTCGCAAAAGCGCAGCCGTGGCGAGCGTTTGCCGCTCGAGTTCATGGTGCACCACGTCACGCAACGCACCGCACAGCACGTCGGCTGGCTCGACCGTGGCGTCGTCGCCCCGGGCATGATCGCCGACCTGAACGTGATCGACATTGACCGTCTCGGTGCCGCGCCTCCGCGACTGGTGAACGACCTTCCCGCAGGCGGACGGCGCCTCGTGCAGGACGCTCACGGTTACGTCGCCACCGTGAAGTCGGGCGCCGTCACGTTCGAGAACGGTGAACACACCGGTGTGTTGCCGGGTCGTTTCGTTGCCGGCACGCGCGGCGCGCCTTCTACGATTCCCGTATGACCGGAACACTCGTTCTCCTCCGCCACGGCCAGAGCACGTGGAACGAACTGAACCTCTTCACCGGTTGGCACGACGTCGAACTGACCGCGCAGGGTGAACGTGAAGCAAGCTCTGCCGGAACCGTGATGCGCGACGAGGGTCTGCGGTTCGACTTTGCGCACACGAGCGTGCTCACCCGTGCGGTGATGACATGCCACCTCGCACTGCGTGAAATGGGCCAGGTCTGGTTGCCGTTGCAGCGCGACTGGCGACTGAATGAACGCCACTACGGCGCACTGCAAGGCCTCGACAAGAAGGAAACCGCCGCGCGGCACGGTGCCGAACAGACCAACCTCTGGCGGCGTAGTTTCGACGTTCCGCCGCCGGCCGTGGATGCCGCGAGCCCCGAGCACCCCGTGAACGACCCGCGTTACCGCTTCATCGATCGCAGCGCTTTGCCCTCGACCGAGTGTCTGAAAGACGTCGTTGCCCGCGTGCTTCCCTATTGGAACGGTGAGGTCGCGCCGCAACTGCAGGCCGACATGAACGTGCTCATCACTGCCCACGGCAACAGCCTGCGCGCTCTCGTCATGTACCTCGAAGGCATCAGCGAGGTCGACATCGCGGAGCTGAACATTCCCACCGGCGTTCCGCGCCGCTACGCATTCGACTCGCAGATGAAGGTGACCGACGTCGCCTACCTTGGCGACCAAGATGCCATCGCCGCTGCGGCGGCGGCCGTCGCGAACCAGTCGAAGTGAAGTTCTCTTCGTAGCCGACCACCCGCTGACGCGTCGAGCGTCACGCGTGACCCTTGGCGCATTTGCACAAAGTCATTTCGGAATCGGTTTATGCTCACCACATGGCCTCGAAAAAGACCCCCCTCCAGCACCTCGCCAACGTTCCTCTCTTCTCGTCGTGCAACGCCCGCGACCTCGGCAAGATCGCCAAGGCATCCGAGCGCGTCACGCTGAAGGCGGGCACCACGATGATCACCCAGGGCACCGCAGGCAAGCAGGCCTACGTCATCCTGTCGGGCACCGCCACGGTGAAGCGCAACGGCAAGAAGATCGCAACGGCCCAGGCCGGCACGATGGTCGGCGAACTTTCGCTCCTCGACCAGGGCTCACGCACCGCGACGGTTGTGTGTGACGCCGAGTGCGAGGTGCTCGTTCTCGAACAGCGCAAGCTGCTCGCGGTCATCGACGAAGTCCCGGCCGTCGGCCACAAGCTGCTCGCGGCCCTCGCCACCCGCATCCGCGACCTCGATCGCGCCCACTACGGCTGACGCTTGACCCGGCTCGTCCCTCTGTGGGACAAGCCAAGAGCACGGCAAGTCCCTCTGTGGGACAAGCCAAGAGCACGGCAAGTAGGGTTGCCATCGCTATGAGCAGCCCGAGCGCACCTGCAAACACCGACGGAGCACCGCGTCGATTCAAGCCCCACCAACTCTCGATAGCCATCGGCGTCGGAGTCGGGTCCTTCACCGTGGTCTCGGGCATCTTGCCCCAAATCACCAAATGGCACGGCGACTCGGCCATCGGCCGCGAGGTCTTCCACGGAATTCCCGGGCCGTTACAGGCCGCCTTCTACACACTCATCCCGATGCTCATCGTGTGGGGTTCGCTGCGCTTCGCCGACCGCGTGCGCAACTGGGAGCGCGGCGCACCCGACCGGCGCCGCACCACGCCAAAGAACGTGAAGCGTCGCCTCGCTGACTACCGCGCCGGCGTCTACATGCGCACCCTTCTGCGCGACTCGGCCGCGGGACTCATGCACTCGATGATCTACTTCGGGTTCCTCGTTTTGCTGGGCGTCACCACGGTTCTCGAAATCGACCACCAAATGCCCGAGAGCTTGAAGTTCCTGCACGGCCGCGTGTACCAGGCCTACGCGATGATCGGCGATCTCGCCGGCGTTGTGTTCACGGCCGGCGTCGTATGGGCGATTCTTCGTCGTTACGTCCAGCGTCCGTACCGCATCCGCATCAAGACCAAGCCAGAACACGCGGCAATCCTCGGCGTGTTGCTGGGTATCGGTGTCACCGGCTTCGGCGCCGAGGCATTCCGCATTGCCGAGCAGTCGGCATCGGGCACCAACATGGACTTCGAGAAGTGGAGCTTCGTCGGCTATCCGCTCGCGCAGATCTTCGACGGAATGTCGGTGAACACGCTCGAGAATTGGCACCAGATCTGGTGGGTCGCCCACGTCCTCACGTTCGTGGCGTTCCTTTTGTTGTTGCCCATCACGATGCTGCGACACATCTTCACGTCGCCGCTCAACATGTACCTGAAGGATCGCGAGCGCCCGAAGGGTGCGATGAAGGCGATGCCGAACCTCACCGAAACATCGCTTGAGTCGTTCGGCGCGGCGGTCGTCGAAGACTTCACCTGGAAGCAGTTGCTCGACACCGACGCCTGCACCATGTGCGGCCGTTGCACCAGCGTGTGCCCCGCACATGCCACGGGCAAGCCGCTCGACCCACGCGAGATCGTTCTGAAGACCGGTGAAGTGATGGCGGCAACCGCCGCGCACGCCGAGGGTGGCCGCGTGTCGCCCCCCATCGGCACCGACAAAGAGATCACAATCGGCGCCAACTCGCTCTTCGAACGCATCACTGCCGAAGAAGTGTGGTCGTGCACCTCGTGCAAGGCCTGCGATGAGATCTGTCCGGTGAACATCGAGATCCTCGACAAGATCCTCGACATGCGCCGCTACCTGTCGCTGATGGAGTCGAACTTCCCCGCCGAACTGGGCAACGCATATCGCGCCATGGAAAACCAGGGCAACCCATGGGGCATGAACCAGGGTGACCGCGCCGACTGGGCAAACGGTCTCGAAGTCGAAGTTGTCGACCCGGGTTCACCGCTGCAGACCGAATACCTCTACTGGGTCGGCTGCGCGGGCAGCTTCGACGACAAGAACAAGAAGGTCACGCAGTCGATGGCGAAGCTGTTGAAGCGCGCAGGCATCGACGTCGCAGTTCTCGGACCGTCCGAGATGTGCACCGGTGACTCGGCCCGTCGTTCGGGCAACGAGTACCTGTTCCAGATGCTCGCCATGCCGAACGTCGAGATGCTGAACGGCATGGGCGTGAAAAAGATCATCACCCAGTGCCCGCACTGCTTCAACACGCTGAAAAACGAGTACCCGCAACTGGGCGGCAACTACGAGGTCGTGCACCACAGCGAACTGCTCGAGCAGCTCATCGCGAGCGGCCAGCTCGACATGAGCGGCGCAACACTCGACGACCGCATCACGTACCACGACTCGTGCTACCTCGGCCGCCACAACGACGTCTACATGGCGCCGCGCAAGGTGGTCGGCAGCATCAAGGGCGTGCAGATCGTCGAGATGCCGCGCAACGGCACCAAGGGCATGTGCTGTGGCGCCGGTGGCGCCCGCATGTGGATGGAGGAATCCATCGGCACCAAGGTGAACGACGAGCGCGCCCGCGAGGCACTCAGCACCGGCGCAACCCGCGTCGCCACCGCGTGTCCGTTCTGCTACATCATGCTCGACGACGGCGTGAAGGCTGCCGGGGCCGAGGAAGATGCGGTCAAGGTTGCCGACATCGCCATCCACGTTCTCGACGCCATCGAAAACGGCGAGCGCAACGCGATGGCCGACGCCCCACTGTCGGCTCCCGTCGCCGGCGAGTAACGGCTACTTGAAGTTCTCGAAATAGCGACTCGGCGTCGGGCCACGCTGGCCCTGATACTTTGAGCCGTTCGCGCCCGAGCCGTAGGGGCGCTCCGCGGGTGACGTCATCGTGATGAAACTGATCTGACCGATCTTCATCCCCGGGTAGAGGGTGATCGGCAGGTTCGCAAGGTTTGCCAACTCCAGTGTCACGTGCCCATCGAAGCCGGCGTCGATGAAGCCGGCCGTCGAGTGGATGACGAGACCCAGCCGACCGAGGGACCTCTTTCCTTCGACGCGGGCAACGAGGGGAGTGGGAACGGCGACACGTTCGAGGGTCGACCCGAGCGCGAATTCGCCGGGATGCAAGAGGAACGCCTCGCCTTCGGGAACCTCGACGAGTTCCATGAGGCCGCTCAAGTCTTTCTTCACGTCGAGAACCGGTGCCGTGTGATTGCGGAACACGCGGAAAAGGTTCGACACCTTGACGTCGATCGATGATGGTTGCACGCACGCAGCGTCGAAGGGTTCGATGACGATGGAGCCCTTGTCGATCTCGGCACGCAGGTCGCGGTCGGACAGAATCACGTCAGAAACCATAGCCAAGACCCACTGGTATCCTTCAGGCCACAACTGCCCGCGGGTGTAGTTCAGTGGCAGAACATCAGCTTCCCAAGCTGAGAATGCGGGTTCGATTCCCGTCACCCGCTCCAATTCAATTGACGAATCGCGCGGCGACCGAGCCACCGACGGCCAGCAAGAGAACGTAGGCGACGGTGATCGGGCCGAGGTCGGAGTCGATTCCACCGGCGATGGCGATACCGGCGAGAACGATCGAAAACTCACCCCGAGGAATGAGGGTGACACCTGCACGGCGCGCACCACGCGGTGTCGACCCCGCGC